>CABXQE010000058.1 GCA_902514295.1 uncultured SAR86 cluster bacterium | reverse complement strand
ATTACTCAATAGAAAAGCCAATTTAATTTCGGGACCTCAATGGCTATATAACTTCATACTCAAAGACAAAAGGGTCATAGCAGCTTCTGGAACTCATGGAAAAACTACAACAACTGCAATGATTGCATGGATTTTTGAGTACTTGAAGATTGATGTGGGTTATTTAATTGCTGGGAAGCCAAAAGATTTTAAGAAATCTGCACGAAAAGGGTCTGAAGATATTTTTGTTATTGAAGCAGATGAATATGACACAGCCTTTTTTGATAAAAGATCAAAATTTATTCATTACAAGCCTGACACTTTGATTATTAATAATATTGAATTTGATCATGCTGATATATTTAAAGATATAGCCGCCATACATAAAGAATTCCATAATTTGATAAGGTCAATGCCAGAGAAGGCTCAAATTATCTTTCCTACAGATGATTTAAACATATCCAAAGTACTTAATATGGGGTGTTGGAGTAAACAAGAGAGCTATTCATTTAGGGACAAGGCTCAAAATAATTACACTTCGATTTTGCCAGATTTTTCAGAAATAAGATTCAAGGTAGGAGCTGATGAAGGTGAATTAAAGTGGAAAATGTTTGGTGAATATAATGCTAGGAATGCCATGAGCGCAATCTTAGCAACTAGTAAATATGGAATAACTCTTAATCAGTCGCTAGAAGCATTATCAAATTTTAAAGGTGTTTCTAAAAGACAAGATATTCTCATGGAAAGTGAAAATATTATTTTAATGGAAGACTTCGCTCATCACCCTACTGCTATTCAGATGACTTTGTCAGGTCTTCGCAATAAATATAAAGATCACAAAATTATTGCAGCCATAGAATTAAGGTCTAATACCATGAAGTCTGGGCATCATGATGATGTATTAATTGAAGCCACAAAAGAAGCAGATGAAGTTTTTTGGAAAAGTGAAGATAAAACGCAAGTAGATAAATTTTTAGACTCTGATGTTAATAGGTCTAGATTAATTCAATCGGCTGAAGAAACTTCTAACGAGATAATTCAAGCTATCGAAACAAAGACTGTAATTGTTGTTATCTCTAATGCAGATTTTGATGGTTTGTCACAAAAAATAATCCATAAATTAGAAAATGGATAAAGAGAAGGAAATTAATACTTACCCCGTATTCCCGCTTTCAATCAACGTTCTCCCTGGTGCCTACTTACCTTTACAGATCTTTGAGCCAAGATATTTAGATATGGTAAAAAATAGCTTAGCTAGAGAAGAAGGGTTCTGTATTGCTTTAACTAAGAACGATGAGAAGGCATATACAGAAGGGTTGCCAAATCTTCATGAAGTTGGGACTTATGTGGAGATTGTAGATTTTAATCAATTACAGAATGGACTACTTGGAATAACTGTTAAAGGATTAAACAAAGTTAAGATTCTAGATAGATGGAAGCAAGATGATGAGTTATTGCTAGCTAAGATCTCTAAGTTAAAAGAATTTGGAGAAGATCTTTCGGAAGACCCTTCTTATAAAGAAATCTGGAGTATGCTGATAGAGATAAGTAACCACCCTGAAGTAAAAAAATTAAACCTGGAAATAGATCTTAAGAACGCTATTAATGTTAGCTATATTCTTGGGAGCTTGCTTCCTCTTACTCCTGCAGAAAAGCAGACCATGCTGGAATTAGAGAACAGTACGGAGAAACTTGATTATTTAAATTCTGTTATTAAAAAATTAGGTGGTTAATTAAGTTCCTTGTCGCCAATTTCCGTGAAATCCGTATGGAATTCTATGAGGAAGCGTTGCTCTTGCTATAGGCCCTGACGAAAGATTCTCAGCATCGAATATCATTAAATCAGAACGATTTTCTTTTCCTAAATAGCTTAAAGCAATTATATAACCAACACCTTCATTAGAATCGTGTGATTTAGGCACGAATATAGGCTCTTCTACTGCATCGTGTTTTGATAAAGAAAAGACGTCTTTCTTACCCGTATCATAGTCATATCTGGTAATTGAATTAAAACTAATTCCTTGAGAAGAGTTTCCATCGTTTGAAGCATATATACCATATCGATAATTAGACATACTGTATCTTTCATCCAGTCTAGGGAATTCACCTCTGTGTTCGTCTAGGTATTCTTTTTT
>CABXQE010000057.1 GCA_902514295.1 uncultured SAR86 cluster bacterium | reverse complement strand
TCGTTTGACAATAAGACTAAAGAATTAGGTTGGGTACTGGGTTCCTCGATGTTCAAGGAATCAATGCAATTCTCATTGAAAATTATTTCCCTTGGTTCAGTAGATATTTCTAAAGAAATATCAGTCTTTAAAGCTGATTCTAGGTCTCCTTTTATAGTTTGTATAAGCTCTTCTTTAGAGGAAAACCTTTTATTATTTAATGAATATAAATATAACTTTAAAGATTTAGACTCTACAAAAAACTTTGAATGGCAACTGTAAGAGAAGTAAAGGATATTGTTTCTTGGTATTCCATTCTCGTTCAACCAAGACAATTCATAACAAGTCCAGGAATCAATGCCAAAGATTTCGTAGTTATTGCTATCAAGGCGTAATTTTTGTCTTGAGTCAGCCCTATTTAATCCAACCAGTATTGAAGGGCCATAACCTATTGGGTAATTGGTATTTTCTCCTAAAGACGAATCAGGCATCTATTAAGACCTTATGCCTCTTCCTTTGTTTAACGACCACAAGCAAATACCGAAAAACAAAACTATAAAGCCAACTATCATGCCTAAGGCAGAATAAATTGAGAACCCTAGAGCCTCCAAATCAGAAGAGCCTAATATGGAAAATCTAAAAGCATTAATCATGTAGAGTATTGGATTTGCCAATGAAACAGTTTGCCAAAAAGGAGGAAGTAGTTGAATTGAATAGAAAACTCCTCCCAAATAAATTAAAGGTTGCATAATAAAAGTTGGAATAATAGAAATATCATCGAATGATTCTGCAAACAAAGCATTTAAAAAACCACCTAAGGAAAATAAAACAGAAGTAGAAATAACAACAAAGATGCATAGCGGCCAATTATTGACATTTAAATCGTAGAACCATAAAGAAACTATAGTAACTATTGCACCAACCAAAAGCCCTCTTGCCACTCCGCCTAATATCCAACCTGTAAGTATTAAATAATGAGGTAGAGGCGTTATTAGTAATTCTTCAATGCTTCTAGCAAATTTCTGTCCAAAAAAAGATGAAACTACGTTTGAGTAAGAATTACTTATAACAGACATCATTATAAGACCCGGAATCATGAATTGTACGTAGTCAAAACCACCCATTTGACCTATTCGTTTACCGATGAGAGTTCCAAAAATTACGAAGTAAAGCATAATCATGATTGCTGGAGGGATGAGAGTTTGAGTCCAGATCCTCATAAATCTATGGATTTCCTTATAAAGAATTGTGGCTAAAGCTTTAATCTGCTCAGAAGCACTCACTAATCTTTCTCCTTTAAAGAAGGCTCTACTAGGCCCAAGAATAGCTCCTCCAATCTTCCTGTCTCGTTTCTCATACTAGATATTTCAATACCCAACTCTGATAATGACTTGAATATTGCATTTAGACCCTGCTCTTTTTCAACAGTCACCTTAATACGTTTGGGGTTCTCTAAAATCATCTCAAATCCGCTTACTTCAGGCAGTTTATTAATTGGCTGTAACAAATCAAGGATGAATGTCTCTACTTCTAATCTTGTTAGCAATTCTTGCATGCTTGTATTTTCAACAATTTCTCCAGAATCTATTATGGCTATATTTCTGCATAACCTTTCTGCTTCTTCTAGATAATGTGTTGTAAGAATAATGCTAGTCCCATTATTGTTTATCTCGGTTAAGAAATCCCATAAAGATCGCCTTAACTCTATATCTACTCCCGCAGTAGGCTCATCAAGAATCAGCAGTTCAGGATTATTAACCAAAGCCTTGGCTACCATTATCCTTCTTTTCATACCGCCAGAAAGCTTCCTAGCTTGCTCATTTCTTTTATCCCAAATATCTAATTTCTTCATGTAATACTTGGCATTTTCTTTAGATTTTCGAAATCCTAATCCGAAATAACCGGCCTGGTTTCTAATAATGTCACCCACTTTCTCAAATTGATTAAAATTAACCTCTTGACCAACAACACCTAATTTCTTTTTAGCTAGCGAATGATTCTCGTCGATATCTATGTCTAGTATTTTTACTTGGCCTGAAGTTTTAGTTACTAGAGAGCTAATAACACCAATAGTTGTGGATTTACCTGCACCATTGGGACCTAACAAAGCAAAGAAGTCTCCTTCATCCACTTCAAGGTCTATGCCCTTTAGTGCTTGAATGCCTCCC
>CABXQE010000056.1 GCA_902514295.1 uncultured SAR86 cluster bacterium | reverse complement strand
TCTGCATACCTTGATTTAATATCTGCCTCTACCTCTTTATCCATAGGTCCATTATTAGAAGG
Source organism: uncultured SAR86 cluster bacterium (assembly GCA_902514295.1). GTDB lineage: Bacteria > Pseudomonadota > Gammaproteobacteria > Magnimaribacterales > Magnimaribacteraceae. The sequence continues at coordinate 2,507 of CABXQE010000056.1, read as the reverse complement.
TATTGAATAATTGGGAGTTCGTTGGAATACATATAGATTTTTTACTTCTTTTGCTATCTCAGGGATAGTTTGAATAGACGAAGAGCCTGTACCTATAATGGCAACATTTTTATTAGAAAGATCTACTTCTTCTCTGGGCCAATAAGATGTTGATAATAATTGGCCTTCAAAATTATCTAGGCCTTCAATATCTGGTTTATTGGGGACAGATAAACATCCAGTAGCAAAGATACAAAACTTAGATTCATAATTTTCTTTGTTAGTCTTTATTTTCCATAATGAAGATTCTTCATTGAATTTAGCCTCAATAACTTCTTCTTCAAAACTTATATCTTTTCTAAGATCAAATCTATCTGCTACATGATTTAGGTACTCTAGAATTTCAGGCTGACCAGAATATTTTTCACTCCAATTCCAGTCTTGCTGAAGCTCTTCATCAAATTGATAAGAATATTCGAGTGAAGGTATGTCACATCTTGCTCCGGGATACCTATTCCAATTCCAAGTACCGCCGAGCTCATCAGATTTTTCAAGCACTACAGTTGTTAATCCCATATTTTTAAGTTTGTGTAGCATGTAAATTCCTGCAACACCTGCTCCAACAATCACGACATCAGGATTTAATGATGTTTTACTTTGATTCATAATTTCCCCTTACCTATAGAATAAATTATCTACTTTAAAATTTGTAGCATAAATTCTTAGTTAATAAGCTTAAAGATTTGAATGGAATTCAGACCTTAAGATTATGTAATGGGCTAGAACAGTAGATTTTATTCCTAAAGATCTTATTTTTGCCTCTTTCATTAGATCTTCATCAATAAAATCATTAGATAGCTCAGATAAAACTAATCCGATATGTAATCTATTTGCTTTCATTGCTTATGAATAAAAAAATATCCTTTCTCTAACAAAATCTTATTGGTAATATTCAATTCACTAAAGTAACTAGAAGTTAAAACATTTAAGATCTTAAATAAAGCTTTAATATACATATTATGAAAAATACTCTATTAGCCCCTCCAGTTGTTTCCCAGATAGATAACAGTTCTGAGGAATTTGCTAAATACAAAGAAGCAATGTTAGAAAAACTAGATGGCATTGAAGATCTCTTAGACTACGTTGAACTTGGTGGTGGTATGCACCACCATGAAAGACTGGCAGCAAGAGGAAAATTAGCTGTGAGAGACAGAATTGCGAACTTCATAGATCCAGATACACCTTTTCTAGAAATTAGTTCTCTAGCTGCTTATGCTTCCGCTTATCCAGTTGGAGGAGGTGCTGTAGCAGGAATAGGTATTGTTGCTGGAACAGAATGCGTGATCTTTGCTAACGACCCTACTGTCCTTGCAGGAGCTATGCATGCGTTTTCAGGTAAAAAATGGACTCGTGCAATGGAAATTTCAAGAGTTAATAAAATACCCTACGTTCAATTCGTAGAATCTGCTGGTGGCGATTTAAGAATGGGAGGTGGCAAAGGAAAAGGAAGTACTCAAGGAACTATATTAGGAGCTGGTCATTTTGCTGAATCTGGGAGAACTTTTTATGACGTAACAGAATTATCTAAACTGAGAATACCTACTATTTCGATTGTTTTTGGTTCATCTACTGCAGGCGGAGCCTATCAACCTGGCATGTCTGATTACAATATTTTTATTAAAAAACAATCTAAGGTTTTTCTTGGAGGGCCACCACTCGTCAAAATGGCTACAGGAGAAGAGTCTGATGATGAGACCTTGGGTGGAGGCCAAATGCATGCAGAAACTTCTGGTTTAGCTGACTATCTAGCAGAAGATGAAATGGATGCTTTAAGGATAGGTAGGGAAGTAGTTTCCCATTTAAATTGGAGAAAAGAAGGTACTAAACCTAAGCTCAGACCAGATGATCCTGTGCTAGATTCAGAAGATTTACTTGGACTTGTAGATCCAGATTTAAAAAGACCTTTTGATGTAAGGGAAGTAATTGGAAGAATCACTGATGGATCCCGGTTTGAAGAATTTAAACCTTTATTTGGACCAACCATAGTTTGTGGATTTGCTTCTATTCATGGGTACACCATCGGAGTTTTAGGAAACAATGGACCTATCTTTCCTGATACAGCTTCTAAAGGAGCTCACTTCGTTCAATTATGTAACCAGATAGATGTTCCTATTATCTTCTTACAAAACATAACAGGTTTTGTTGTAGGTAAAGATTACGAAAGAGACGGTCAAATAAAAAAAGGAGCGCAATTCCTTAATTCTGTGTCAAATTCAACAGTACCTCACCTAACGGTTATTTTAGGTGCAAGCTACGGAGCGGGTACTTATGCCATGTCCGGAAGAGCATACGATAATAAATTCACCTTTCTTTGGCCCACAGCAAAGATAGCTGTTATGGGACCTCAACAAATAGCTGGGGTTATGTCTATTGTTAGGAGAGCAAGAGCAGCAAGATTAGGAGAAAAGCTTGACGAAAAAGAAGATGCCGAGATGGTTGCATTTGCTGAAAGAGTCCAAGAGGAAGGC
>CABXQE010000055.1 GCA_902514295.1 uncultured SAR86 cluster bacterium | reverse complement strand
TTTGCAGAGTCTGCTATTTTAATCATTTCAGCTAAATTAGCAGCAATCTGCCTAGGCGGATAGCCCCTAAGAGCATCGTTCCCTCCTAATTCAAGTAATAAATAATCTGGTTTAATTGATTCAATTGTTTGGCTTATTCTTGCAAGACCTCCGCTGGTAGTCTCTCCAGAAATACTCGAGTTAATAACCTTGATCTTAAGGTTTTCTTTGTTTATTTTTTCTTGAAGTATTACCGACCATTGCTTTTCTTTAGACATGCCATATCCAGCACTTATGCTATCACCATATATCAATAAAGATTCACTTTTAGAATCTGCATAGGTAGATAACGGAAATATTAATATAACTAAAATTGAGAGATATTTCATAGCCTACAAGTAAGTTTCGGGATTTTTATTCATTGCAAGTTGAGAATAAATTTTCTTTCGTAATTAAGGGGTGTTATAGTTATATAATACACCTATTTAATCACAAAAATGATTTTAAAAGTAAATAATCTCAGGAAAGAGGTAACTTCCGGTGACTCTTCATTAGTAATATTAGACGATGTTTCTTTCAGCTTGGAAGAAGGCCAATCTTTAGCCATAACTGGGCCATCTGGTTCTGGAAAATCAACACTTTTAGGATTATTGGCTGGTTTAGATAGTGCATCAAGTGGAACAATTTTCTTAGACAACATACCGATCCATGACCAAGATGAAGAGCGAAGAGCTTCGATTAGAAAAGAAAAAGTCGGATTTGTATTCCAATCTTTTGAACTTCTTCCAAGCTTGACTGCTCTTGAGAACGTTATGCTCCCTTCTGAATTAAAATCTGAAACAGATCCTAAAAGCAATGCCGAATACTTTCTGGAAAGAGTTGGCTTAAAAGATAGACAACATCACTACCCAAATCAATTATCAGGTGGTGAACAGCAAAGAGTTGCCATTGCTAGAGCTTTTGCCTGTTCATCAAAAATATTATTTGCAGATGAGCCTACAGGTAATCTAGATTCAAAGATTGGAAAACTGGTATCAGATTTATTATTTGAAGTTAATTCCGAAACAGACAATGCCCTTGTCGTTGTTACTCATGACCATGATTTAGCAAAAAAATGTGATAAAACTATAAGTCTTAAATTAGGGAAAATAGTCGAATAATGCTTTTAGGTTTATCTATAAAGCTCATCATAAGAGAAATAAGATCGGGTTATCTTACTTCTATGTTAGTTTCCTTAACCCTTGCAATTACAATTGTTTCAGGGATTTCTCTTTTTACTGATCGACTAGAACAAGCTCTAAGTACACAAACAGAGGAATTTCTTGGTGGAAATCTTAAGTTTGAATCAAATACAAATAAATTATTGCCATTATTAAATGATTTAGATATCAAAGACTCCGAGTTTATGGAAATGGCTTTATTTGCATCAGTAATATTTTCCGAAGAAGAGATGCAATTAAGCTCAGTTAAAGCTGTTGATAATTCCTATCCTTTAATAGGTTCACTCGAATTAAAAAATTCAGAAGGCGTCTACTCAACAAAGGATAATCCCGAACCCGGTGAAGTATGGATGGATGAACGTCTTCAGAATTTATTAAAAATAGATTATGGAGATGAGGTTTACATTGGGGATAAAAGTTTTATCTTTACTGATACTATCAATTACGAACCTGATAGAGCTTCGGGGAATTTTTCGTTTGCTCCTAAAACTATAATGAATATGTCTGATCTTGAATCAACTCAGATTATTCAACCCGGAAGTCGTGTGGAATATAACTATCTTTTTACAGGTCCAGAAAATGAGATTCTTTCTATTAGAAATTTCCTTGAAGAAATAAGAGAAAGTGGAGATGAGATTGAAATGCTTGGGGAGGATGCTAGTTCTCTTGGTAGGGCAGTTGATAGATCTGAAAACTTTTTTCTCCTAGGCGGACTCATAGCTGTTCTGCTATCTGCATGCACCATCAGCATAGCCTCTCAAAGATTTACAAGGCGCCATATAAGTTATGTCGCAATTTTAAAGACTTTGGGAATGAAAACGCTACATATCAAAGCTTTATATTTTCTAATCTTCTTTTACACAACCGTATTGACTCTAATTTTTGGGCTTTTCTTTGGTTGGTTACTACAAAATAGTTTTATTAATATAATGTCAACTTACTTCCCGACGGAACTCCCTGCGCCAGGATTATACCCACTAGTAGTAACCTGTTTAACGGCATTTATATGTCAATTTGGTTTTATATATCCTCATATTTTAAAACTTCTATCTATATCACCAATGAAGGTTTTAAAGGATGACGTTGGTTTAAATCAAGGATCTCTTTCCGTCATCTCTGCTGGATTGCTAGCATTTTTTGTACTCCTATACCTCTATACCAATCAAATAACCTTATCTCTAATAATCTTTGTAGGTGTAATTGGTTTTTCTTTTATAGGTATAGGGTCTATATACCTATTACTAGGAAACAAAAAACTAGGCTTGGGTGCTTCAAATGCTCTTAATCTAGCTCTATCAGAACTTAGAAGACGTAAATTAGGAAATTCTTTTCAAATATTCGCTTTTACTGTTGCAATAGGACTGAGTTTGATTACTTTTTCAGCTAGTAAAAATTTATTAGGGTCTTGGCAGAATTCTATTCCGGAAGATTCCCCAAACAACTTCGCAATAAATATTACAAAAGAAGACAAAGATCAGATGAAATTATTTCTAAATGAAA
>CABXQE010000054.1 GCA_902514295.1 uncultured SAR86 cluster bacterium | reverse complement strand
AGCTTTTATTTTAGCTAAAGAATTCGATTTAAAATTTATAAGTCAAGAAGCGATAGATAAAAGAAAATATAATCAATCATATTTCTTTATTTATCAATCCAAGCATTCTTTTATCAGAAAGGGTTTAGGCAAGTTATCAAAAGATATTTATTGTAATTTCCTTGATTGGTCAGTTAGCTTCGACGACCCTTTATTATCTAGATGCCTAAAAGGCCTGCCAGATAAATTCATGGCTTTAGATGCAACGGCAGGTTTTGGGAAAGATGCATTAGAGATAGCTAAAAACCCTAAATGCAAATCCCTTCTATTGATTGAGAGAGAAAAATGGCTTTTTTATTTATTACAGGAAGGGATTAACAACGCAGCAGACAAAGACTTACTTCAACTTATTAATAAGTTTTCTATTGAAAATATAGACAGCTTTGAGCACCTAAGTAAAACAAGAAAAAATTACGATCTAATATACATTGACCCAATGTTTTCAGGGGTTGGAAAATCTAAGGCAAAGAGAGCTATCCAGACATTGAGAGATTTAACTCAAGAAGCGGAAACAGAAGGTTTGTTAGATCTTGCAATTAAAAGATCTTCAAAAAGAGTCATTGTCAAAAGACATAAAAATTCGAAATTTTTAGAAGACATAAAACCAAGTCACTCTATTAAGGGGAAGGTGGTTAGATACGATATTTATAATTCTAGTTAATGCCACGGACTAGTTCTAAGAATTTACGATCAAAAAATGCTGTATAGTTTTCTTGAGCCTTTAAAGTAACCTTTGAAGCGGAATATATTTCTTTATCTTCTTTTACGTACCTTTCAGTTATAAGAAGACTTAAGAAGTTTTGGAATTTTGTTTTATCAGAAAACTCAGGATAGGGCCAACCTTCTAACCTTTCTAATTCATTTGCAATTAAATCACAATCAGCTTGAAGCTTATCTTTTGATATATTTTTCTTCTTCCACAAGACACTCATTGTTATGTAAAACCTCTTTAAGCTAGGTTCGCAAATATTGCATAAAGATAAGTATTTATTGAAATGACCTCCATTATTATCTGGTTTGCTATAAGTCTCAGATTCTTTAGAGTGAAGCACGCCTTGTTCAATAAGAGTTTTCAAAGCATTTTCAATTTCTCTTTCTTCTATTTGAGACGATTGAAGAAAATACTCCCTGCTAATAATGGGGTAAACCATTTGAATTAATGCATACATATCTGCTTTAGAAATTTTTTCTACGTACCTTACCGATTCGCAAATCAAAGAATAAAGCATAAATATATGACTAATATTATTCTTATAAAATGAAAGGGTAGCCACTTCTATGGGGCTTGGTCTAAATACTTCATCAGAACCAATAAGTTGGTGTTTTATGAATTTTAATCTTTCACTTCTATCAATTATTTCATCTGGATCTTTTTCAGTTATCCAAACATCTTTATATCTATCTGATTTACTTAAGAGAGTTAAGTAGAAAGAAATCCTAGCTTTTAATGTTTCCCTATTTAAAGCTTGAGTAGGATCGGTTAATAAACTTATAGCAAATAGGCTTGTTGAACTAACTGCTACTGAGTTATTTATCGACCTTACAATTTCATCTCCTAATAGACTTGTAGTAGGTTTTAACCAATCAGGCCTATCTAATGGTGAATCAATATGAAAGTCTTCAGAAACGTTTTCTTGCAAAAACCTTTCTAAGTCTAATGGTTTCCCAAAACTTAAATATGCATTGCCTAAGTAATTATTAAAGTCTCTAAGAACTTTAAAAGGGTCCAGCAGGCTTTCTCTCTTTTTTTGAGACCCAGATAATTCTGATAGATAGCTTTGACCTTCAAGAATTTTTTCGTAGCCAATATAGATTGGAACAATTTTAACCTTTTGTCCTTTCAACGAAGCGAAACTTCTCAAGACTAATGAAAGGAGGCCAGGCCTAGAAGGCAGACTTAGACCGGTTCTACTTCTGCCGCCCTCAGGAAAAAACTCAATTGAGCTACCCCTGATCATTAATGATCTTATATATTGAAAGAAAACAGTACTATACAGAGTATTCTTCATAAATGATCTTCTCATGAAGACAGCTCCAGCACCTCTTAATATAGTTCCTATTATAGGAAGATTAAGGTTATTTCCAGCAGCAACTTGAGGCAGCATGAGACCGTTCTCATAGAGGATAAAAGTAAGGGCGCAATAGTCTATATGGCTTCTATGACATGGAACATAAACAAGAGCATTATCTTTAGAAATATCTTTTATCTCATCTATGTTTCTTATGTTCAAGCCTTCATATCTTGTGTTCCAGAACCAGGTAAAACCTCTGACAAGCATTCTTACAATTGGGTAATTTAAGTCAGAACATATCTCTCTAGCATACTTGTAAGCTTTTTTTACCAATCTTCGTTTTCTTGGCTTTCTTCCTTTAGATTGCTTATTAATTTCCTCTCTGACATGAGTGTTTTTTACAAGGGATCGGACCATGGTTCTCCTGTGAGATATGTCTGGACCAAGCATTGCTTGTTTAGACCTTCTAAATAAAGCTCTTAAGTAACGACTTAAGAGTTGAGAATTTTTGTTATTAGAAGTTGTGCGATCAACTAACTCTTCTACCTTCAAAGGCTTTTGAAATTTTATAATCAGGTTTCTTCCGTGAAAGATAATTTTAAAAAATTTCTTTATAGAACCGCTTGTTCGCCAAGAAGGAGAAAAGATAATTTTAAAAAGCGATTGTTGCTTGTCAGGGTGCTTTCCCCAAAAAAAAGATACCGGGACGATTAATAACTTCTCTCTCTGTAAATCTAGAATGTCTTCAAGATTCTCTGGATCTTGTCTTTTAATTCTTTGTTCAGAAACAATGTATTTAGGATCCTTTAGGCAT
>CABXQE010000053.1 GCA_902514295.1 uncultured SAR86 cluster bacterium | reverse complement strand
GAGCTTTGGCCAAGAAAGCTTCAAGAATTCTTTCTCAAGCTTCGGAAAAGCAAAAGAATGATGCGTTATTAAGTATTGCTAAGAAAATGGATATAAAGCGTCAAGACATACTAAAAGAGAACGTCAAAGACTTGGAAGAGGCAAAGAAAAAGCAAATAGAAGATGCTCTAATTGATAGATTAGAATTAACCGAAAAACGAATAGATTCGATGATTTCTGGATTGACAGTAGTTTCAGAGTTACCTGATCCAGTAGGAGAGATAACTAAATTAAAACCTACTCCTTCTGGAATAGATGTAAGCCAAATGAGAGTTCCTTTAGGGGTTGTAGGAATTATCTACGAATCCAGACCAAATGTGACTGCGGATGCAGCTGCACTGTGCTTAAAGTCTGGGAACGCGTGTATCCTTAGAGGAGGGTCTGAAGCTATTCTTTCAAACAAAATTATTTGGAAATGCTTACAAGACGGACTTGAGGAGTCGGGACTTCCTAAAGACAGCGTTCAGTTAGTAGAAACTATTGATAGGGAGGCGGTCAAAAGTTTGCTTCATATGGATAAGTGGATTGACGTTATTATCCCTAGAGGTGGAAAGGGATTGGTAAAGCTGATTTCAGAAGAATCTAGAGTCCCTGTAATTAAGCATTTGGATGGCATATGTCATGTTTATATAGACAAAGACTCTGATCTAGAAAAAGCTATAAATATTGCCTTTAACGCAAAGACTTACAGGTACGGCATTTGTGGAGCCATGGAAACGTTACTTGTTCATAGGGAAGTAGCTGCAAAGATACTTCCTCAGTTGTCAGAGAGATATAATTCAGAAGGAGTTGAATTAAGAGGTTGTAAAGCAACTCAAGAGATTATTAGAGTTAAAACTGCTAACGAGGAGGATTGGTCTACTGAATACCTGGCCCCTGTTCTGTCAGTCAAAATAGTAGAAGGGCTAGAAGAAGCTATAGAGCATATTAATTCATACGGTTCGAGTCATACTGATTCTATAGTTACAGAAAATAATGAGAAAGTTGAAATTTTCTTTGATCAAGTCGATTCCAGTTCTGTAATGCATAATCTACCTACATGCTGGGCTGATGGTTTTGAGTATGGTCTAGGTGCTGAGGTTGGAATATCTACAGACAAAATTCATGCAAGAGGACCGGTAGGACTAGAAGGCCTCACTTCGCAGAAGTTCGTAGTAAAAGGTAATTCTCAACTTAGAGGATCTTGAGTAAGTCAAAAACTGAATTTATTGGTATCTTCGGCGGTACTTTTGACCCTGTACACAAGGGCCATACAGAAATCATAAAGAATTTATTTGAATTGATTCCATTAGACAAAGTAATAGTCATTCCTAATGGCATACCACCTCACCGACAAGCATCTGTTAGTTCAGAAGAGAGACTTAGGATGGTTTCCTCAGCTTTTAAAAGCGTAGACAACGTAGAAATAGACAACAGGGAGATTAAAAAAAAGGATCCATCGTACGCAATTTCAACTCTGAAGGAGTTAATTGAAGAAAATCCAGAACATTCATTGGTTTGGATCATGGGCTCAGATGCCTTTGCTGAAATTGATAGCTGGTATCAATGGGAAGATTTTATAAAATTGGTAAATATCATCGTAATGGTTCGACCCAATCATGAAATACCTTTGGAAAGTGAAGCTTATAAACTTTTACTGAAGAGTCATACAATAGTTAAAGACTCATTAAGTTCAGGAAATGAAAAGATCTTGCTTTTAAAAATTAGACCAATTGAAATTTCTTCAACTGAAATAAGGAATAGAATCAATAAAGGATCAGATGTTTCAGAATTTCTATTGGAAGAGGTAAATGAACTTATAAATAAAAGGAACTTATATCAATAAAATATGACTATATCTTTAAAGAATAAAATAATTGAAAGCTTAGAAGACATTAAGGCAGTAAATCCAGTAGCGATAAATGTTAAAAAAATAAGTTCTTTGACTGATTTTATGATCATTGCTTCTGGTACCTCTAATAGGCACATAACGGCAATTAGTGAAAAGGTGATAGATGGATTAAAGACAAATAAAATAAAAGAAGTGAAGGTAGAGGGTCAAGGTGGTGACGATTGGGTTCTTGTGGACGCGGGAGATGTAATTATTCATTTAATGTCTTCAGAAGCTAGAGAGTTTTATGATTTAGAGAGTTTATGGGATCCTGATTTGTAATGTTAATTAATATTGTTTGTATAGAGTCCAGTAGACCGGATTGGACTAAGCAAGCTTTTGAGTCTTATCAATCCAAATTTAATAAATCTATTAATATTAATTGGAAGGGGTGTAAGCCCATTCAAAGAAATAAGAATTATGATATTGCAAAAGCAATTAAAGATGAAAGTGACTTGCTTTTATCTAACACCAAGAAAGAAGACGTACTTATAAGCTTGGATAAAGAAGGAAAGAGCCTGGATACTATTAGATTAAAGAATAATTTTGAGAACTGGCTGAACTCTTCTAAAGATATCTCGTTTCTTGTAGGCGGACCAGACGGTCTAAGTTCTGAATGCATAAAACAGAGTCACTTATCCTGGTCCTTATCAGATTTAACTTTTCCTCACTCATTAGTACCCATTTTAATTATTGAACAAATCTATAGAGTCTGGTCTATAACCCAGAATCACCCTTACCATAGATAGCCATGAGAACAGACCAAGATCTTATAAGTAATGTAAATGATTTAAGGAGATTAAAACAAAGATCAAGTTTCTTATTTCTTTTCGTATTTTTGTTAATAGTAGTTGGTTTATCCAAGATTATTGAGCTTACAGTTTTAGACAGGCAAGAATATTTAACTGAGTCAGAAAACAACAGAATCATCAATGTTCCGATATACCCTGCAAGAGGATTGATTAAATTATCTAATGGAGAGATTGTTGCTGAAAATATAGTCACGCATGATTTATTAATAAAAAAATCATTATTTGATCGAAAATCAACAGAAATTAATGATTTACAAAGAATTTTTTTAGAACCGGGGTCCGAAATTAAATCGAACGTTTCACAAGCTACAAATAGT
>CABXQE010000052.1 GCA_902514295.1 uncultured SAR86 cluster bacterium | reverse complement strand
ACTTTTGCATGCGAAAGCTTATCGCTATTGATTAGCTGCATTTTCTTTTTGGATTATTTTTCTTAAGAATGATACAAATGTTTCAGGTTCCTGTCCTCCTTGGATAATATATTTCTCATTAATAAAATAGGTAGGAACAGCCCCTATGCTTTTTTCTATAAAATTCATTTCTAGATCAGCTATTTCTTGACCTCCTTCTTTAGAATCTAAGAAGTTAATTATTTCTTTTTTATCCATCCCAACAGATTCAGATATTTGAGCAAGTATTTGTTTTGAGCCAATATTTAAGCCATCAGAAAAGTAAGCTTCAAAAAGAGCTTCTGATAATTCAGTCTGCAAGTCACATTGCTCAGCCTTCCATAAAAGACGATGTGCCATAAATGTATTGGGAATCCTTTCAGTTTTAGAAAAGTTAAATTCAAAACCAATAGACTCTCCTATTTTAGTAATTTCATTGTAAGGAGCTCTTCCATTTGAAGATCCAAATTTTTGTTGCATGTACAATTTCTTGTCATATCCTTCTTGAGGAATTTCAGGGTGTAATTCATAAGGTTTCCAAGAGACCTCAAAATTTAATTCTGTTTGCAATTCATGCATTGCTTTCTTTAAATTTCTAAAGCCTATAACGCACCAAGGGCACACAACATCTGAGACAATATCTATCTTTAAGGTATCCATTTAAATAATTATAGGTGATATAGTTGTTGTTAAGGAAGGTATTATGAAATCCATTTGTGTTTATGCTGGCTCAGCCTCTGGAAACAAAGCTGAATTCACAGAAAAAGCTATGGAGCTTGGCTACGCGTTAGCTGATAAAGGATGTTCCATGGTTTATGGAGGTGGTAGCAATGGCTTAATGGGAGTCACTGCTGATGCAGCCTTGTCCAAAGGAGCTAAAGTAACAGGTATTATCACAGAACAGCTAGATGCTATAGAAGTTGGACATAAAGGTTTAACTAATCTAGAAATAGTCTCTTCAATGCATAAGAGAAAAGCCAGAATGGCTGAATTATCAGATGCTATTATTTCATTGCCTGGAGGAGTTGGAACTTGGGAAGAATTATTTGAAGCTTTAGCCTGGAATCAATTAGGTTTTTATTCTAAACCCATCATACTTTTTAATGTAGATGGGTATTACTCTTCTCTTTATCAGTTTTCTAAAGATTCAGTAGAGGAGGGCTTTTTACCAAAGAGCACTTTTGAAGAATTATTTATATCTGAAGATTTAGAAGAAATCTTCAATTTTATTTCTAGCTTTGAAAAGAAAGACGGAAAAGATTGGTATAAAAGATTAGAAAGATAAATTTTAAAATTCTTTATTTTTTTTCTTGCATAATAAAATTTTTTTGATAAATTGCACATAGGACATATTTTGGAAAGAATCGGACCTCGAGACCCGAATCAGGAAAAAAATGGACAGAAGAAGAAGGGTGAAAGGATTAACGAAAGTTAACCATCTGTGAGCTAGGCAGGGTACTGGACACACAGTGAGAAACCCGCACTGACCCCTTCAACTTCGATTACTAAAATTCTAAACTCCTTAAAAGGGTATATTCAGTTTTTCCTTTACTAAATTCGCTCTCAAAAACATCTAGTTGTTTTACTTTTCCTTTTATAGGTTTTTCAAATATCTCAAATTCATATTGAGATCTGTCTTTTTCTTTAAAACGACCCAATGTTATATGCGGCCTATAGGTTTTTAAATCAGAACCAAGACCTATGTTAACAACTATTTCTTCCACTTCCTCATACAAGGTCTTTAAGTGAGAGCTAGGTTTGACTATAGCTGATAACACTTGGCTATTGTCATTTGGGAAAAAAGAAATAGATGTCAATTCAATAGACCTTGAAACAGCTGTAAGATTAATATCATCAAGACCTTCATTCATTTGAGTAATTTGTTCTGGCTCCATTTCGCCCACGAAATAAACTGTAAGGTGATGATTATCATTTCGTTGCCAAGATATATTGGCATCCTTCAATAGATTTAATTTAAGCTCTTTCTTTATGCCTATGATTTGATCATTTACATTCTTTTCAAGAGTTAGTGCTAAAAAGATTCTTGCCATATAAATACTGCTAAAATAATAAGCCATATAGGTTACTTATCAAGTACTTTATTTATTACATGAGTTAGAATACTTTTAGGAGTTTTTGTGAGCAAAGAGCATAGAGTTTTAACAGGAATAACCACTACTGGTGTACCTCACTTAGGGAATCTAGTTGGCGCAGTTTTACCGGCAATTAAGGCCAGTGAACGGAAAGACACGACCTCGTTTTTGTTCCTAGCTGATTATCACTCTTTAATTAAAAGTTCAGATTCTGAGTTAAGACACAGATCTAGCTTTGATATTGCCGCATGTTGGTTAGCTTGTGGTCTTGATCCAAAAAAAGTTATTTTTTACAGGCAATCTGATATCCCTCATATATTTGAATTAGCTTGGATTTTAAGCTGTCTAGCCTCTAAAGGTTTATTAAATAGGGCTCATGCTTACAAAGCAGCAACGACGGACAATGAAGCTAATAAAACGAAAGATATTGATAAAGGCATAAACATGGGCCTATTTAACTACCCTGTTTTAATGGCAGCAGATATCTTGATGTTTAAAGCAGATGCCGTTCCAGTAGGACAGGATCAAAAACAGCATATTGAAATGACTAGAGATATAGCTTTAAAATTTAATCATCATTACGGTGATATCCTTACGCCTCCTGAAGCGGTAATAGATGAACATACAGGAGTTCTTCCTGGTATTGATGGAAGGAAAATGAGTAAGTCTTACAACAATACAATTCCTGTATTTAGCGAAGAAGAAGCATTGCAAAAAGTGATCATGAAGATAAAAACAAATTCACTTGAGCCGGGAGAACCTAAAGATTCATCAGATTGTAATATTTTCAATATCTATAAGGCTATTAGTACAAATGAAAAGGTTGATGATTTACAGAAGCTTTATGAAGAAGGGATAGCTTGGGGAGAGGCTAAGAAGATATTATTTGGAGAACTAAATTCATTCTTAAAACCATTTAAAGATGAATACAATAAAATTATAAAAGACAAACCATACGTTGAAAAAGCATTAATTGAAGGGTCGGAAAAAGCTTTATCAATTTCAGGTCCTATTATTAAGGAAGTGAGACAAGCTATAGGTATAAAAGGATTTTGAGTATCAATAATATTCTATCTTTACAAGACCTTTATGAATTTAAGGTAGAAAATAA
>CABXQE010000051.1 GCA_902514295.1 uncultured SAR86 cluster bacterium | reverse complement strand
TTATTCAATTTGGGCTAATTGCTTCAGACGAATGCATTCAAGATTCTGGATTGGATCTAGAGGCAGAAAACTTAAATAAAATTGGAGTTTCTATTGGATCAGGTATAGGTGGATTAGGTACCATTGAAGCTAATAAGCTTGTTTTAAATAAGAAAGGCCCTAAAAAGATTTCTCCATTTTTTGTTCCTGGAGCAATATCGAATATGGTTTCAGGATATGTTTCATTAAGATTCGGGTTGAAAGGGCCTAATATATCAATAGCAAGTGCTTGCTCAAGCGCAAGCCATTCAATAGGCTTTTCATTTAGATCTATATCATATGGAGATGCAGACATGATGTTAACGGGCGGTGCAGAAATGGCAACAACTCCGTTAGGAATGTCTGGATTTAATGCTGCAAAAGCTCTATCTACGAACAATGAAAACCCTCAATCTGCAAGTAGACCTTGGGATAAGGGAAGGGATGGTTTTGTTTTGGGAGAAGGGGCAGGGTGTTTGATGCTAGAAGAATATGAACACGCTAAAAAAAGAGGCGCAAATATTTATGCTGAGATAATTGGATTTGGAATGAGTGCTGATGCCTTCCATATAACAGCACCTCCTGAAGAAGGAGAAGGAGCGGCTCTAGCAATGAACAACGCTTTACTGGATGCTAATTTAGATAAAGCAATGATCGATTATGTAAATGCCCATGGAACATCCACTCCAGCTGGTGACGTAGCAGAGACATTAGCAATTAAATCAGTATTTGAAGAAGAAGCCCATAACTTAGTAGTTAGCTCAACTAAATCCATGACAGGGCATCTTTTAGGGGCTGCAGGAGGTATAGAAGCTATTTTTTCTATATTGGCTATTAGAGATAATATTTGTCCTCCAACAATAAATTTAGAAGATCCAGACGAAGAGTGTGATCTTAATTATTCTGCCAAACAAGCGACTCAAAGAAACATCAAATATTCTTTATCAAATTCATTTGGGTTTGGTGGAACAAATGCATCTTTGATCTTTTGTGATGTAGAATAAAGCGTGTTCAACATAAGAAATATTATTCTTCTATTCTCTACCTTACTGACTTTTTTCTTATTAGTTACCAATCATAAATTATCTTTTCAAGAAAATTTCTTATTTGAAATTAAACAAGGGTCAACTCTTCAAGGGGTGGCTAATGAATTGAAAAACAGAGGGCACATTTTAAATAGTTTTGTTTTTAAACTAAATGCAAAACTACTTAATGCCGACCAAAACATTAAAGCAGGAGAATATTTACTTTCTACGAGTGAGTCTATATTTACATTGCAAAGAAAATTTACTGAAGGGCTTACGTTTTATAGAAAACTTCAACTCCTAGAAGGGATGACAACCAGAGACATCTTTAAGTTAGGCAAAAGTGATGGGATTGTTGACGACATCAATGAAGATTTAGAAATGCTCAAATTTAAACTTGGTATTAATGGGCAGACGGAAGGATTATTCTTTCCAGATACTTTTTTTTACCAAAAAGGTGACTTATTTTCTTCCGTGTTAAAAAGAGCTTTTGATAAGCAGCAGTCTATTTATATAGGTCTTTGGAATGTTAGACGTGAAGGTTTACCGTATTCTTCCTTGATTGAAGCAATTACACTAGCATCTATTATAGAAAAAGAAGGTTTAGAGAAAGACATGATTGCAGGGGTTTTTGTAAATCGTCTTAGAAAGAACATGAGACTTCAATCAGACCCTACAGTTATCTTTGCTCTAGGTTCAAGCTTTGATGGGAACATAAAGAGATCTCATTTGAAGATTGATAATCCATACAATACTTATAGATACAAAGGACTTCCTCCAGGACCTATTGGATTGGTAAGCTTAAGCTCTATTAAGGCTGCATTAAATCCTCAGAAATCTGATTTTTTTTATTTTGTTTCCATGAACAATGGTTTTCATAAATTTTCTAAAACTCTAGAAGAACACAATCAAGCTGTATTAAAGTATCAAATCAATGCTAGGTAAATTTATCACTCTTGAAGGAATAGAAGGTTCTGGGAAATCTACAAACCTGGAAGTTATAAAGGCTATTCTAGATAAAAATAAAATTGATTACGTTCTTACAAGAGAACCCGGGGGTGGTCCTCTTGGACCTCTATTAAGAGAATTACTATTGGACAAAGACCAATCTATTTCTCCATCCGTCGAGATGTTACTTATGATGGCTGATAGAAAAGATCATGTAGATAATTTAATAAACCCTAATTTGGATAAAGGTATTTGGGTTATTTCAGATAGATATTTAGATTCGACTATTGCTTATCAAGGTGGAGGTAGGCAATTAGACGTTAAATTAATTGATTCCCTAAGCATTGAATTAAAACTACCTACTCCTGACCTTACTCTGCTGTTTGATTTACCCGTTGATGTTGCTTTGCAAAGAGCAGAAAAAAGATCAGAATTAGATAGATTTGAAAGAGAACCAAAAGATTTTCATTCGAGAATAAGAGATTCTTATTTAGAATTGGCTTCAAGTAATAACCGTATAAAAACTATAGATAGCTCAGAGGATATTGGAATAGTTACTAAACAAGTAGAAAAACACCTTACTGAATTTTTAGATGCATAACCTTCCTGCTTGGCTTAATAAATATACCGATTCATTATCTAAAGAAAAACTACACCATGCTTACTTATTTTACGGTAGAGGCGGTTTAGGAAAAAGAAATCTACTTAATGGTATTGGCGAAGCAATTTTATGTGAAAACAGCAAATTAGTTTCATGCGGTAAATGTAAGGCTTGTAAATTAATAATAAGTGGCAATCATCCAGATTTACATACAGTCCAAATACAAGAGGGTAAAAAAAATTTATCAATATCTCAAATAATAAGCTTAAGAGAAAAAATTTATGAATCTTCCTTTTTAGGGCAAAATAAAGTTATCTCTATATCCAATATCGAATCCATGTCACGTGATGCCTCAGATGCTATTTTGAAGATTTTAGAAGAACCCCCTAAAGATACATTTTTTGTAATGTCTACAAATTTTATTCACCAAATTCCTTCAACCATAAGAAGTAGATCGATTGAAGTAGAAATAACAACCCCTACCTTTAATGAATGTTATGAATGGTTGTCTAAATCTTATTCTGAAAATATTAATCTAGCTATAGAACTATCAAATAACAGACCATTTATAGCTAGAGATCTATTAGACCTAGATCTGTTAGATCTAAGGTCTAGCTTTATAAAAGATATATC
>CABXQE010000050.1 GCA_902514295.1 uncultured SAR86 cluster bacterium | reverse complement strand
CATGAACATCATGCTGCTCGCAGGAAAAGGTCATGAAAATTATCAGATTGTCGGCTCTAAAAGAAATAAATTTGATGATAGAGATACTTTACTTTCCTTAACTGGAGGCTAAAACAGAAATGGAATTAAAAGATCTAGCTTTATTTTCAAATGGTTCGTTGCGTGGGGATTCTTTAGAGGTATCTGAGTTTAGTATTGATACCAGGTCTATCAAGAAAGGGGAAGTCTATATTGCAATTGAAGGACAAAATTTTGACGGTCATGACTTTATAGAAGATGCAGAGAAGAAGGGAGCAAGAGCACTCATTGTAAGCAGAGAAGTTAGTTCTAGTTTGCCTTTTATTGTTGTTAATAACACTTTAGATTTTATAGAAACTATTGCAGTTCATAACAGATCATCCTTTACTGGAAATGTTATTGGGATAACGGGGACCAACGGAAAAACTACGTCTAAGCAAATTCTTTCAAGTTTATTATCGCAAATACATAAAACCCATAAGACAGATGGAAATAAAAATAACCATATAGGTGTTCCTTTTTCTATGTTAAATATGGAAAATCTATACAAAAGCTCTGTGATTGAGATAGGAACTAGTCAAGTTGGGGAAATAAAGAATCTTACTAAACTTGTGAAGCCCAACGTAGCAGCTATAACTAATGTTTCTTCTGGCCATCTACAGGGTCTTAAAGATACTGATTCAATAGCAGGTGAAAAGGGAGGTATTCTTAAATTTTATGATCCTAATGGAATAGCCGTACTCCCTAGAGATTCAAGCTATTTTAAATTTTGGTGTAGTAAAACAAATGGCAAGAAAGTAGTCAGTTTTGGCATTCATGAAGATTCAGATTTTAAGGTCATGAACCCTAGCACCGATGTTGAGAATAACTTAACAAGCTTTCAATTAATGCATGATGGTTTAATAGAAGAATGCTCAATAAATGGAGTCGGTATACACAACACCTTAAATGCAGCTATGGGGCTAGCTATTTGTTCTGTGCTTGGGATAGATATTTCCGAAGTAAAGGAAGCACTTCATAATGTTAATTTTCCTGAAAGAAGACTTTCTATTCATAAATCTATAGCTAATTCAATTCTCATAGATGATTCTTATAATTCGAATCCTGTCTCAATGAAAAGATCTATTGATCTAATAACTTCAATGAATAACTATAAGAAGATATGTTTATTTGGAGAAATGAAAGAACTTGCAGGGGATTCAAGTTCTTTGCATTCAGATGTTTACGAATATGCTAAGGATAAGGTAGATTATTTTTACTGCTTAGGAGAAGAATGGAAGTGTATTCAAGATTCTGAGAATACAAATTTCAAGGTCTTCTCAAGTCATGAAAAGTTATATAAAAGTGCTAAGAATTTAATAAATCTGGATACTGTAACCCTTGTAAAAGGTTCAAGATCAACGAGAATGGATATTGTTGCTGATAAATTAAAAAATTAAATTATGTTATTACCTTTATTTGAATATCTTAGTGAATTCTTTGGGCCGTTTCGTGTAGTAGAGTTCTTATCTACTAGAGCAATATTAGCAACTTTAACTTCATTACTTTTCTCACTTGTTTTAGGGCCAAGATTCATTAATAAAATGAAAGATATTCAAGTGGGTCAGATTATTAGAGAAGAAGGTCCTAAAACTCATATCTCCAAACAAGGAACCCCCACTATGGGAGGTACCTTGATATTAAGCTCTATAATCTTAAGCGTTATTTTATGGGGAGATCTAGAAAATAGATATTTATGGGTAGCTTTCTTGACAACTATATCTTTTGGAGTTTTAGGTTGGATTGACGACAGACTGAAGATTAAATATAAGTCTAGCGATGGACTTTCTGCTTCAAGCAAAATCTTGTGGCAATCTGTTATAACCATCATAGCTTGCTCCTTCTTATTTTATAGCCATGAAAACGTTAGAGAAGTTAGTTTAATAGTTCCGTTCTTTAAAGATATCTCTATACCTTTAGGTGTTGGTTTTATCTTTCTTTCTTATTTTGTTGTTTTAGGTACTAGCAATGCAGTAAACCTAACAGATGGGTTGGACGGCTTAGCTATTTTGCCTTGCGTGATGGTTGCAGCTGGATTAGGTATTATCGGATACCTTGCAGGTAATATTATTTATGCTGATTTCCTTAATATTCCTTATTTACCAGGAACTGGTGAGATGATTGTATTTTGCGGTGCTTTAGTTGGATCTGGAATTGGTTTCTTGTGGTTCAACACTTACCCTGCTCAGGTTTTTATGGGCGATGTAGGATCTCTTTCTTTGGGAGCTGCCTTAGGAATAGTTACTGTTATTATTAGACATGAGTATGTTCTATTAGTCATGGGAGGGTTGTTTGTTGTTGAGGCCCTTTCAGTGATTGTTCAAGTATCTTCTTATAAACTAACAGGTAAACGTATTTTCCAAATGGCACCTTTACACCATCATTACGAACTTAAAGGATGGCCTGAGCCAAGGGTGATTGTAAGATTTTGGATAATTACTTTCATGTTAGTCTTGCTCGGTCTCGCTTTATTGAGGTTAAGGTAGATTTTCGAAGTTGAATAAAATCCCCCTAATCATAGGACTTGGCAAAACAGGAGTTTCCTTAGCTAAATATTTAGCTAAGTCAGCAGAAACTTTATATATCTTAGAATCTTCTCCAAATAATAAATACTTAAAAGAGTTAGAGGGTTTAGACACACAGTTCATTCTTAACCCAGAAATGTCAGAAAGAAATTTCAAATTAATCTCTAGAATCTATCCAAGCCCAGGTGTAAGCATGGAGAATGAAGCATTTCAACATGCCAAGCACTTAAATATACCTATTGAGACTGATATTGATATTTATTTAAAAAACAGTCAGAGCTATAACATTTTAGTTACGGGAACTAATGGTAAAACAACCACTGTATCTATGTTAGAGCATCTTTTACAAGGATTCTTAAAAGATAAGTCCATATTGGCAATTGGTAATATAGGAAAACCAGTTTTGGATTTCTTAGATCAAAAAATTGATATTGCCATCATAGAAATTTCAAGCTTCCAAATTGAAGCAAGCTCAGGATTAAAATCCGAAATAGGCATTCTTTTAAACATAGAAGAAGACCACATAGATAGGCATAAATCTTTTGAAATATATAAATCTATAAAACTACGTGTACTTCAGGAATCTAATATTAATATTTCTAAATTAGAGCACAAAATAGTAGGAAAGAAATTTTATGATTATGAAAATTATTTTCCTGAATCTCATATCTTAGAC
>CABXQE010000049.1 GCA_902514295.1 uncultured SAR86 cluster bacterium | reverse complement strand
TGCAGACCAAACAAAACCTATCCTCATTAGGCCTTAATGAGCATAAGTCGTTACTTATTATCTCGGGCAACATAGGTACAACCCTTTGAGTGAAATAAACTGAAGTTCCTCTTTCTGCCGCTTCTAAATCAATTACACTTCCTTGCTTAACAAATCTAGCAACATCCGCTATTGCAACATATAAAATGTAGTTACCATCTTTGTCCTTTTCTCCCAATACAGCATCGTCAAAGTCTTTTGCACTCTTTCCATCTATGGTTACGAATGTTTTATCTCTTAAATCTTTACGGTGACCGTTTTCTTCCTTATTGAGCTTTAATTTATTGGCTTCATTGATTACAGATTTAGACCAATCAGTTTTAATTTTATGATTGGAGATAGCAATTTCATAAGCTAATTCAAGACCGCTTGTAAATGTTCTTTCAATATAAGCTTCAGCCAACTGACCTTCTTGCGGTTGTTTAGTCATTTTTACTTTGACAAGAGAGCCTGGATTCATTGTTTTTGGAACATCCCCACCAATAGCTACCCTTATGTCGTTTTTAAATCCAATGGGACTGCAGTAGAGCTTTTTACCTCTTGTGAAGGTAGAACCTACGAATTCTTCGGTGTTTCTTTCTACAACCTCTTCAATAAACGCCCATTCCTTCTTTCCTAAAGAGAATTTAACTAAGTCACCCGGCATTATTTTATAGACTTCCTTTTTCCCTAGTTTGAATTGGGATTCTCGATTGTCTTCTACGTAAAAGCCTTTCGACTTCTTAGATTTTTTAACTACGCCTATAGAGGTTTTTATTTTAGGCTTGGGTGACCCTCTCATTTACTTATTATATCTCTTAAGAGGACCGGTGATTTTATTTCCTATATTAAATTTAATAATTTTATAGATATAAATAAGTCAAAAGGTCAGGCTTGCGAGTAAAAGGTTTAGTCAGTAAAGTAAATGATATGCATATAGGTGTTATTGTTCTGCTCTTATTCACAAGCGCTCTTTTCTTTCTTTGGCAGTTCTCAAAGGGAGAACAGGTAGGTAGGAGAATTGGTTTTCTTTTGAATATTTGGGGGGGCTGTAATACTTTTTTATTTAATCATGATTGTGTTCTTGTAACCAATTAAAGGGAAGTAATAATGACAGTTCAGCACTATGATTGGTCTGCTTACCATTCAAATGTTAGACCCAATAAGATAGCGATAAGGGATTTAAGTAATAATCAGACTCTAACTTACAAAGAGTTAGATGATAGAGCAAATCAGTTAGCAAATTGGTTACAAGCTAACGGTGTAAAGAAAGGAGATAGGGTTGCTATCCTTTCTCAGAATTGTGCGGAATTCTTTGAATTAGAATTTGCTTGTGCAAAAACAGGCTCAGTAGAACTGCCGCTTAATTGGAGACTAACTAAGCCAGAATTAGAATACATATTAAAGGACAGTACACCGCATGCCCTAATATATGATGAATCCTTCTCTGGTATAGCCATTGATTTGCTAGAAGATTGCAACATCAAATGTTCTCTTCAAATTGATAAAAAAGACGCTTCTAGTGAATATGAGCAAGCAATAAAAGATTCCGATAGTAATTACGAGAAAGTTGATTGCACTCAAGAAGACTTAATCATGATTATGTACACTTCAGGTACAACAGGACATCCAAAAGGTGCAATGATTAATCATCAAATGCAACTTTATAATGTTATTAACTTAGCATCTCCTGCTTTCGTGGGGCCTGACACAGTGCAATTGGTTGTTTTGCCTTTATTTCATACTGGAGGCATGAATTGCTATGCAAACCCTGTTCTGCATGCAGGAGGGGAATTAATTCTAATCAGAGAATTTGATCCAGGGTTGGCTCTTTCTATATTAGGAAACTCTGATTATAAGGTTTCACATTTCTTTGCTGTACCAGCCCCGTATCAATTTATGATGAATCATCCTGATTTTGAAAAAACGGATTTATCCTCTTTAAGAATTGCTGGCATAGGAGGAGCTCCTTGTGCTGAAGCAATCCTCAGAACTTGGTCAAACAGAGGCGTTTCGATGATACAGGGATGGGGAATGACCGAAACTAGCCCAGGAGGAATAGGACTGGCCGCTGAAGACTCGGAAAGAAAACTAGGATCAGCAGGGAAAGCTCTTCTTCACACTGAAATAAAGATTGTGGATGAGAAAGGTAAAGAGCTTGGTTCGGAAGAGGTGGGTGAGTTGTATATAAAAGGTCCAAATATAACGCCAGGGTATTGGAACAATAAAGAAGCTACAGAGGATTCCTTTGAAAACGGTTGGTTGAAGACAGGCGATGCTGCAAAATTTGATGATGAAGGTTTTGTTTACATAGTTGATCGCTCAAAGGATATGTACATATCAGGAGGTGAGAATGTTTATCCAGCAGAAGTTGAAAACGTTCTATATCAATTACCTCAAATAGCTGAAGCCGCAATCATTGGCGTACCTGATGAAAGGTGGGGAGAGACCGGAGTCGCTTTCATATCCCTAAAGGCTAGTGAGAATCTGGAAGAAAAAGATCTAATTTCACATTGCATAGAAAATCTTGCAAAGTTTAAAGTCCCCAGCAAAGTTGAATTTATTGAAGCACTGCCTAGAAACGCTACAGGTAAGGTTTTAAAAAGAACTCTAAGAGAGGATTATATTGGAAGTGATGCGCCAGCTATCTCTTAAAGCTTATGAAACTTTATGATTTTTCCGGAGCACCCAATCCAAGGCGTGTAAAAATATTTGCTCATGAGAAAGATATAGAGCTTGAGTTGGTTAACTGTGACATGCTCAAGAGAGAGCATAAAACACCAGAATTTCTAAAAAAAAGCCCTAGTGGCAAGATACCAGTTCTTGAGCTAGAAGATGGTAGGTGTATATCTGAATCTATAGCGATCTGCCGGTATTTAGAAAGCCTTGTTCCAGAACCTAATTTATTTGGAGAAGACTCTTTTGAAATGTCTTATATAGAAAGTAGGAATAGACATATTGAATTGGAATTATGGACGCAAATTGGTATTTCCTGGGTAAACGGCCCAATTGTTGGAAGTATGGGCCTCTTTGAGCAAATCCCTGATGCTAAAAAAGCGAGTGATTCGAATGTAGTCACATACTATAAGAGACTGGATAGAGAATTTTCTTCTTCAGAATACGTTGCAGGGAATAGATATACTGTAGCGGACATTACTTTATTATCTGCAATAGATTTTGCTTCTAGCATGGTAGACCTTAAGCCTTCTGAAAGCCTTAAAAATCTAGATAGATGGCATCAACAAATAAATTCTAGACCAAGCTCTAAGCTATAAATTTATGAATCAAAAAAGTACCAATAACCCAGAGTTGAATGAAAGAGCTCAAGGCTGGTTAAATTTTCTTTATCAGAAGGCAACAACTCCTGATGATTGGACTGAAGACGGAGAACCTGAAGAGTGGTGGGATAAAACTTCTACTCCTCCGATGTGTTCTTTCCCGCGTTTCGATTTGCAA
>CABXQE010000048.1 GCA_902514295.1 uncultured SAR86 cluster bacterium | reverse complement strand
TCCTTTATCAAGTGTAGCTAAGGCTAAGTGCCCCAAACCTTCTTTAGATCCCATTGTAACCACGGCTTCAGATTCCGGGTCTAGAGTGACATCAAACTTCCTTTGATACCAATCGCAAATAGACTTCCTTAATCTTGGTATTCCTTTTGATTGTGAATATCTATGAGTACTAGGTTTAAGAGAAGATTCCCTTAATTTTTCTACAATTTCTTCAGGAGTAGCTTGATCAGGGTTCCCCATACCAAAATCTATAATGTCCTTACCTTCCTTTCGGGCAACAGCTTTTAACGTCTGTATTTCATCAAAAACATACGGTGGTAATTGATTAACTCTTGGAAAATCTTTATCCATTAAACAATTCTAACTATTTGTATCAAGTAAATTAAGTAATTCTTCGGGAGGCAAATATCCAGGTATTAATTTACCTTCTTGGGTAACTATCGATGGTGTTCCTTGAACTCCAATTGTTCTACCTAAATTAAAGTGACTTTCTACAGGGTTAATAGAGCAAACATTATCTTGAATTTCACCACCTTGTTTTAAAACTGTTAAAGAATAATGAGGATCATCTGCGCACCAAGCAGAAACAATTCTTCTATAAGAGTCGGATCCAATTCCTGCTCTCGGATAAGCTAAGTAATTAACTTTTATTCCCAAATTAAGATATTCTTCAATTTGGCTATGAAACTGCCTGCAGTAACCGCAATCTACATCCGTGAAAACAAATACATTGTGTTTTGCCTCTTTAGGTTCAAAAATAATGAACTGATTATCATCAATCCCTTCTATTAAAGCTTTTCTCTGAAAATCTCTACGGGCTTCTGATTTATTTACCAGTCCTTCTTTGGTTATGAGATAAATATCTCCTGAAATTAAATAATTTCCATCAGAAGTAACGTACAAAGGCTCAACCCCTTCAAAATTTACTTCGTAATAACCTTCGATGTCAGTTGAATTAATTGAATTTAGCTGAATAGATTCAGGCAACATCTCTTTTAACTTCTGCTCGATAGTTAAAGTTTCGTCATTACTAGTTTCATCATTGGAAGAACATCCAAGAGAGAAACTGGAAACAATAATAATTAATGATAATTTAGCTAAGAAATTCATTTTTAACCTCTAGGGTGGTGCTCATTATGTAATTCTTTCATTCTATGTCTAGCTACTTCCGTATATATCTGTGTTGTTGAGAGGCTGGTGTGCCCTAATAAAAGTTGAACTGTCCTTAGATCAGCTCCATGATTAAGTAGGTGAGTTGCAAAAGCATGCCTTAAGGTGTGAGGCGAAAGATTTTTTTTGATCTCTGATTTTAGGGCATACTCCTTAATTCGATACCAAAAGGCTTGCCTGGTCATAGAACTTCCTCTTTTACTTAAAAAAAGAGCTGACTCTCTTTCATCCTTAATCATTAAAGTGCCTCTAGCTCTATTAATGTACTCAGAAACCCAAAATAATGACTCCTCACCCATTGGAACTAATCTTTCTTTTTCTCCTTTACCAATAACCCTTATAACACCCTGCCTTAGATTAACATTCAACAAATCTAAATTTATTAACTCAGAAACTCTAAGCCCACAAGCATATATTAATTCAAGCATAGCTCTGTCTCTCAACCCTATAGGTTCTTTTGTGTCAGGGGCATTTATTAATTTTTCTACTTCTTCTTCAGATATCACCTTAGGGAGAGAGTGACCTAATTTAGGGCTATCTATTTTTGCAGTTGGATTTTCTTTTAAATTATATTTATTACTGAGCTGGTTATATAAAGCTCTTAAACTAGATAATGATCTAGCCGTTGATCTGCTGCTGTATCCTTTTTTTAATCTATAGGCCAAATAATCAAGAAGCTCTACTTTAGTAACTTCCAATAGATTGATTGTCTTTAACCATTTATTGAATGTAGATATATCTTGTCGATAAGCGCTCAATGTATTCTGACTTAGACCTTTTTCAAGCCAAAGTTCATCGATAAAGTTATCGATTAATTCTTCTGATTCTGGGGATTTGCTGCTCATAAATTGATCAGCCCAATAAAATTGACTTAAGAAAGTTTTTCTTTAATTCTAGCAGAACGTCCAGTTCTTTCTCTTAGGTAGAATAATTTAGCTTGTCTCACATCTCCGCGTCTTTTAACTTTTATACCGCTGATGATAGGACTGTGAGTTTGAAAAGTCCTTTCAACTCCAATCCCGTTAGATATCTTTCTAACAATAAAAGAAGAGCCTAAACCTCTCTTTTTTATAGACAAAACAATGCCTTCAAACGGTTGCAGTCTCTCTCTGCTTCCTTCAACAACTCTTACATCAACAGTAACCGTATCCCCAGGAGCAAAATCAGGGATATCATCTCTTAACTGAGAAGCTTCTGCGGCTTGTATGTGCTTGTTTCTACTCATTTCTATAATTAATCTTTTTGAAGTTGCGCATTCTATCAGATAACAGTATTAACCTTCACCTTTAATTTCATCAATTAATTCTGCTTCTTCAGAAGTGAATTCTTTTCTTTCGATAAGGTCAGGTCTAGTGGATAAAGTCCTCCTCAAAGACTCTTTTAGCCTCCATCTTCTAATTTCTGCATGATTTCCGCTTAATAAAACTTCAGGAACATTCCCGTAATTGCTCTTTTCAGGTCGAGTGTATTGAGGAAATTCTAATAAGCCATTATTAAAAGACTCTTCCACAATAGAATTATCGTCACCCAAGACTCCTTCAATTAGTCTAGAAATACCTTCTAATAAAATTAATGCTGGTAATTCACCTCCATTAAGGATGTAGTCTCCTACTGAACAAACCTCATCTACACAAGCTTCTTCAACTCTATTATCTATACCTTCGTATCGTCCAGAAATAATAGTTAAATTATCCTTTTCGCTTAATTCTAATAATTTTTGTTGATTTAAAGCTTTTCCGTGAGGAGCCACACATACAACATAAGTTTTATTTTCTTTCTTGATGGCATCAACCGTTTTTATAATAGGTTCAGGCTGCAAAACCATTCCAGATCCTCCACCATACGGTCTATCATCTAAACGTCCATTCTTATCTTCTGAGAATTCTCTTGGGTTCCAAGTTGAAATAGATAATTTGTTCTCGGAAATTGCATTAGAAATAATCCCATGAGATACAAAATCCTGTATGAGTTCTGGAAAAATAGTAACTAAGTTGAAATGCATTTAATAATCTTCCGGCCAATCAATTAAGACTGTTTTATCTTTTTTATTTATTTCTTTTACGACGTTATCCTTTATGTAAGGCACTAGTCTTTCTTTTTCATCGACACTGTTTTCAGTTGGTTCTATGACTAGAACGTCATTGGCATTAGTTTCCAATATCTCCTTAATTTTTCCTAGGTCAACATTATCTAAATTCTTAACGCTCAAACCTTCTAATTCAAAGTAGTAAGCTTGATTGTCATCTAATACAGGAAGGGAATCTTCTAAAATAAAAAGCTCTTTATCTCTTAGCTTCTCCGAGTCATTTCTTGAGTTGGTTTCCTGAAATTTAAGAATAACCCTATCTTTTTGCAATAATAGCTTTTCTACTTTTACTGCCTTTCCGTCTTCAAGAAACAATCCCTCGTAGTCAGGGAGTTTATTCGCGTCTTCTCCATAATAGTGGATATAGAGAAAACCCTTCACTCCATGAGGTTTTCCTAATTTTCCTAGTAATATTTTTCGGTCTGAGGACCGCATCAATAAACGAGAAGGTTCTTCTTAAGAACTTTTATCTTCGTCCTCTTCCTTTGCTGGC
>CABXQE010000047.1 GCA_902514295.1 uncultured SAR86 cluster bacterium | reverse complement strand
AATAATTGTGACGTTATGACCTTTTTTTAAGAGAGCATATGCAGTAGTTGTACCGGCTATTCCGGCACCAATTACAGCAATTTTCTTCATACTTTGATTGTCTCAACAAAAAAGAATAAAAGCTAACAAATAGAAAAATTAATCGTTTTCTTTTTCATAAATACGATCAACAGGACCCTAAACTTCTTCTGTCTAGACAAAGAGTTTCATTATGAGATACTAATTGAACGTTTTAGGTCTCCATTTAGTTAATTTCGTGGGGAAAGTTTCTGATTAGGATCTAAGTCGATTATTAACTTTTGGAGAAAAAATGAATATTATTTCAAAGGCACTTTTACCTCTTTTTTTAACCTTTTCAATCCATCTTTTAGCTGATGATCATATACCTCAGAATCCAGTCTTTGTTCCTCTTGAAATACAACAATGTAACTTCAAAGATAATAAGGATATGGATGATTTTATGAGCCATATTGATGAATGGAATAATTTTTTAGACGAGCACAGCGAACACCCTTACTCAGGCTGGGTGTTATCACCTCATTACAGAACCGCAAGTGATTATTCATTTGATTTTGGGTGGTTAGGTGTTTCTGACAGCTGGTCTAATTATGGAAAGATATACGACGCATGGTTAAGCGATGCAGGAAAATTAGGTGCTAAGTTTGACAAAGTTCGTTCATGTGAAACCCAGACTTTATTCGCTGCAACTGCTATAAGATCTGCTCAAATTACTTCTGAAACAGGCACGGGTGTTCTATTGGTTAGTAATTGTCAATTAAATGAAGGTTCAACTTTAATGGATTTAGCAGAAGCAGATGCTAAGTGGAATAATTACCTTGATTCTATAGATAATAAAGGTGGCATCTATAGGTGGTTTCCTGGCCTAGGGGCTGCTTCTAACATAGATTATTCCTTTAAAAATGTTTTGGTGTCTTCTTCAATGTCTGAATGGGGCGAAGGTTCAGATACTTTTGTTAACGGTGGGGGATTACAAACACAAACAGCAATTTATGGAAATATAGTCTCTTGCGATTCAGCTCGAATGTATCAATCTCAAAACGTTAGATACGTGGGTGGTTTATAAAATTAGGAGAAAATTATGAAAAAATTAATATTAACGCTTATCTTTTCAATATTAAGCTTTGGATATATAGCTGCGGATGATCATGTAATCAGTTATGGCATGGAAGGCTATCAATGTAATGTTGCGGAAGGTAAAGATATGGACGACGTTGTTAAATTTGCTGAAAAGTCTTTAAACCCTTATGCAGACGAATATTGGCCAGCTCCATATAGTGCTTTCATAATGACGCCGTTTCTTAGATCTGAAGAAATAGATTTTGATTTTGCTTGGGTTGGTTTTACAAATAACCATAAAGAATTAGGAACAATCCAAGACTCATGGTTTTCTGAAGCTGCAACAAAAACAAGTGAACAGTGGTCTAAATTAAGTGATTGCGCTTCTCAAGGCTATTACACTGCTATAGAAGCAAGAACACCATCAGTTCCTTTCGTTGAAGGTGAAACTACTTATTTTGCTGTTTATAGCTGTTCATTTAAAGAAGGAAAATCCGTTAAGGACCTTGCTGAAAGCGATAAAGCTTGGAATGAATATAACGATAAACGTGGGTTTACAGGCGGTGTATGGAGATGGGTGCCTGGGCCTGGGACTTCTAATTCGTTTGAAGGGGATTTCTTCTTGAACGTGAGTTATAACTCTTGGGAAGAATTAGGGGAATATATAGATGATGCTTTTTGGGAAAAAACACCTAGACCTGAAAGCATATTGAATTGTGATAAACCAAGAGTTTATGCAGCAAATAACGTAAGAAATAGACCTTTTGAAGTTTCTGAATAATAAATATATAAGAGGAAAATATGAAAATTAAAATACTACTATTAACTATTCTTTTTTCTGCTTTTAATGCTATCTATGCTGATGATCATATAGAGATCTCTGGCATGGAAGCAATTCAATGCAATTTTGAAGAAGGCAAAGATATGGATGACGTAATGAAGGTTATTGGAGAATGGAATGACTATGGGGACGATAATTTTGGCGTACCATATAGTGCTTGGATTTTAACTCCAATATTTAGATCGAATGCTGATTTTGGCAATGATTTTATTTTCTTAGGCTTTTCTAATTCTTTAGCAAATGTTGGAAGAGCTCAAGATGATTTCCAGCGAGGCGCAGCTAAGATTGGAGAAAAATGGGAAAAAGCTACTAATTGCGATAGTCAATCCATGAATATTAATGTTGAGGTCAGAGCGCCTCAGAATCAATGGGCTGAAGGAGGAGTTCACTATACTTCAGTACAATCTTGTTCTTTAAAAGAAGGGAGTTCAAATTCTGATTTTAAAGCTAACGATGCAATCTGGAATGAATACCTAGATGCTGGAGGTTTTAAAGGAGGAGTTTGGAGATGGTGGCCTGAAACAGGCTCTTCAATCGACACTGATTATGACTACCTTCTTGCCGCTTCCTTTTCGACAGTTGAAGAATATGGAGCTGCACGAGACGGTAGACTTCAAGCTATGATGTCTGGTACGAGACCAGAAGAGATTCATGATTGCAATACGCCTAGACTTTATAAGTCTACTAATATCCGACTTAATCTTCCCTCTGAAGGTTAATAATTAATCAATAAGAACGGCTACTTATGTGGCCGTTTTTTTTGCTTCCTTTATAGTTGATATCTTTGCTATGAAAACAATCCTAATCTTTATTTCATTATTTTTCGTTACAACAGGATTCACTGATGATCTTGATTCTTATTTAAAAGAAAACAACACTTCCAGTTTTCTGGTTTCTGAGAAAGGAAAGATCATAGTTAGTAAAGAATTTAAGGTTCGAAAAAATTTAAAGCCGAAGAGTTTGATGTTTTTTAATTTACTTCGACATGGATTTGTAGAAGGTAGAAGCCAAGAGGATGTAGCTTCTATTCAAAAAAGTCTAGTTTCAATTTTAATAGGCATAGCTCAACAGAAAGGATTAATAGATATTAATGAATCTGTTACCACTTACATTGGAAAATGGACTCAGCTAGCGCAAGAAAAAGAGAGTCTGATTAAGGTAAGGAATTTGCTAACAATGACTTCTGGTCTTGACGTAGACTTTAATTATGATGCCGAGCCCGGATTAAAGTGGCTGTATAACACTAGAGCATACAGCCAGCTAATTTATATTCTAGAGAAGACTTCTGGTCTCGCGATAAATGAGCTCTCATCAGAGTGGTTGTTTGATGAATTGCAAATGAATGAGACTTTTTGGAAGGAAAGAAAAAAGGGTCGCATGGGATTTCCCAAAGATTCTGCAAAATATGGTCTAGTTACTACTGCAAAAGATCTTTTAAAGTTTGGTGAATTTATTCTAAATGGTGGGGAAGTTGGGACTAATCATGTTATCTCTGATATAGATTTTTTTGATGACACTTTTTCTAAATCACAAAATATGAATGAAGCTTACGGATATTTATGGTGGCTCAATAATTCTAAAACCCATATGACATGGGAAAAAGAACTTTCATCCGGCAATTTATTTCCACATGCACCAGAAGAAGCTATCCTTGCTTTGGGTTTAGGATCCAGAGTGCTGGCTATTGTTCCCAGTGAAGAATTAGTAATAGTTAGGCTGGGTTCCTTTCCTGATGATATAAACTTTAACAATAATTTATGGAAATTTCTTCAAAAGTAATATTGCTTATTTTCTCTGGTTTATTTATTAGTTATTCCAGTGCTCAACCTCATATATCTTGGAAAGAGCACATTATAGATGACTCTTTTATAGGTCCTCCTGACTTAGCTGGAAGCGACGGGTTAGTAATGGCAGACTTAGATAAGGATGGATACTTAGATATTATTTCTGTCCATGAACTGGATACTGAATACGGTGTTCCTGAAGGTTATGTAAGGATAGCCTGGGGAAGCCAAGATCCTTTTGAGTGGACTTCTACAACTTTAGCTTCAGGTTCGGAAGCACCTTCTGCTGAAGATGTTGACGTAGCAGACGCCGATGGAGACGGCTGGTTGGATATAGTGGTAGCTTGTGAATTAGCGCATCTAATTTACTTTAAAAACCCTAGCAAAGACCATCGAGAAGTTATATGGGAAAGGACTGTTCCTGAATCTACACTAAATAGAGGATCATTTATTAGAGTTTTCTTCTCTGATCTTGATGGTGATGGAAAAGTAGAAGTAGTTACCGCCAATAAGGGAGGAGAAAATGCTTTTGGATCAGACTCTCCGCTAAGTAATGTTTCTTTTTATAAATTGCCTAGTGAACCTTTAAATGGAAACGAGTGGGAAGAGATAGTTCTTACTAAGGTAAAGATTCCTATTAATTCT
>CABXQE010000046.1 GCA_902514295.1 uncultured SAR86 cluster bacterium | reverse complement strand
TCGTTAGATTTTATTAAGTCTAAAAATATATTAACCCCAAAGTCTTTAATTTACTTAGAATGTGAAACAGAGCTAAAGTTAACAAAAATAACTGAAGGTTTAAATTTACTGAAAGAGTCTAAAGGAGGCCAAACTCAGTACTGCCTATATGAAAGCTAGACTTTATTTAATTTCAATAATTATTGCGACTATAGTTTCGCTATTCACTTATGGGAAATTAGATATATTCCAAGAGACAAACGTCAAATTTCTAAATAAAGAGATGATCTTAAATTCGGAAATTATTATATCTCTAATAGTTCTATTAACTCTTTTGTTAGTTTTGGTAATCGGATTGATTGATAGACTTTTTTTTACAAAAAAGCTAAAAAAAGTAGAAAAGAAAGAAGATTAAATAATTATTTTCTCTTCATGGATTCAAAGAATTCAGCATTAGTCTTGTAATCTTTGAGCTTATCCAAAACCCACTCCATGGCAGCAGTGTCATCCATCTCAGTCAGAAGCTTTCTAAGAACAGTTATATTTCTTAGCTCAAGGTCACTTGTGAGGAGATCTTCTCTTCTTGTTCCTGTTTTTCTTATATTAATTGCAGGAAAAACTCTTTTTTCCGCAATCTTCCTGTCTAGATTAACTTCAGAATTACCTGTTCCCTTGAACTCTTCAAAAATAACTTCATCCATTCTGGATCCAGTATCAATCAATGCAGTTGCTATTATGGTTAAACTTCCTCCGCCTTCTATATTTCTGGCAGCTCCAAAAAACCTTTTAGGTTTTTGTAAGGCATTGGCATCAACACCACCAGTTAATATCTTTCCAGAAGCTGCTTGTGTCGAATTATATGCTCTTGCTAGTCGGGTTATGGAGTCAAGAAGAATAACAACATCATGTTTATGTTCAACCAATCTTCTTGCCTTGTTTATAGCCATTTCGGCAACTTGCACGTGTCTGGTAGGTGCTTCATCAAAAGTACTAGCAATAACTTCTCCTTTTACTGATCTTTTCATTTCAGTAACCTCTTCCGGCCTTTCATCAACCAAAAGCACCATGATTTTGCATTCAGGATTATTTCTTTCTATTGAGTGAGCAATGCTCTGAAGCAGTAAGGTTTTTCCCGCTTTTGGTGGGGAAACTATCAAGGACCTTTGGCCTTTTCCTGTTGGTGCAGTTAAGTCTATCACTCTCGAAGATAGATCTTCGGTGCTTCCCGTTCCTAATTCAAAAAAACATTCTTTCGTCTGGAAATAGTGGTGTTAGATTTTCAAAAGAAGGTTTATTCTTGGTTTTGTCTGGCTCTTCAAAGTTAATTTGTTCTATCTTCAAAATAGCAAAATACCTTTCCCCGTCTTTTGGTGACCTAATCTTGCCTTGGATAGTGTCACCTGTCCTTAAACCAAATCTTCTTATTTGGCTAGGAGAAACGTAAATATCATCAGGACCTGCTAAATAAGACGAATCTGGTGATCTTAAAAAACCAAAACCATCTTGAAGAATTTCCAAAACGCCCTCACCTTCAATGTCTTCTCCGTTTTTGGCCTTACTCTTAAGTATTCCAAATACAATGTCTTGCCTCTTGGCTCTGGAAGCATTTTCTACGCCGCATTCCTCGCCCAACTCTATTAGTTGTTCGACTGGCATTTTTTTAAGTTCTATTAATTGCATAAATTATCCGGATGCAGAAAAAAAGGGGGTTTTGTTGAAAAAAGATTTTCGGGTCGTATTTAATCTATCACCCTTGTATAAGAGAGTCTAGCTTTTTCTATAAATTAGATTCTATAAATTCTGTTAATTGGGTTTTACTTAAAGCACCTACTTGTTGAGCCACTAATTCACCGCCCTTAAAAATTGCAAGGGTAGGAATACTCATTACGTTTTGTTGTGCAGCTGATGCCTGGTTACTATCTACATCTAATTTTCCAACTTTCAGCTGATCAGAAAATTCTATGGCGATCTCTTCGACTATAGGACCAACCATCTTACATGGGCCACACCAAGTAGCCCAATAATCTACTAAAACAGGTTTTTCTGAGGAATTTACCTCACTTTCAAAATTGTCATCAGTCAATGTGACAACGTTCATAGTTCCTCCTTGGAAGTGTTGATTTGAAAAAATCTTGAAAGGTTCATCTTGTAGATAATATTATTGGGTCTATTTTATTTTTTTTCAACTATCTTCACAAAATTAATTTTTAGTAGTTACTGCCCCTTGCGAAGCAGAAGTCACTAAGGATCTGTATTTTCCTAAAACGCCTGTTTCTTGATTCTTTTTAGGGCACTCCCAAGAATCCCTTCTTTCTTTCAACTCTTTATCAGAAATAGAGACGTTGATCTGGTTAGAGCTCGCATCAATATTTATGGAATCTCCATCACGAACTAATGCTAGAGGCCCTCCTTCGTAAGCTTCTGGAGAAATGTGACCAACTACAAATCCATGAGTACCACCAGAAAACCTTCCATCGGTTAAGAAAGCAACTTTATCTCCTAACCCTTTTCCCATTATCGCAGAAGTAGGTCCTAGCATTTCTCTCATACCAGGTCCTCCTTTAGGACCTTCATATCTAATTATTAATACATCACCTTCATTTATTTTGCCTTTCATTATTCCTTCCATGGCAGTTTCCTCAGAATCAAATACTCTGGCTTTACCTTCAAATGTCAGCCCTTCTTTTCCAGAGATCTTTGCCACCGCTCCTTCAGGAGCCAAATTGCCATAAAGGATACGTAGGTGACTATCTTTCTTAATTGGATTATCAAAATCCTTAACTATTTCCTGACTTTCTGGATAATTTTTTGAATCATTAAGATTTTCTTCTAGAGTTTTACCCGTAACTGTCATTTGATCTCCATGTAAAAGCCCTTTTTCAAGCATCTTTCTCATTAGAGGGACAATACCTCCAATTTCAATTAATTCAGACATCAAATAGGTCCCGCTAGGTTTTAAGTCAGCTAGCACTGGTGTTCTTTTACCTAGTCTCTCAAAATCATCCAGAGAAAGGTCCACTTTAGCTTCATGGGCTATACCAATTAAATGAAGTACTGCGTTTGTAGAGCCACCAAGTGCAATCACCATAGATATAGCATTCTCAAAAGCTTCTTTTGTCATGATGTCTCTTGGTTTTAGATCAAGATTAATTAAGTTGCTTACTGCTTTTCCTGCCTCCATGGAATCTAGTAACTTTATTTTAGAAGTAGCTTCTTGCGCTGAGCTATTTGGTAGGCTCATACCCATAGCTTCTATTGCTGAAGCCATAGTATTTGCTGTATACATACCACCGCAGGAACCTGGTCCTGGAATTGCGCTTGATTCAATATCTAATAACTCAATATCAGAAATATTCCCTTCTGAATGTTTCCCAACAGCCTCAAAAACAGATATCACATCCGTTCTTCCTTTCCCTGGTTTTATACTGCCCCCGTAAACAAAAACTGAAGGTCTATTTAATCTTGCCATGGCCATTAAACAGGCAGGCATATTTTTATCACACCCTCCTATAGTCACTAAGCCGTCAAACCCTTGACCGCCCACTACGGTTTCTATTGAATCGGCTATGACTTCACGAGAAACTAACGAAAATCTCATGCCTTGAGTTCCCATCGAAATTCCGTCTGAAACAGTAATTGTATTAAAAATGACAGCTTTAGAACCTGATTGGTTTACACCTTTTACTGCTGAATCTGCTAATTTATCAATATGCATATTGCAAGGAGTAACCATGCTCCAGGTTGAAGCAACTCCGACTTGCGGTTTTTTAAAGTCTTCATTTTCGAAGCCTACAGCTCTTAGCATAGCCCTTGATGGAGCTTGCTCTACTCCGTCTACTATCTTAGAAGAATGTTTTCTATTGTCCTTAGACATTACTTAATTATAAGTCAGAAACTCCGAATAAAATATTTTATGCAATTGAAGCAGCTAAAAGTTCTTTCGTGTATTCATCTTTAGGGTCTTCAAAAACTTCTTCAGAAGAACCGCATTCAACAATTACTCCGTCTTTCATGACGTAGACTTGATCTGAAAGGAATCTAATAACTCTTAAATCGTGGCTAATGCATAAGTAGGCTAATCCAAGTTTACTTTGCAAGTCCTTCAGTAGATTTAATATCTGCATTTGGATTGAAACATCCAAAGCAGAGGTAGGCTCGTCCAAAAGGATTAGCTTGGGTTTAAGTATTATTGCCCTTGCTATAGCAACTCTTTGGCGTTGGCCTCCAGAAAGTTCGTGAGGAAATCTAGAATAAGAACTTTCTTCTAACTCAACATCTTTTAGTGCGCTTTTTATCTTATTAAGTCTATCTTCCTTGGATAATTCAGGTTGGTGAACCTTTAATCCTTCTCCTATTATTTCTCCAATAGTCATTCTTGGAGACAGAGAACCAAAAGGAT
>CABXQE010000045.1 GCA_902514295.1 uncultured SAR86 cluster bacterium | reverse complement strand
TTATTGCTATTAGAGCAAAGCATTAAGAGAAAACGAAAATTATCAAGAACAATATCTAAAGAATTAAACCATAAATCAAGAACAAGACAGGATGTAGATACTTTATTCTTGTCAGTAAATACTCAAGAGGCAAGAAGCCTTAAACCAGCTTTGGATTACAATTATTCTGCAGACATGGCAGTGTTTTTAGCTAATGATTGGGTGGGAGATATTCAATTTCTTAAAGCTGATGAGGATCTTGATGGTGTAATTTCAATAGATATTCCCTTTATGCTCCCAACACCACTTCCTAACGAATTAAGAGCCTTACAGAGTAAATCTAGAAGTTTTGCTATAGGCTACGATGCTTTTGAAATAGCTCTTTTGACGAAAGGCGCAAGAAACTTAAGCAAAGTTACTTATAAAGGCCTTACAGGGAAAATAACTTTTAAGGACAACTCTATTGATCGTAAATCTACAATCTTTAAGATTAGGGACGGAATTTACGAATACTTAAATTAAGTTTTAGACATCCCTAATGTCTTTTTCTAATTCAGAGAGGCTGTCTAAAAAACAAGGTTTAGTAAAAACTCTTTGCATATACTCGTAAATAGGTTTAGTTTTGGTATCTTTTGGCAACTCTATGCCTATAAGAGGCAGCCTCCATAATATAGGAGCTATGCAACAATCTACTAAACTGAATTCATCAGACATAAAATAATTTTTTTCCTTCAATATTGGAGACAAGCTAAGGATTTGCGATTTTAGCTGGGTTCTCATCTTTTTTGCTTTAGCTTCAGGAACCCCTTCTATCAAGTTATCAAAGATCTCACACCAATCCCTTTGTATTCTTTGAATAAATAATCTTATATGTGCTCTCGAAACAGGATAAACAGGAAGAAGAGGAGGATGTGGAAATCTTTCGTCTAAATACTCCATTAATATAACTGAGTCATACAAACAAACGTCTCTATCTACTAAAACAGGCAACTCTGCATAAGGGCTAACTTCTAAAATTTCGGCAGTCAAATTATTAGAGTCTGTATCTATTATTTCACTAGTAACACCTTTTTCGCACATAACTATTCTAACTCTATGGCTGTAGTGATCTAAAGGGTCAGAAAATAATGCCATTGATGTTCTGTTACTAAGGGATGCCATAAACTACTCCTGTTAAAAAATTAATGAAGGTCTTTTTTGAATTCTATATAAAGCAGATAACTTAAGATCGTAAAAATAAATAAATACAGAAGGACGTAAACTCCTAGAGTTTCTCTTTCTTTTTTCATTGGATCAGTCATGTAAGCCAAAAAGTTTGTTAGATCTTTTATCGATTGATCAAACTCTTCAAGGGTTTTAGTTCCAGTTCCTTTTTTTACTTCAAGGAAACCACATTTCTCTACGAAAAGTTGCTCTCCAGTTAAAGGATCTTGTTTTATGCCTCCATTGGAAGCTATTTCAGGAATCTGTTTACACACAGAGAATTGTTCACCCTGCATTCCAATTAACATGTTTGGCATACCTACATTCTCATACACTTTATTATTTACGCCCAATGGCCTTGAATCATCCATATAAAAGCTTTTTAAATAGGTGTAAATCCAATCAGGTCCTCTAAGACCAGCTTCTAATGTTAAATCAGGAGGTGTGTTACCAAACCAAACTTTCGATTCTTTTGAATCCATTCCTATGCTAATTAAATCTCCCAATTTTTGATCTCCAAAAATTAGGTTTTCTTGAAACATGTCTAGAGGTATCTCAAGATCTTCTGAAACTCTTTTATATCTTGCATACTTTAACGAGTGACATCCTAAACAATAATTCATATAGATTTGTGCACCCCTTTGCAGAGAAGCTATATCCGTAGGGTCTACCTCTGCTGAATCACATTGCCCTTTGGTTAATCCACTTTCAGATAAGTAATTTCCACAAGGAGCACCGCTGGCAGCATTTAAATTATATGAAACAAAAAAAGCTATTATGAAGCTAACTATTGATGCAAGTAACGCGCTCTTCATGATAGTTTTACTCTATCAGGAACAGGTTTACAGGTTTCGTATTTAGAATATATTGGCATTAGAAGAAAATACGCAAAATATCCAACAGTAAATATTTGAGCTAGCAAGGTTTTAGCAGGGCTTGGTGCTACCGACCCTAAATAACCTAAAACAAAGAAACTGATGACAAATAAAACTAAGAAGAATTTACTATATATTCCTTTGTATTTAATGGATTTTACTGGGCTCCTATCTAACCAAGGTAAAGCCACAAATATGGCTATACCGGCTGCCATTACAATAAAGCCCAAGAACTTAGCTGAAAGTCCAAATAGAGGGAAAGTTATAGCTCTGAGCATTGCATAAAATGGCGTGTAGTACCAAGCTGGGATAATATGATCTGGGGTCTTTAGATTATCGGCGGGTTCATAATTAACGTACTCAATGACATATCCTCCTCCGTCAGGATAAAAGAACATGATTGCACAAAAGAAGATAAGAAAGACACCTATTGCATATAAATCATGCATGATGTCATAAGGAAAGAAAGGTTTTGTGTCTAAAGGGACTCCGTCTTCATCTTTAAACTTCTTAACGTCCACTCCATCTGGATTATTTGAACCTACCTCATGAAGAGCTAAAATATGGACAAAAATAACCACAATTAATGCTAAAGGTAAGAGAACGACATGAAGAGCAAATAACCTGTTTAGTGTAATTCCAGAAATTAGATAATCTCCCCTTATCCAAATTAAAAGGTCCTCCCCAATATAAGGTATAGAACCAAATAAAGACATAATTACTTGGGCTGCCCAAAATGACATTTGACCCCATGGCAGAACATAACCAGTAAAACCTAGCATACAAAGAAGAAGATAAGTTATCCAACCAACAACCCAAAGAAGTTCTCTAGGGTTTTGATAAGAACCGTACATCATGCCTCTAAACATGTGTAGGTATATCAAAGCAAAAAATGCCGAAGCACCTGTGGTATGCATGTATCTTATTATGTAGCCGTACTCAACATCTCTCATGATGTACTGAATTGAAGCAAAAGCTCCTTCTGCAGTAGGCTCATAATTCATGAGTAGCCAAATTCCAGAGAGAAGTTGTATTACCAAAACAACTACCAACAAGACCCCAGCCAAATACCATATATTCATATTTATTGGGGCTGGGTACTTAGTTAAATGCCTTTCTATTGTGGCCGTTAAAGGCAACCTATCATCAAACCAATTCATTATCTTAGTAACCATTACGTAACGTCTCCATCTTCGCCAATAACAAGTATGTCGTCAGATTTATAATAATGAGGAGGTACTGGTAAATTCGTAGGAGCAGGAACTCCAGCATAAACTCTTCCTGCTAGATCAAATTTAGATCCATGACAAGGGCAAAAGAAGCCTCCTTGCCAATTATTATCAAAGTCGTTCACGCCAAGTTGAGGATAAAATTTAGGAGCACAAGCAAGATGAGTACAAACAGCGGTTAAAACGGAAATTCCTTCCCTTCTAGACCTAAGTTTATTCCTCGCATATTCGGGTTGCTGTTCTTCATTTGATTCAGGATCCGCTAATCTTTCTAAATTCTTATCAATCTGGTTTAAAGATTCAGTTGAATGCTTAACTACGTATATTGGAACACCCCTCCATTCAACTATTAGCAACTCACCTGGTTCTAGTTTACTGATGTCAGCCACTGCTGGCGCCCCAGCTGCTTCAGCTTTAGCGCTTGGATTCCAAGAACCTAAAAAAGGAACTGCTGCCCCAGCTATTCCTACAGCACCTACAGCCGAGGTTGCTGCTATTAGAAATTTTCTTCTACCTGGATTAGGAGGAGATTTAGGTTGCATATTACCTTTTTGAGTATTGTGGCCTTTTTCTTGCTTTCCTCAAACCTACTTTCTTCCTTTCAACCTTCCTTGAATCTCTAGTTAAAAATCCTTCTTTTTTTAGAGCTGGTTTAAGATCCTCATCAAATTCTACTAAAGCCCTTGCAATACCTAATCTTATGGCACCTGCCTGCCCAAAGCTTCCTCCGCCTGAGACAGTTGCTTTAATATCCACGCCTCCTATTAAATCAACAGTCTCTAGAGGTTGTTTAACTACCATCTGAGCTACCTCTCTACCAAAATAATCTTCTAGTTTCTTTTTATTTACAGTTATTTTGCCCTTTCCTTTTTGTAAAAAGACTCTAGCTGTGGAAGTTTTCCTCCTACCTACTGTAATTATCTGTTCCAATTTCTTTTCCTTATATTTCTGTTAATTGTGGATTCTGAGCCAGATGAGGATGATCAGAATCATCATAAACCTTTAGCTTAGAAAACATTTTTCTACCCAATTTACTCTTGGGCAACATTCCCTTAACAGCACTCTTAATTACTTCGCTTGCAGAGTCCTCAAGAACTTCCCCTAAAAGCTTTGATTTTATTCCACCTGGATACCCTGAATGTCTAAAGTATCTTTTCTGGTCTTTCTTTTGGCCAGTAACGTGAATGTCTTTTGCGTTAACTACCACTACAAAATCCCCCATGTCTGCATTGGGTGTATATTCAGGTTTATTCT
>CABXQE010000044.1 GCA_902514295.1 uncultured SAR86 cluster bacterium | reverse complement strand
TTAATAACTCTAAAAGAGTTTTTTCTACAGTAACGTCCAAAGCAGTTGTTGGCTCATCAGCTATTAACAACTCTGGCTCATTTGCTAAAGCCATAGCAATCATAACTCTCTGCCTTTGACCTCCTGAAAGCTGGTGAGGATATGAAATGACCTTTTTTTTGGGTTCAGGAATTTTTACCTTTTCAAGGAGCTCTATAGTTCGCTCTCTAGCCTGCTTGGAATTCAAGCCTCCATGTATTTTCAATGTTTCATCTATTTGATCTCCTACTCTTTGGTAAGGATTTAGAGAAGTCATGGGTTCTTGAAAAATCATTGATATTCTGTTTCCTCTTAATGAGGTTATAAAACTTTTTGAGCTTCCAATAATTTCTTTACCTTCAAACTTAATTGAAGAATCTTGATTATGACTAGCAGAACCTTCAGGTAAGAGCTGCAGAACAGAAAGGGCCGTAACTGATTTTCCAGATCCAGATTCACCCACAAGAGAAAGTGTCTTGCCTTTTCCAATTCCAAAGGAAATGTCATTAACAGCAAGAAAAGAATCACCTTTAGAAGAAAATTCTACAGATAAATTCTGAACATTTAGTAAATTATCGTCCATTTTTTAGAACCTCGAAGGTGAAAGGAATTTCTATTCCAGTATTAGACAAGAATGTGCACACCAGAATACTTTCCTTGAATTCTTTTAACCCAGAAAACATCACATGTTTTCCTCCGGGCATAAAATTTAGATTTGATTCAGCTTCAACAACAAACCTTTCTAATTTCTTCATTTTCATCACGCCATCTGAGTTTAAAATTGTTTCATGAATACTAGCTTTTACTTTTTCACATTCTATAGAACTAATTACTATTTTTTTAATTTGATTGTTTTCTAATCTTAAATAACCAGCAGACATATCAGTACCTCTTAATGGGAGGTATAAGTGAGCATCCTTTATAATAATGCCAGGCTTAGTAGTATCATTACATCCAGGTATTACTAAGCAATATATAAAAATGCTAAAAATAATAAAAAATTTATTCTTAATAATTGGTCTTACCATCTATTTTCCTTGCTCCATATATGCAGATTCCTTATCTAGTTCTTCCATCCAAGAGGTCTTAAAGGGCCCTCAAGATATTTTACCGGCTGATGAATCCTTTATATTCTCTGCTTTTCAAAAAGAAGACAGAATCATACTTACATGGGACTTGAAAGAAAACTGCTTTCTATATAAAGATAAATTTCAGATCAATATTCTTCCAGAAGATATTCTAGAGATTAACACTATGGAAGCTCCTCTACTTATATCAGATGAGTATTTTGGAGAGGTTGAAGTTTTTTACAAAAAAATTACGAAATCTTTTGTTATAAATCCGCTAACTAGAAAAATCACAGTAAAGTATCAAGGCTGCAATGAGAAAGGGTTTTGCTACCCTTTAATCAACAAAGAATTAATTTTAAAAAATGGTGAAATTTTAGTTAATAAAGGAACTTAAAGGTATCAATAAGATCTAATATTATTTAAAATTCTCTAAATTCTTTAAAAAAGCACTAAATATGTCTAAATTCATGCTACTTAATGGACCGAACCTTAACCTATTAGGTTCCAGAGAACCCGAAATATATGGTTCAGTAACCCTTGAAGAAATTGAAAAGAAATTAGACTCTAAAGCATCTGCCAACGGACAAGAGCTGATATGTTTTCAAAGTAATGCTGAGCATGACTTAGTGGAGCAAATACATCTTGCAAAAAAAGAGGACGTAAAATTCATAATATTTAATCCTGGAGCCTTTACTCACAGCAGCATAGCCATTAGAGATGCTCTCTCTGGAGTTGGCATACCTTTTATAGAAGTGCATATTTCTAATATATATAGCAGAGAAGATTTCAGACAAAAATCTTTCTTATCAGATATTGCTGAGGGGGTTATATCAGGCTTGGGCGTAGAAGGATATGAATTAGCATTAGATTCAGGAATTAAGAAGTACTCTTAAATACGAGGTAAGAAATGGACATAAGAAAAGTTAAAAAATTAATAGAAATGTTAGAAAATTCTAATCTTGAAGAAATTGAAATTCAAGAAGGGGAAGAATCGGTTAGGCTAGTAAAAGGTAATGGAAATATAAACAATATTTCTTCTTCTCAATCCGTAGCAGTTCCTCAAATGTCTACTTCAGTTACTCCTGAAGAAGAGAGTCAATCTGAAGAAGAGGTAAGCCAAAAATCAGAAGAAGGAAATTTTATTACGTCGCCTATGGTAGGAACCTTTTACGCCTCAGCTTCTCCAGGTTCCAAACCTTTTATTAATGTCGGTGATTTAGTCGCTGAGGGAGATGTTGTGTGCATCGTTGAAGCGATGAAAATGATGAATGAAATTAAATCAGAATTTTCTGGCAAAGTTGTCTCTATAAAAGTAGAAAATTCAGAACCCGTGGAGTACGGACAAGCTCTATTTAAAATCGCTGAATAAATGATTAATAAACTATTAATTGCTAATAGAGGCGAAATAGCTCTACGCATTTTAAGGGCTGCAAAGGAACTAAAAATTCCAACAGTAGCAGCTTATTCCGAAGCAGAT
The DNA here is from genome assembly GCA_902514295.1 of uncultured SAR86 cluster bacterium. Classification (GTDB taxonomy): domain Bacteria; phylum Pseudomonadota; class Gammaproteobacteria; order Magnimaribacterales; family Magnimaribacteraceae. The sequence goes on along the minus strand of CABXQE010000044.1, from coordinate 2,371 downwards.
AAAGATCTTATGCACGTTAAAATGGCTGATGAATCAATATGCATTGGTCCGGCAAATTCCTCTCAAAGCTATCTAAATATTCCAGCGATTATTAGTGCCATGGAGTTATCTGGTGCTGACGGAGTACATCCTGGATATGGCTTCTTATCTGAAAACCCAGATTTTGCAGATAAGGTTGAAAAAAGTGGATTTGATTTTGTTGGTCCTCCAGCTGCCGTGATAAGAATGATGGGGAATAAGGTTTCAGCAAAAGAGTTTGCTTTAGAGGCTGGTTTGCCAATAGTGCCGGGTTCAACAGGCCCGATTGAAGAAGATACGCATAAAAAAGCTGAAGAAATTGGCTACCCTATAATTATTAAAGCCGCTTCTGGTGGAGGTGGCAGAGGAATGAGAGTAGTGAACTCTAAAGAAGACTTAGAAAGTGCAATAGAACTAACTCAACAAGAATCAGCAATAGCCTTCGGAGATTCAACCGTGTACATGGAAAAATTTCTTGAAAACCCAAGACACATAGAAGTTCAAGTATTGGCTGATAGGAAAGGTAACGTATTGCACCTTGGTGATAGAGACTGCTCATTACAAAGAAGACACCAAAAAGTTATTGAAGAAGCTCCAGCGATTGATATAGATGATGAAAAAAGAAAAGAAATTTACGCCAAGTGCATAGATGCATGTAAGAAGATGAATTATGAAAGCGCAGGAACATTTGAATTCCTTTATGAGAATAATAATTTTTACTTTATTGAAATGAATACAAGAATCCAGGTAGAGCATCCTGTAACGGAAAGTGTTACTGGATTAGATCTGGTCAAGCTCCAACTGAGAGTAGCAAGAGATGAGACTTTATCTATTAAGCAAGAAGATATAGTCATGAAAGGGCATGCTATTGAATGCAGAATAAACGCTGAAAACTCTGAAACTTTTATTCCTTCTCCTGGAAAAATAATTGAATACCATGCTCCTGGCGGAATAGGTGTCAGAATGGACTCGCATTTATATAAGGATTATGTTGTTCCTCCTTATTATGATTCTTTAATTGCAAAAGTTATTTGCAGAGCGAATGATAGAGAAGACGCTAGAGCAAGACTGGAGAGGGCTCTTGAAGAAATGTATATTCTGGGCATAGACACAAATCTTGATATGCATAGAAAACTCGTCAATGATCCAAATTTTATAAAGGGCGGCGTAAGTATTAACTATTTAGAAAATATTAATAAGGACAAAGAATAAAATGGCGGATACAGATATTCCTTATGATCCTGCCAAGATAGAAGAAAAAATACAATCATACTGGAAGGAACATGAGACCTTTTCAGTTACAGAAGATCCCGAAAAAGAAAAATATTTCTGCTTAAGTATGTTTCCATATCCTAGTGGATCTATTCACATGGGCCACGTCAGAAATTATACCATTGGAGATGTGATAAGTAGATTTCAACGAATGTTAGGGAAGAATGTTCTGCAACCCATGGGTTGGGATGCATTTGGTCTACCGGCAGAAAATGCAGCCATTCAAAACGAAATTCAACCGTCTGAATGGACTCAAGAGAATATAAAGAACATGAAAACTCAGCTCTCGAGAATGGGATTTGCTTATGACTGGAAAAGAGAATTTTCTACATCGGATGAAAATTATTATAAATGGGAACAATGGTTTTTTTTACAATTGGTTGAAAAAGGCTTGGCCTATCAAGAAGAAGCAGAAGTAAATTGGGATCCAGTAGATCAAACAGTCCTAGCTAATGAACAAGTTATTGATGGGAAGGGATGGAGATCGGGCGCTGATGTTGAAAAAAAGACTCTTAAACAATGGTTTCTGAAAATTACTGATTACGCAGAAGAGTTACTTGAAGGTACAGATAAACTTGAAGGCTGGCCAAACCAAGTAAGGATTCAACAAAAAAATTGGATTGGAAAATCGGAAGGTATGGAATTTAATTTTGAAATTGAAGGAACGAAGAAACATATTGATATTTTCACTACCAGACCTGACACAATAATGGGAGCATCTTTTATAGCAATTTCTACTTCTCATTATTTAAGTTTGGAAATGGCACAAGAAAATGATGAGATAAAAGATTTTATAAATGAACTTAATAAAGTTAAAACTGCTGAAGCAGATATATCTAAACTAGATAAAAAGGGAATTGAAACTCGATTTAATGCAATTCATCCTTTTTCAAAAGAAAAACTGCCTGTATGGATTGCAAATTTTGTACTAAGTGATTACGGATCAGGTGCTTTAATGGCTGTGCCAGGTCATGACCAAAGGGATTTTGAATTTGCGAGGAAATATAAGCTGCCTATAAAACAAGTCATAGAAGGGAATAAAGAAGATGACATAAACAAAGAAGCTATTCTGAGAAAAAAT
>CABXQE010000043.1 GCA_902514295.1 uncultured SAR86 cluster bacterium | reverse complement strand
TAAAAGTAGGTGGTGGATCTGAAATAGAAATGAAAGAGAAGAAAGCAAGAGTTGAAGATGCTCTTCATTCTACTAGAGCTGCTGTTGAAGAAGGCGTTGTAGCTGGTGGTGGAGTTGCTTTAGTGAGAGCTCAACAAAAGATTGAGGGACTTACTGGAGATAACGAAGATCAAAATGTTGGTATCAACATAGCGCTTAGAGCAATGGAAGCTCCTTTAAGACAAATAACTAATAATGCCGGTGAAGAAGCCTCAGTTGTCTTAGATAAGATTAAAGAAGGTAAAGGTAACTATGGTTTTAATGCAGGCACTGGTGAATATGGAGACATGATCAAAATGGGAATCTTGGATCCTGCTAAAGTAACACGTACAGCTTTACAAGCTGCCGGTTCTGTTGCTGGACTAATGATTACTACAGAAGCCATGATTGCTGATGTTCCTGAAGAAGGCGGCGGAGGAATGCCTGGCGGAATGCCTCCTGGAATGGATATGGGTGGCATGGGCGGAATGATGTAATTTTCTCCCAAATTGATAAAAAGCCCCTTTTTGGGGCTTTTTCTTTTTTAGAAATAAATTTATAACTTACATTTAATCTTGTATTATAAAAATAAGAGGGGGGAAGACTATGGAATTTTTTTTAGATTTTCTTTTTAGATGGGGACACATCCTTTTTGGAATAACTTGGATAGGGCTCTTGTATTATTTTAATTTTGTTCAGACTGAATACTTCAAAGAAGCTGAGGAGATGGCAAGAAAAGATGCCGTTGCTAAATTAGCACCCAGAGCTTTGTGGTGGTTTAGATGGGCAGCCTTTTTTACATTCTTAACTGGGTTGTATTTACTCGATTCTATTTCTATGAAACTGAATCTAGATATTATTTTTGGTGCCACTATGGGAACCTTAATGATGTTAAATGTTTGGGGAATTATCTGGCCTAATCAAAAGGTGGTTATAGGAATTAAAGAAGGGGATGCAGCAACCGCTGGACCAAAAGCGGCTTTAGCTTCTCGTACCAATACTCTTTTTTCAGTGGGTATGCTTTATTTTATGGTTTCATCTGCGCATTACCCTCATGGTAGAGAAATAGCGATGGCCAATCTGGGTATAACGGATACAGGTCTTCTTGTAGGTTTGTTAATAATCCTGGCTATACAAGCCAATGCTATTTGGGGAAAAATGTTACCTGCAATTGCTTCTGTAAGAGACGTAATTATCTCAAGCTTTGTTTTGTGCGTGGCTCTATCTAGCGTAGCTTATTACCTTTAAATAAAAAAATAAGAAAGAGGGCTTTTAGCCCTCTTTTTTTTACCTATTATTTATTCATAAAGTTAGAATGCGACCATGGATCCACAAATACAAGTTGCTTCAATAATACTTATATTATTGGGTGTTCTTGTATGGGGAAGGTGGAGATATGATGGAGTAACCCTTACCGCTCTAGCTTCAATGGTTCTTTTAGGCTTAGTTCCTGCTAAAGAAGCTTTCTTAGGTTTTGGACACCCTGCAGTAATAACTGTCGCCTTGGTACTACTCATAAGTAAAGCTTTAGAAAAATCAGGATTTATAAACATGATTGGTGATCTTTTAAGACAAAAGGTCAGTGGTGAAATGCAATTTCTAATCATTCTTATGCTCGTAGCAGGCATTCTCTCTTCTTTCATGAATAATATTGGTGCCATGGCCATGTTGCTACCTATAACTATAGGTATAGCACAAAAAATGGAATGGAACCCTTCTAAATTCCTTATGCCATTAGCTTTTGCTTCTATTTTAGGCGGGATGAATACTAAGATTGGCACCCCTCCAAACATTATTATTTCAGAGTTCAGGGAGGACTATTCTAATCAGTCTTTTGAATTCTTTGATTTCGCCTTCGCAGGACTGCCAGTAAGTGTTCTAGGCATTCTTTTTATAGCTTTTGTTGGTTGGCGTTTCGTTAAATTGAGAGAAGAGGGGAGCGAGAAGATACCTCTAGTAGATATTCAAGATTATTTGGTTGAGATGACTATCTCAGAAGATAGCATCTTGGTTGGAAAAAGAATCCATGAACTAACTAGTGAGCTTGGTACTGATAATGTATTGATGGGCGTTGTATCTGAAAAAGGAACTATAAGAAGACCGCATCACAGAGAGACTTTCGAGGCTCTTCAAATCCTTGTTTTAAAAATTTCTCCTGATGATGTAGCTGGAGTCCAGACTGAATTTGGATTGATTATTGACCCAGATTTACAAGACCCAAGTCAACTTGGAGAATTAGGTGAGATTGAAGCTATGATTACTCCTAGGTCACGTTTAATAGGTCGTAAATATAACTATTTTAAGCGTATGTCTAGAGGCGTTCTTGCTTTGTTAGGTTTGTGGAGGCAAGGCACGAAACTTAGAAGAAGATTAGCTAGAGAGATTTTTAAAGCAGGTGATGTTTTGTTACTTTCTGCACGAGACAATGATGAAAACGTAGCTGAAAAACTTGAACTCTTAGGACTAATGCCTCTATGGCAAAGAGAACTTGATGTCATAAGAGATACTTCAAGGGCTTGGCAAGCTTTACTAATATTCGTACTTGCCTTGGTCGCAGTAATTTTCTTTAACGTTAATATCCTGGTAGCTTTTCTGATTTGTGTTTTGGCCTATGCATCAAGGAGGCTTTTAACTGGCGAAGGGATATATCGACATATAGAGTGGCCTATTGTTGTGATGTTGGGTGCAATGATTCCTATAGGTGGTGCTTTAACAAGTTCTGGCTTGACCGTCGCAAGTGCTGACTTTATTACAGCTAACCTATCTGGCGTGAATGTAATGTGGGTCTTGGTGGTCATCCTAGTATTTACTATGTTCATTTCAGACTTAATAAACAATGCAGCAACAGCTGTAATTATGGCTCCTCTTTCAATGCAAGTTGCTCAGCAGATGAATCATCCCATAGAGCCTTTCTTAATGGCTGTTGCAGTTGGGGCAAGTTGTGCATTTCTGTCTCCTATTGGACACCAATGCAATACTCTCGTTATGGGTCCAGGTAATTACAGATTCGGAGACTATTGGAAATTGGGATTGCCTTTAGAGATACTAATTGTATGTATCTCAATTCCGGTAATTATGAATACTTGGTTCTAGGACTGATTCTCTATATAAACAGATCTACTTGGGAAAGCAAAATCAGACCCATGTTCTTTAACCGATTCCATTATTTTAAATATTAGATCTTGTTTTATTTGAGAAAATTCTGTGTAGCTAACAACCTTTAAATAACAAAGAATGGTTAAGTCTATAGAGCTTGAACCTAATTCAGCCACTTTAACAAAATTTTCTTGACCAGGATTTTCAGTAAAATCTTTGCTTGAATTAATATAATCTTGAATTTCTTTACAAATTTCTTTTAGTTGACTCGACGAAGTGCTGTAAACCAAATTTACAGTCCAAGAAAGTCTTCTGTAGCTCATTTCTTGGTGGTTAGTGACTTGTAAGTCTGACAAGTCAGTATTTGGAACGAACACGGGTGAAGTATCTAAGAGTCTAACTTGAGTAGATCTAAAACCAATAGACTCTACTATTCCATGAAGACCATCCCCAATTCTTATTCTGTCACCAGGTTGGAATCTTTTCTCACTTAGAATAAATATACCTGCAATTATGTTCTTGAACATATCTTGCGCTCCTAAAGCAACGGCTACTGAAAAAAGACCTAAACCAGCGATTATTGGTCCTATTTCTATGCCCCAAATATCCAACATCATAGTTATGGCTATAATCCAGATTAGGACGCCAGCTACCCTGCTTAACCAAGTACTCATTGCAGGAGTGAGCCAAGAGTTATCTCCAAGCATTGTTAAGAGTGGTTTGGTTAAGTTAGAAAAAGCACTAAAGATTGTGTATATGACCACCATCTTCACTAAATTGGTTGCTATTAGGTCTAAAGATCCAGAGAAAGGAAGATAAGAAGTAATTAAGTAAAGACCAAAGGCAATAGGAATGAGTCCAAACGGACCTCTTAATGACTCAACTAATTCATCATCAAAAGTATTTTCTGAGCTTTCAGCAAGTTTAGCTATCCTATCAAGTAAAAAGGTATTAAAAATAGTCCTTGCAACTAAAGACCCAATAATTATGGCAAGACAAATCAAAATATCATCTATTCCAATTCCTCGAATACCTGTTTCCCAAGTCTCTACTATCAAATGCCAAAAGTCATTAATCATTCTTTATCCTCGTCATCTTCATCTAGTGTATCTGTTTTTTCTATTTTAGCGATTTTGATTACATTATCTTTAATAAGAACTGTTTCTATCCGGTAATCTCCAATAATAACGCCTACGTTGGTTTCAGGAATAGTTTGAACATTTTCTAATATCAACCCACTAAGTGTTTTTGGTCCTTCGGTAGGTAGGTCCCAATCTAATCTCTGGTTGATTTCTCTAATTATTATACTTCCTTCTATCATATAGGAACCATCAGCCTGAGGCATGATGTCCATTCTCTCTACAGCGTCTGAAGTAATTTCTCCAACAATTACTTCAAGTATTGCTCGAAGAGTAATTATGCCTTCAATATCTCCATATTCATCTACTATTAGGCCCACCCTTGTATTCGCAGATTGAAAATTAGCTAGTTGCTTTGTTAAAGAAGTATTTTCAGGTACAAAAAGAGGCTCTTGTAGTTCATTTTTCAGAGCCTTGGCAGTTAGATCTTTCATTACCAAGAAATCAGCTTTTTTATTGATAGTTAAGAAGCCTAGAATGTTGTCTATTGAATCTTCAAAACAAGGTATATAGGTGTAATCTATGTTTTGTAGTTCTTCTAATATGCTTTCTATATCTTCATTTAAATCAATTCCAATTATCTCGTTCTTCGGGACCATGACATCATTAACAGACAGATAATCCATATCAAAGATTCCCATTAACATGTTTTCTTGTCTTTTCGGGACTCTAGAAGTTTGTAGCAAAGTTCTTAGCTCTTCTGGTTTTAACTCTTCGTTTTCTGCATCCTTTATTCTTAAACCATTATCAAAAATCTTAAGTCCGCTA
>CABXQE010000042.1 GCA_902514295.1 uncultured SAR86 cluster bacterium | reverse complement strand
AGATGGGCGTTAAGGCTGGATCTATGTCAGTCATGTCTGCTTACAATCAATTGAATAATATATTTTGTTCTTCCCATAAAGAATTATTAATCGATATTTTGAAGGAAGAGTGGAATTTTCCAGGTTACGTCGTAAGTGATTGGGGAGCTGCATTAGATACAGTGGGAAATGCCAATGGTGGATTGGATTGTGAAATGCCAGGACCTGCTAAGAGTTGGGGAGATAATCTAGTTAAGGAAGTGAATAATGGAAAGGTTGATGAAGATATAGTAGATGATAAGGTCAGAAGAATTCTTAGAGTTGCTGAGTTTACTGGCCGATTAGATAACCCAGAAGAACAACCGGAAAAAACAAATGACGTAGAAGAGGATCATGTCTTAATTAGACGCGCAGGCTCTGAAGGCATGGTGCTCTTAAAAAATAATTCAGTCTTACCATTTCAAGCCGATAAACTAAAGAAATTGGCTGTTATTGGTCCTAATGCTTTAAAAGGACAATACCTTGGCGGAGGTAGTGCAGCTTTAAACCCACACTACGTAGTTCATCCTCTAGAGGGTATTAATAATGCAGCTGGAAAGAATGTTGAGGTAGAGTTTGCTAAAGGCTGTCATACGCATAAATTCCTTCCGTCAATCCCTAATGAATTATTGAAAGGAGGAAAAGGTTTTGAGGTAGAGTTCTATGACGGACAAGAATTTGAAGGATCTCCAATAGAAACAAGAAATCTTACGGGTGGAAAGTTTTGGGCGTTAGGTGGTTTCGGACTTGATATTGTTTCTAAATCCAAGAAACCTTCTTTAAGTGTTCGTTTTAGTGGAACACTAAAACCAGAGGTGAGTGGAGAATATGATTTTGAAATATTTAGTATTGGTCCTTCAAAATTATCTATTGATGACGAAGACCTGATAGACAATTGGTCTTCACAAGAGCCAGGAGATACTTTCTTTAGCATGGGAAGCAAACCAAGACGAGGACAAAAGACACTTGAATCTGGAAAAGAATATTCCATTCAAGTTGAATACAAATGGGAAGGAAGATTTCCCGCTGTACAGATAGGAATGTTAGCCCCAGATGATCATGATCTTATGGAAGCAGCTGTAGATTTAGCAAAAGAATCTGATGCAACTATTCTTATTGTTGGTACAAATTCTGACTGGGAAACTGAAGGGAATGATAGAGACTCACTATTGCTACCTTTAAAACAAAATGAATTAATAGAGAAAGTCTGTGCAGCTAATAAGAATACCGTTGTGGTCCTTAACACAGGATCCCCTTGTGAAATGCCATGGAATGATCATGCTGAGGCCATTCTGCAATGTTGGTTTCCCGGTCAGGAATTTGGAAATTCTTTAGCGGATATTATTTTTGGTAATATAAACCCTTCTGGAAAATTACCCACAACTTTCCCAGTTACATTACAAGACACTCCCGTGTATAGCACTTATCCAGGAAAAGACCTGCAAATGGACTACGAAGAAGGACTTTATATAGGGTATAGGTGGTATGAGAGAGAAAAAATAATCCCTTTATATCCTTTTGGGCATGGGCTTTCTTACACTTCTTTTAGTTATTCTGACTTTAGAGCTATTCCACCTAAGGGAACCAGTTCGGTAGCTGCTTTTGAAGTAGAAATAACTAACACAGGAGACGTAGAAGGGAAGGAAGTTGTCCAATGTTATGCCTCTGTTCAGAATTCTAAAATCGATAGACCGTTAAAAGAATTAAAAAAATTCCAGAAAATTAAATTAGCTCCTGGAGAATCTAAGAAGATTACCTTTGAAGTGAATGAGCGAGATTTATCTTATTGGAATGTAGAAACTAAAACTTGGCAAGTAGAACCAGCCCAATACATTTTTGAATTAGGTTCATCTTCTGCAGATATCCGCGGATCGGCTGAAGTGTGGTTAGGGTAAATTAGACTTTCTTAGGAGCTCCTTTCTCCGCAACTTCTTCATCGTGATATTTTCTGGTTTCGACCAACTCTGGAATCAAGCTATCCAGTTGATCGAGTGACCATAAATCATCAGTTGTAAATGATTTGATAATTGCAGGTTGTTGCATTATTCCTAAAATACCGCCTTGAGAATGAATTATTTGTGAAGTTACATCCTTGGCAGCGTCTGTGCACAACCAGGCAACTACTGGTGCTATTTGTTCCGGTCCTTGTGTCCAATCATTTTTATCATACTTTCTTCCAGCTGCCTCTATAAGATCAATTGTTAATCTAGTTGCTGCACCAGGAGATATGGTGTTTACAGTGCAATTATATTTAGCTACTTCTAAGGCTAGTGATCTTGTAAATCCAGCTATACCTTCCTTCGCTGCTCCATAATTAACTTGTCCAAAGTTTCCAAATAAACCGGATACAGAAGACATATTAATAATCCTGCAGTCGCTTCTATTGGTGTCTCTTATGTATCTAACTAGAGGTCGTGTACAGTTGTAGTGTCCTTTAAGATGGACTTCCATAATGACATCCCAATCGGACTCTTCCATATTGTAAAGAGTTCTATCTCTCAGGATACCTGCATTATTGACTAAAATATCAGCTTGACCAAAAGCATCCATAGCAGAATTGAAGATATTGTTACCACCTTCAACCGTGCCTACTGAATCATAATTAGCTACAGCTTCTTCTCCTAAATCTTTGATTTCATTAACAACATCATCAGCTATTTTTCCTCCTCCAGTGCCGTCTCTATCTCCGCCAAGGTCATTTACTACAATTTTCGCTCCTTCTTTAGCTAGATATAAACAAATTTCTTTACCTATACCTCTTCCAGCACCAGTAATGATGGCCACTTTATCGTTTAGTCTTCCCATAATTTATTCTTTTTTAGTTTACTTATAGTTAAGAATATAGCCGTTTTATAAAAAAAACAGCTATTTATTCTCGTTTATGTACTATATAAATAGATATCTAGAGGGAGGAATATACAAACTAATGGAAAGCACCCAACAGGCGCATAGAGCAAATAGATCCACGCAATTCTTTTATGGCTTTGGATCTATAGCCGTGGGAATAAAGAATAATTTATTAGGAACTTTTCTACTCATTTATTACAACCAAGTTTTAGGTTTAGATGCGTGGACTGTATCCACTGCATTTTTCTTTGCTTTAATAATAGACGCAATATCAGATCCTATAATTGGAATTTGGTCTGATCGAACAAATAGCAAATACGGAAGAAGACATCCTTTCTTATATTTTTCTATTATTCCTTTTTCTTTAGCATATTATTTCTTAATAGCTGGCCCGGCTCCAGGCGAGATGGACGAAGGAAATCTTTTTTGGAGATTAGTTTTTCTGTTGATGATTCTAAGAATTTCTATGACGCTTTTCGAGGTTCCTAGAGGTGCATTGGCTCCAGAGCTCTCTAAAGATTATGATCAAAGAAACACTCTTGCTTCTTTAGGTATGATGTTTGGTTGGTTTGGTGGAGCAGGTATAGATTTTATAGCAAGGTATTATTGGTTAGATTCATTTGTTGATTTTGATGGATATCAAATTTTAGCTTTTTGGGGAGGGATAGGGATATTTATTGGAACCGCTGTAACTACTATAGGAACCCATAGAAATATAGCTGAACTGCATAAACCACCAGCTAGATCTATTGATTTCCGTTCGTTTAGTAAGGAATTAGTACAAACTCTTTCTAATAAATCATGGCTTGTGTTGTTTGCTTCGGGTTGTTTTTATTCTTTATTGGTGGGCTTAGAATCAGGTGTAGGAACTTACTATAATGAATACCTGTGGCAATGGAATCCAAAAACCATTGCAGCTTGGTCCTTAATTACACCTATTTGTGTAATAGCTTTAGTCGGATTTGCTCCTAAAATAGCTTTCGGCAGGAATAAAAAAAGGATAACGGTAGGAATATTCCTAACAACTATAGTTGTTGGACCAATGCCAATAGCTTTTAGGTTAATGGATATTCATTACGGCACTAATATCATACCCGTTAACGGTTCAGATGGTCTTTGGTATTTATTAGCTATACATGGAGCATCTATGGCTTCTCTTGGGGCTTTAGGCTTTGTATTCATTGGATCAATGGTAATGGATATCACCGAACAAGTAGAGAATAAAACCGGAAGAAGGGAAGAGGGTTTATTAGGTACAGTTAGTTCTTTTGTGCATAAGCTTGTTGGCGCAGGAGGAGTATTAGTATCAGGAATAATACTAACCTTTGCGGGATTTGATAATCCTGACCTTGCAGGAGAACTTTATGGCGGAGAAGTTATAAATAGATTTGCTCTTATTCACCTTGTAATTGGTATGACATTACCTTTTGTTTCTACTTTACTTGTTTTGATGTATGACATTGATAGAGGTAAACACAATACTCATATATCTGATTTAGGCTATGTAGAAGAAAAATAATGTTTTTCTTTCCTTTTTCAGATGATAACCCAACAACAAATAAACCATATGTTTGCTATTGCATAATCGCAATATGCGTTTTTGTATTTTTATGGCAAAGTTCTTTGCCCACTAATTTAAGCAATGAAGCAGTTTATAACTTTGGAGTTGTACCTGCTGCCCTATTAGGCGATCAAGAAAGTTATATTTCTCCAACCCTTTCCGTCTTTACATCTATGTTTATGCACGGAAGTTGGATGCACTTAATTGGTAACATGGTTTTTCTATGGATATTTGGTGACAATATTGAAGACAGCATGGGAAGCGGTAAATTTATAATCTTTTATTTATTGTCTGGAATCGGAGCAGCTTTTCTTCAAGCGATTATAGATCCTAGTTCTAGCATACCCATGATAGGAGCAAGCGGAGCTATTGCCGGAGTGTTGGGAGGCTATCTTTTACTTCACCCTAAAGCTAACGTGAATGTACTGATGTGGATTATTATCTTTATTTCAGTCATTAGAGTCCCTGCATTTATTGTTTTAGGCTTTTGGATAGTGGGACAGTTTTTTAATGCATCTTTTGGCTCTGAAGGAGGAGTGGCTTATTTTGCTCATATAGGCGGGTTCATAGTTGGAATGCTATTGATTCCTATTTTTAAAAGGG
>CABXQE010000041.1 GCA_902514295.1 uncultured SAR86 cluster bacterium | reverse complement strand
TAACAACTTCGTCCCTTAAACCTCTGGCATTTATCCATCTACCTAAATAACCGTCACTTTTTCCATTGTTATATATATAGGCCGTATCAAATACATTGCCTCCACTAAGATAAAAGTGGTCGAACATAGCAAAAGCATGATTGCTGTCTGACTGGTTATCGCATCCAAAAACTAATTGAGAAAGATCTTTTTCTATTCCAGGTAAATTAGCTTTCTTTATTTCTTTTCTATTCTCTTTTATATCTAATGAAAATAAAGAGCCTGTAACGTTCTCTCCCTTGTCGCTCTCATAGTAAACCCCAGAGCCTTTTCTCCAGCGATCAAGCGCTATCATATTCCCATGAGAGTCATTATGAGGGACGATCTTTGATTCTATATCCCCACTTTCTATTAACTCTTCAAAATGTTCTATCTCTATTGCGTAAATACCCTTCTCTGCAGATATCTCTATTGTCTCAAATTCATTAGCTCCTAATTGCAGTTCTAATGCAGATGTCCTTTCCGTATATTCTCCGCAATGCCAAGGCTGATTTATGATAAGCGTATTAGACGCATCTTTTATTGTTACCGTGCTATCTGAAGCCAAGTTGGTTGCTGATCTAATAAGAGCAGTCGATCCATCTTCAAAAGTTAGATTTGCTTGAGCATTTAAATCAATGCCCTGTGAGTTTAATTCTGATTCGCACTCTATTCCATTTGGATTAAGGAAATCTTTTCCATTGACTTTACCCACTGCTAATCTTGAAATAGACATAGGATAGCATCCAATATCTAGAATAGACCCACCGCCTAGCTCTCTATTAACTAACCTGTGGGATTCAGGTACTTCTACTTTAAAACAAAACTCTGCATCAATTGTTAATGGAGGCTTAAAAGATTCTTTTAATATTTCACAAACTTTTAGAGTTTGGGGGTGAGACTTATACATAAATGCTTCCATTAATGGAGTATTGTTCTTTCTGGATGCATCGATGAGTATCATGGTTTGAGTTGCATTCATGGTCATCGGTTTTTCACATAGGACTGCTTTATTACTTTTTAAAGCGCTTAAAGTGATATCAAAATGTGAAGGGTGAGGTGTAGCTATATATATTGCTTGAACATTAGGATCATTAATTAACTGTTCATAGCCTTCATACGCCAAACAATCATAATTGTTAGCAAACTTCTCTGACCTTCCTGAAATACTAGCTACGGCATGTAAAACAGAATCTGTTTCCTTTAAGGCTTCCGCAAAGGCCTTAGCAATCATTCCTGTTCCTGCAATCCCCCATTTAGTCATTATTTTTCCTATTTATTTTTTAACTGCTCTAAAAGTTCTTTATGTTTCTCAGAGTCAATAGGGTAAAAATAAATTATAACGAAGCTTATTGCCACTCCCAATGCAGGAATTAAACTCATGATAGATTTCATAGAACTTATCGTTTGTTCACTTTGTACTTCATTTGGTTCAAATCCAATGAAATTCAGAGTAAACCCTAATATACCTATAGCTATCGCTATAGACCCCTTCTGAGCAAATGTCATAAACCCATACAAAGAAGATTCACTTCTGATACCTGTTTTAACTTCACCGTACTCAATGGTATCAGGCAGCATAGACCAAAATAAAATGCCACCTGCTCCTGAACCTGCCCCTATCAAAGCAACTATAATTAAAAGTTCTAGAAGAGTCTGGATCGGATAGATAAAGAATAACAATAAACAAAAGAAAGTGATTGTAGACGAGACTAACCAGGTCTTTCTCTTACCAATTCTATTAGATATCCACCACCAAATAGGTATAGAAGCAAAAGAAATTATTCCGCTTGTAAATAAGATAGTCCCTTGATATTGATGAAGGTCTAAAGCATATTTTGTAAAATAAACTAAGTTGTTCCCGAAGAAAATAGTAGTAACGCCCACTATTAGAGTAGCAGAAAAAACCAGCCAAAAAGGCTTATTCTTTCCAATAGATTTAGTGGTGTCTATTAAACTTCCACTAACTCGATCAATTCCTTGACTGGTGCTTGGCTCTCTTACAGTATAAAGAGTTATAGCATGAATCATCATAGCTACAACTCCAGCAATTAAAGCTAAGTAAATAAATCCTTTAGCTTCATCTCCATCACCAAACATGAATATAATTGGAAAAGCACATAGGGCCATTAGATTTGTACCCGTCTGAGCCCCCAGCATTCTAAATCCAGTAAGATTTGTTCTTTCTTCACTATCAGCAGTTATCCTTGGTGTTAATGAGGAAAAAGGAACGCTAACAATGGTAAAGCAAGTTCTGTGAAATAAGTTTATCAATAAAAGAATTACGAAAAGAGTTGTCCCTTCATAAGGTGGAACCCAAAATAAAAGAAAGAAGGAAATAGCTAAAGGCAGATTACCAAAAAGAATGTAAGGCCTATAAACACCCCACTTTGTTCTTGTCCTCTCAGCTAAATACCCCATAAATGGATCTGTGAGAGCATCCCACATCATACCAATGCCATATATAACTCCTGCAAGAGCAGGAGAAATACCAACTACATCTGTATAGAAGTAAAGAAGGTACAAGCCTACTCCACTCCAGTATAAGCAAATAGATATATCCCCTATTCCATAACCAATACGGGTTTTGAGAGTTAGCTTCTGTGCACTCAAAATTATTCAGTTATTAGGAGAACCCAATCCATCTTCCTGATGCTGCTACCACCGTCCAGATAGAGAATGATACAAATCCTATAAGAATCAAAATTGTTCCTTCCTTTTTAACAATTAAAGGGTTACGCACAAAGTAAACAAAAAGAACCCCAATTACAAGACTAATCATCTTTATCCAGAATGCGCGACTGTAATAACATTTAACTGCTTCAGACAGGAAAAGTGGTACTCCAGTTAGGATCAAAAGAGAGAGGCCTACAATAAAAAATTTCCTAGTTTGATCTAATATATAAATTTTATTTGTGCCCCTAAAAATTAATTTCATTAACTTAAAATCCATTATGACAACAGATCCACCTAATATACCTAAGCCAATTAAATGGAAGCTTTCTATAACTGGAAAAAGCCATATAGAACTCCTTACATACTCCCCTATGAAGGTATCTTCTAATACATAGAAAATATCTATTAACTCTTTAGAAACCATCTATTCCCTCAAAAAGACTGTAATCAACTTCACAGCTAGTTAATTCATTAATCCATCTAGGCTGAGGTTGTCTGTCGCAATCAAACCAATTATAAGCAATCATTCTTCCGCTAATTATTACCGAAGACCATAAAACTAAAGAGGTTATAGCGCTATTCTTCATGGATCTAGGTATAGAAGAATCTTTATCCCAAATTTTTGCTTCTTTAGACATTCTTCTATGAAAGAAAAAGGCATTTATTCCTGCAACAGCTATTAAAAGCATTTTTATTCTAAAAAATATATTTTGGTAATTCCTAACTGGTATCGCGTAAAACAGCAGCAGTCCAGTTATGGACATAACTAAAAACCCAAATATAGTTAATGGTAAAACTTTTGTATTCATTTCTGAGACAGAAAGTTTATTAAATACCTTGTCGGTTAGCCTTAAATCAACAAACAATAACGTTCCGAAGAACAAACAAATAGACAGAACGTGAGTTGATTCTATCCAAGGGTAAAGATACAAGGATTCATGTAACGCTATACTCCATTTTGTTTCAGATAACCAAACTACAAAATCAAGCATATTTCTTATTCATTCATATAAACTTGATGGCAAGCTACGCATACTTGATAAAGTTCAGCTCCTATCTCAAACAAATCTTCAACATCTTTTTTTTCTGCAGCCTCGAAAGCTTTCTGTCCAACTTCTTCCAAAAGGCCAGCAAAAACAATCCATTCTTTTCTATTTTTAGATCTTGAAGGGATGCTAAGTAAAGAGGCACTCTCCGTTATTACCTTAGCTCCATATAAAACCCTTTCCCATTCTTCTTCGCTAGTGGGTTCTAAGCTAAACTCACCTTCTTCCGTTATAACATAACCTGATGACTCCCAAATGGCTTCTGAAGCAGGTGTCAAAAGATGAGCCATAAAATCATGCATATCGCTATGCTCATCTTCGTTTGCTACATTAAAAGGAGAGAAAGTTAATGTGAAGAATAATAAAACTAAATTCTTCACCTTTCTTTTGGATCCGAACCATCTCTGGGAGCTCCAGTTCCAGAAGAACCCATAAACACTTTACTGCCATCTGGAAAAGTAATATCTCTCCCGTTAGCTATGCACCTAGGTAGGCATAGTTTCCCTTTACTTTGATAACCTCTAACATTGATAACAGTTCCTGGTTTAATAGAATTTTTAGTAAGTCCGTTTCTAATTAGAGTATTAGGAGTTCCTCCTTCTACCATCCATATAGTTTCTTTTGATTCTTCTTTAACTTCAACATGCACCCATGCGTGAGGGTTAATCCATTCCACTTTTACTACCTTTCCTGTGATGTTAATAGGTGCATTAGCATCAAATTCAGCTGTAAAGGCATGATGGCCATAAATTGTATAACTTAATAAAAAGAGAATTAAAAACACGACATAGCTAAATATATTTCTCATAATTATTTCTCCTCTTCGGCTCTGGCGCCTGCCAAGATATTAGCCATGGCATAATTTCCTTCATGACACGCGTATTCATAAATTTTTTCTTGGGATGCCCTTAAAGGCATCTCACCCTTCCAGACATCTTTGTAAGCTTCATCGTCATTAACCTCAAATTGATAGAGAATTTCATTTACCCCTACCCTGGTAAATCTTTCAGTTATCTCAGCGCCTTCAGATATTAAAATTTGATGCCTTATCGCTGCTCTAAATTTCTGTTGTGGGTGATGATTTTTAGTTTTAACCACTAAAGTATTGCCTTCCCAAAAACCTACAGAGTCTCCTAGCCACCTTCTCATATTATCTGGATTAAACTCAGAATTAAGTCTAATAATTCTAGCGTCATGATTCATTTCAACCATAATCATGACATAACCAGGGGATTGGACTATTTGGTAATTGTTGTTGTATAGAACGTTTAACATAGGTGGCCCTCCACTAGAACCA
>CABXQE010000040.1 GCA_902514295.1 uncultured SAR86 cluster bacterium | reverse complement strand
CTAATAGAAGGAGTTTTGGCTAGAGATCTAATTGGGAGCAAAACAAACTCAAAATTATTAGCAATAGCAACTATTTCTCAACTAGTAGATTTTTTTCATCAGACAGAAAAAACAAAAGAGGCCCAATTAATAGAAGAATATTTGTCTAGGCAATAATGTTTACAGGGATTGTTCAGGAAATAGGAGAAATTAAGGAGTGCAATAAAACCTCGCCCGGAAAATCTATTGAGATTTATGCTACTAGTTCTTTTACAGAAAATCTTCAAAAGGGTGCAAGCGTTTCAGTAAACGGCGTTTGTTTGACCGTTGTAAGTTCAAACAATAAAAGCATGATCTTCGATGTAATTAAGGAGACATTAAGAATTACTAATCTAGATGACATTAAGATTGGTAGTATGGTTAATTTGGAAAGGTCTCTCAAATATGGAGATGAGGTGGGAGGTCATTTACTTTCTGGTCATGTTTCCTGTAAAGGCAAATCGCAACTAATCCAAAATGATGGAGAAGTAGAATTAAGAGTTGAATGCCCTAAAGAATGGATAGATTATGTTCTTCTTAAAGGGTATGTGGCAATTAATGGAGCAAGTCTTACTGTAGCCAAAAAAGAAAGAGATAGCTTTTCAGTTTATTTAATTCCAGAGACTTTAGGGGCCACTAACTTATCACAATGTTCTGAAGAATCTTTTCTGAATATAGAAATAGATCAGTCTACTTACTCTTCTAAAAATACAGAAAGATCAAAGCTTGCTCAAGGCTGAAATACTACTTAAAGTAGCAACATAATGCGTCACTTAATTATTTTTCCTCTTTTCGTTTTCTTAATTTCCTGTTCTTCAGAAGTTTTTGATAATTCCGAAAGAGAAGGTGAGCGCGATGATATTTATCTTTCTACATATAGCCCTTCTTCAAGTGGAGATGTTCTTGTAAAAGGAGGAAGGGTTTTAACTGGGACTGGTGAAGAATTATTAAGTGCAGACATACTTATAAAAAACAATGTCATTCATGAAATAGCAGAGTTAATTGAGCCTTCTCCTAATGCAAAAATAATTAATGCCAAAGGGAAGTGGGTAACTCCAGGAATAATAGATATACATTCTCATATGGGAGTTTATGCTGCGCCAAGTTTAAGATCTAATTCTGATGGCAATGAAGCTACAAGCCCCGTAACGCCACATGTTTGGGCAGAACATTCTGTTTGGACGCAAGACACTCAAATGCCTTTAGCTTTAAAAGGAGGGATAACCACTTATCATGTTTTACCAGGTTCAGCTAACTTGTTTGGAGGCAGGGGCGTAACTTTAAAAAACGTTTGGTCAAAAACTGTTCAAGGAATGAAGTTTCCTGAAGCCCCCTACACCTTAAAAATGGCTTGTGGAGAAAATCCTAAGAGAGTTTACGGCTCCAATCAAGAACCTTCAACTAGGATGGGCAATGTAGCTGGTTACAGGGCTGCTTGGATTAAGGCCAAAGAATATAAAGACAATAAGAATGCTACAAGAGATCTAAAGTTAGATACGCTAGAAGGCGTACTAAATGGAGAAATCCTAATACAGAATCATTGTTATCGTGGCGAAGAGATGGCCATAATGATAGACATATCAAAAGAATTTAATTACAAAATAACCACATTCCATCATGCCATAGAAGCTTATAAGGTTGCTGATATGCTAGCTGAGAATGGTATATGTGCAGCTATGTGGGCTGACTGGTGGGGGTTTAAGCATGAAGCTTTTGATATGGTTTGGGAAAACGTAGCTATTGTTGACCAGGCAAAGGGAGGATCTGGGTGCGCCATTGTACATTCTGACTCTGGAATTGGGATTCAGAGACTGAATCAAGAGGCAGCAAAGGCCATGGCAGCAGGGAATAGAGCAGGATTTGAAATTCCTAGAAAAAGAGCAATAAAGTGGATTACTAAGAACCCAGCTAAAGCTTTAGGCATTGATGATAGGGTGGGTACGTTAGAGAAAGGGAAGATGGCAGATCTTGTAATTTGGGATTCAGATCCTTTTAGCGTTTACTCTAAAACCGAAATAGTTTTAATAGATGGAATAATTAAATACGATCACTCTGACCCCAATTCACCTAAACCAACTGATTTTGAACTTGGGATAATTTCCCCTAATGAGAATAGGCTATGAAGATAGTTTATACGTTTCTAGCTGTTACCTTAGCTAATTTTCTTTTTTCGGAAAGCCTTTTATTCAAGAATGCTTCTGTTTATACAGGCAACGTGGACGAAGTTTTTGAAGATCATGACATTTACGTAGTTAATGGAAAAATTGTGGAGATCAATAAAGACTTAGATTTATCTGCAGATAAGATAATTAATGCAGAAGGAAAGGTTATTACAGCCGGATTTATTTCTCCCTATTCTCATCTTGGTCTAGTAGAAATTAATATGCTTGCTGAGACCAGAGACGACAGTTCTTCTGTTTATTCAGCAGGATTTAGTATTAGCCAAGCATTTAACCCTTCTTCAACCTTAATACCATATAACTTAAATGGGGGTTTAACTTCGGCCATCTCTACTCCTAGTGGTAATGGTTTATTTTCTGGCTTAAGTTCCGCTTTCTCTCTGTCTGGAGAGAATAAAAGCCTTTTGTTAAAGGATCTTGCTCTTTATGGATCGATAGAAGCTGGTGGCGAATCAAAGGCAGCAAATTTACTCCTTATGGAGGATATTTTTGAACTTACCAGAACATTTAATGGCGACCTGGATAAAATCCAAGACCATGCTTTGCCTAAATCTTTTGAATACTCGAAAAGAGATTTAATGGCCATAAAAAGAGTTCTTAGCAAAGAGATACCACTTGTTGTACCTGTTAATAGAGCTTCTGACATACTTTCTGTGATTGAGTTTTCTAAAAATCAGAATATAAGATTAGTCATAATGGGTGCTGCAGAAGGGTGGAGGGTTGCTAAACAATTATTTGAGTCTAAAACTCCAGTTATATTGGAGCCAATTAATAACATCCCTACATCTTTTGACAACTTAGGTTCCAAGCTTGAGAATGCAGCCTTACTTAATAAAGCGGGTGTTAGACTGTTAATCTCTTCTGACCGATGGGAAACACACAATGCTTACTTAAGCAGACAAGGGGCTGGTATAGCCGTGTCTTATGGGCTGCCTTGGAATGAAGCCGTTAATGCTTTAACTAAGAATGTCTCCGATACTTTTAATATACCCGACAGAGGTACTTTAAGTATTGGTCATGAAGCTGATCTAATTGTTTGGGATGCAGATCCTTTAGAGGTAACTTCTTTTGCTGAACAAATATATATTTCAGGAAAATTAATGCCTTCTAATACAAGGTCTTTGATGTTGCGAGACAGATATTTAGAAAGAGACTAATCTGAAAGGTTTTCTTTTACTATTTTACTAACCAGCCCCATGTCAGCATTACCTTGTATTTTCTGTTTTAAAGAACCCATCACTTTCCCCATATCTTGAGGCCCAGAAGCTCCTGTTTCTTTAACGACATTTTTTACCATATCGGTGAGCTCATCTTCACCCAACTGTTCCGGCAAGAAATCAGAAAGAATATTAATTTCATTTTGTTCTTTTTCTGCTAATTCACTTCTACCAGCATCAGAGAATTGAGAGTAAGAATCTTTTCTTTGTTTTATCATTCTTTGTAGGATTTGAATTACTTGTTCATCTTCAAGATCTATCCTTTTATCGATTTCTTCTTTCTTTAATTCAGACATGGCCATTCTAAGAGTAGATGTGGTCTCTTTATTTCTATTCTTCATAGAAACCTTAACAGCTTCTTCTATAAGAGGTCTGATAGTTTGGTTTGCCATATTGGCTCCTTAGAGTTTTAGAAACGGGGCGGTCTGCCCAGTCTGTTCTTTCTTTGATTCTTTTGCTCTCTTTTGACAGCAGCAGCCTTTTTTCTTTTTAAAACAGAAGTTGGCTTTTCGTAGAACTCACGTTTCCTGACTTCAGGAATAATTCCAGCTTTCTCACATGCACGCTTGAACTTCCGTAGTCCAACGTCGAATGATTCATTTGGTCTTATTTTTACTGAAGGCATATAAATTCTCTTATGGGATGCGCAATTCTATAGAACCAATTTTATTTTGGAAAGTCTTTCTTTTTTTTAATTTTAGATGAGAATAGCTTAAATCAAACATAAATGAATATTTTAGGAATCGAAACATCTTGTGATGAAACAGGTATTGCTATCTATAACACTGAGAAGCAATCTATCATTTCGGAGCAGTTATTTAGCCAAGCCTCTAAGCACGCAGAGTATGGAGGTGTAGTTCCTGAACTGGCTTCTAGAGATCATTTAATCAAAATAATACCTCTAATTAGACTTACCTTAGAAGAAGCCAAGCTTGAATTTAGTGATTTAAATGGCATAGCTTATACGGCAGGACCTGGTTTAAGAGGCCCTCTTTTAATAGGAGCCTCTATGGCTAAATCACTTGCTTTTAGTTTGAAGATACCTTCCATAGGGGTTCATCATATGGAAGCACACTTGTTAATAAATCTTTTAGAAGATCCTGCACCAAAATTCCCTTTTCTCACCTTGCTTATATCAGGTGGGCATTGTCTTTTAATAAATGCGAAAAAGTTGGGTTCATATGAAATAGTAGGACAAACTATTGATGATGCTGTTGGAGAAGCTTTTGATAAAGTATCTAAACTACTAGAGCTAGGATATCCAGGAGGACCTTTAATAGAAAAACTTGCTCAATCAGGAGATTCATCTGCTTTTAGTTTTCCAAGACCTATGACTAATAAAGACAATTTAGATTTTAGCTTTAGTGGGTTGAAGACAGCTGTTTTTTACGCTCTTAAAGATACAAAGGTTGTAAATGAAAGCATAAAGGCTAATATTTCTGCCTCTTTTCAAGAGGCCGTTGCCGATACACTTTTAATAAAATCTAAAAAAGCCTTAGAGCAAACGAATCAAAATGAATTAGTTATTGGAGGAGGGGTAGCTTCGAATAAATACATTAGAAATAAGTTGATAGAAGGCCTGAAAGGAAGCCAAATATATTTTCCACCCCTAGAGCGCTGTACTGACAATGGAGCGATGGTTGCTTTTGCTGGAAGTTTTTATTTAAGTAATAATAATCAGGCTAAAAAAGATTTAG
>CABXQE010000039.1 GCA_902514295.1 uncultured SAR86 cluster bacterium | reverse complement strand
AAATCTCCTTGAGATCTATGAAAGATTAAAAAGAAATAAGGAAAACAGAGGGGCGTTGGAATTAGAAGTTCCCTTCTATGTGCCTAAATTTAACGACAATAAGATTGCAAAATTTACTAGTTCGGAAAGAATAATAACGCACATGATGATCGAAGAATTCATGTTGGCAGCAAACATAGCAACAGCGGAGATTTGCCTTAAATTCAATATACCTTCTTTGTATAGAGTTCATCCGAAGCCAGATCTTCTTAAGATAAACCATTTAAGAGATTTTGTTAGGAGTAGAAAGATTAACGTAAAGCTTGACGAAGGAAATTCTGTAAGCCAATTATCTAAGCTAGTAGAAATGGTAGAGGATAGGAAAGATAAACAAATAATGCATTTACAGATTCTTCAATCTTTAAGTCTAGCAACCTATGAAGCAGAAGCTTCAGAACATTTCGCTTTAGGCTATAAAGCTTATTCTCATTTCACTTCACCGATAAGAAGATACCCAGATTTGATCGTGCATAGAACCATAAAGAAATTAATTGAAGCCAATAATGGATCTATCTCTATTAATGATAGTATCAATCCTAAGAAGCCCTATTCTCAAGATAGCCTAGAAAAATTAGCTACAGAATGCTCCACAAAAGAAAGGAATGCTGAAAAAGCAGAAAGAGATGCTTTGAATCATCTGAAATGCGAATTTGCTCACGAAAACATAGGTAACTCCTTTAAAGGTCAGATAACTGGGGTGACTAACTTCGGGTTATTCATTCACCTACTGGAAGTCAATATAGAAGGTCTATGTCACATCAAACATCTGCCTAAAAACGAATACTATGTCTATGACGAGTCTTCACAGATGCTGCAAAGCAATAGCTCGAAGCATTCTTATTCACTTGGTGACTTTTTGAAAGTTAAAATTGAAAAAGTAGATGTGTTTTCCCAGAGAGTAGACCTTAGAATACAAAAATGAACTTAACCAAAGACCAAGAACTGGTTTGCGGAATCAATGCCGTAAATGAAATTATTTCAATAAGGTCTAGCTCAGTTACAACTTTATTCATCGAAGACGATAAAAGAAAAAGAATACAGGAACTGGATCAATTGGCTAAAAAGAACAATATTGAAGTGGTCTTGCAGGACTCATCTTTCTTTCAAAAGAACTTCTCCGAGATGAACCATCAAAGTGTTGCCATAATTTGTCATAAGCGATTAGAAGAAAATGAAAACTTCTTAGAAAACTTATTTGAAAAGGACAATTTATTACTCTTAATTCTAGAGCATATTACTGATCCGCATAATGTAGGGGCTTGTATTAGGACTGCAGCAG
Organism: uncultured SAR86 cluster bacterium; assembly: GCA_902514295.1. Taxonomy (GTDB): domain Bacteria; phylum Pseudomonadota; class Gammaproteobacteria; order Magnimaribacterales; family Magnimaribacteraceae. Next base: position 3,908 of record CABXQE010000039.1, on the reverse strand, counting down.
CAGCTGGAGTTGATGCAGTTATAGTTCCAAAAAATAGGTCGTGTCATTTAACCCCAACTGTTAGGAAAATATCTTCGGGAGGAGCGGAACTTATTCCTTTTGTTGTTGTCACAAATATTGTTAGAACAATAAATAAATTACAGTCGGCAGGAGTGATGATTTACGGTACTGATATGAAGGCCTCCAAACTTCATAATGAAATAACTTATGGTGATAAGTCTGCTCTAATCATTGGATCTGAAGATAAAGGTTTAAAAAGATTAACACTAGAAAATTGTGATGAAATTATTAAAGTTAAGATGCCTGGAAGAATTGAAAGCCTAAATGCATCTGTTAGCACTGGCATCATGTTATTTCAGATAATAAATCAACAATAGATTAAATGTTTAGTAATATACGTCGATGCTAGCTCAAAGAACTCTCTCAAATTCTATAAAAGCATTTGGAATTGGTTTACATAGCGGAGAACCTATCACACTCAAATTACTGCCTGCCCCTCCTGATACAGGGATAATCTTCAGAAGAATTGATCTAGACCCAGTAGTAGAAATAAAGGCAAGAGCTGAAAACGTTGGCGATACAACCATGTCAACTTCACTAACTTGGAAAAACGTAAAAATATCTACCGTAGAACATTTATTATCGGCTATGGCAGGTCTGGGGATTGATAATGCATACGTTGAAGTTAACGCTGCAGAAATACCTATCATGGATGGTAGTGCTGGACCATTTGTATTTCTTATTCAATCAGCAGGATTGCATGAACAAGATGCTCCAAAGAAATTTATTAGAATCAAAGAGAAAGTTCGTGTTCCTTATAATGATGCTTGGGCCCAAGTTTCTCCTTTTGAAGGATTTAAAGTTACGTTTACAGGTGTGTGGGATCACCCAGTTCACAAACAGCATGGAACTAAAGCTTCTATAAATTTTAATAGCACTTCTTTTGTTAAAGAAGTTAGCAGAGCAAGAACTTTCGGTTTTATGAGTGATGTGGAATACCTACAAGAAAATAACTTAGCTCTTGGTGCTAGCCAAAAAAATGCAGTAGCTATAGGGGATGAAGAAATCCTGAATGAAGATGGATTGAGATTAGAAAATGAAATGACAAAGCATAAGGTGTTAGATGCCATTGGTGACCTCTATTTACTTGGGCACAATTTAGTTGGTTCATTTGAGGGTTATAAATCAGGTCATACCGTTAATAATGCTTTGCTACGAGAACTTATTGCTAGACCTGAAACCTGGGAAGTAACTACTTATGACGATCCAGAGAACTCACCAATAACCTATTTAGATCCGATCATTGACCCCAGTTCGGGATAAATATTTCATATTTATTAAGTAATATCATGAAACATATTGATAGAATCCACCCTACGAGAAGTTTATGGGTGTATTAAATAGGATATTTGGTTCAAAAAACCAAAAGATATTAAAGAAAGTTCAGCCTTTAGTTAGAGCCATTAATGGCCTAGAGGATGATTATTCTCGCCTACAAGACGAAGATCTAAAGAACAAGAGAAGTGAATTCGTAAAAAGACACACCGAAGGTGAATCTTTAGATGAGTTACTTCCAGAGGCTTTTGCAGTAGTACGAGAAGTCAGCAAAAGGCAACTGGGTCTTCGCCATTATGACTGCCAATTAGTTGGGGGCGTTGCTTTGCATAACTGTCAAATAGCTGAGATGGCTACGGGAGAAGGAAAAACATTGGTAGCTACCCTCCCAAGCTACTTAAATTCCTTAACTGAAAGAAAAGTTGTTTTAGTAACTGTAAATGACTACTTAGCCAAAAGGGATGCTGAATGGATGCGGCCCATTTACGAGAATCTTGACATCAAAGTCTCCTTTATAACCTCAGGACAAGATCTTAATGACAGAAAAGAAGCCTATGGGGCGGATGTCATCTACGCTACTAATAATGAATTAGGGTTCGATTTCTTAAGAAATAATATGGTCGTTAATACTGAAGATAGGGTTATGAATGATTATTATTTTGCAATCGTTGACGAAGTGGACTCTATTCTTATTGACGAAGCAAGAACGCCTCTAGTTATCTCTGGACCAGCGGAGAATACGGCGGAGTTATATCAGAGGATAAGTAAATTTATACCTAAACTAAATGAACAGATATTTGAAGAAGATGAAGAAGGGGAATCTAAAATCAGGAAAGAAGGGCATTTTATAATTGAGGAGAAATCTAAACAAATTGAATTAACCGATTCTGGCCACGATCACATAGAGCAACTTTTAAAAGATTCTAATATGTTACAACAGGATCAAAGCCTTTATTCTTCGGGTAATCTTAGATTGTTACATTACATTCAATCTTCGTTAAGAGCATATTTCTTATTCAAGAAAGATGTTGATTACATGGTCCAAGAGAATCAAGTTGTTTTGATTGATGAAAATACTGGCAGAGCTATGCCTGGAAGAAGATTAGCGGACGGACTACATCAAGCTATTGAACAAAAGGAAAATGTCCCTATCCAGCTGGAGAGCCAGACACTTGCTTCTTGCACCTTCCAAAACTTTTTCAGGCAATACGAGAAACTGTCTGGAATGACAGGAACAGCTTCTACAGAAGCAGAGGAGTTCGCTGAAATATATGGCCTTAATGTAGTAGAGATCCCTACTAACGAAAAAATGATTAGAGATGATCATAATGATCAGGTATATCTAACTGAAAAAGAAAAATACAAGGCGGTAGTAAAAGAGATAGAGGCCTACAAAGAAAAAGACACCCCCGTTTTAGTGGGCACGGCTTCTTTAGAAAGCTATGAGATGCTTTCAGGCCTCTTGAAACAAATAAATATTGATCACCAAGTATTGAATGCAAAGAATCATGCAAGGGAAGCACAAATAATTTCTCAAGCAGGAATGCCTGGCGTTGTAACCATAGCCACCAACATGGCTGGAAGAGGCACAGACATAGTGTTGGGTGGTAACTGGGAAGCAGAGTATGAGAGATTGGGAAAAGAAGACGAAGGTAAAAAGAAAGAATTAAAAGAAAATTGGAAAGAATTAAATGAAAAAGTACTAACCGCTGGCGGCTTGCATGTCATTGGAACAGAAAGGAATGAATCAAGAAGAATGGATAATCAGCTAAGAGGTCGTTCAGGTAGGCAAGGAGACCCAGGTTCATCTAGGTTTTATATATCTTTAGAAGATAGTCTGATGAGAATTTTTGCTTCAGACCAATTCAAAAACATTATGCAGAGAGTTGGATTAGAAGATGGGGAAGCTATAGAGCACAGGATGTTAAGTGGAGCTATTGAAAGAGCTCAAAAGAGAGTTGAAGGTAGGAACTTCGATATAAGAAAACTTTTACTTGAATACGATGACATGGCTAATGAACAAAGACAGATCATCTACTCTCAAAGAAACTCCATCCTTGAGTCAGATGTAATCACAGAACTGTTGGACTCTATGAGAGAAACAGTTATTAACGATGAAATAGAGTCCGCAACTCAAGGCGGTCTCGAACCTATCGAATGGGATGTAGATCTTTTGGAAACTTCGATTTTTAATATTTTTGGTTTTCAAATCCCTATAAAGCAATGGATTAACGAGAACCAAAACATTACGACGGAAGAAATTGAAACTAGACTAGTTTCAAATGCTCTAGAGGCCTAACAAAGTAAGAGTCAATCAATTGGTCCTGTAATGAAGGATTTTGAGAAACAAATTCTTCTTCAAATAATAGATGCTTCTTGGAAAGATCACTTAGCTGAAGTTGATGCATTAAGACAAGGAATAGGGCTGAGAAGTTATGGTGCTAAAAACCCTAAATTAGAGTTTAGAAGGGAATCATTTGAATTATTTGAAAGCCTTCTTAATAAAATTAGGTTAGAAGGCATAAGGTTTCTTTCGAGAGTAGAAATAGAATTGGAAGACTCGGGAGAATTAA
>CABXQE010000038.1 GCA_902514295.1 uncultured SAR86 cluster bacterium | reverse complement strand
CAAGAATTAAGGAATGTAAAGTGAATCTTCTTAATGAAATTTAGGAATATGGTATTGGAAAAAAGCGAGGTCGGTACCACTAACCGACCTCGTGACTTTTTTTAGTCTGCGTAATCCAGTCCTTTTTCCTTTTGGACTTCTCTTTTGTTTGGAGTAACAGACTCTCTAAAGGGTATATCAACAACTTCACCCTCAACTGGGACTCCAGATGACTCAGAGTATTCATCAGGTAGTCTGACCAGTAATTTGGTTCCAACTTCCGACGAAGTACACGGTACCCAACCTAGTGCAATGTTTGTATTAAGTTCAGGAGACCACCAAGGAGAAGTAACGTAACCCATGTCGTTACCATCTGTATCTGCAATCAGCCAAAAATCAGGCGCGTAGTCAGTAATTTCTTTACCGCCAAGAGTCAATCCAACCATTCTCATTTTGAACGGGAAATCTCCTGCATCAATTACAGCACGTTGTCTTTCGAGTTCCTCTTTGCCAATGTAGTCAGCTTCTTTATTTCGCGGTACTTGATAGCTCAGGTTAACCTGAAAAGGTGAAGTTTCTAGGTCTAGATCTTGACCCCAGGATAAAATACCTGCTGCAATCCTTCTATGATGAGCGGGTGCTATAACCATTAAACCAAATTCTTCACCAGCTTCAAGGACTGCATTCCATACAATCTCAGCATTCTCATGCGCATCGCGCACATATATCTCATAACCCTTCTCTCCAGTAAATCCGGTTTGACTGATGACTACATCCGCACCTTCAATTTTAGTTTCCATAAGACCGTAATAAGGAATTTCTCTAAGCTCTTCTCCTGCAAGCTTAGCCATCAGGTCTTCTGATAGAGGACCTTGGATTTGTACAGGACAAACATCTATTTCATCAATTTCGACATCAAATTTCTTAGAAATATTTACACCTTGTAGCCAGAGCATAAGATCACTGTCTGAAAGAGAAAACCAAAACTCATCTGCAGCCAATCTTAATAAAACAGGATCGTTAAGCACCCCTCCTTTTTCATTACACAATATTGCGTATTTTCCGTTTCCAGGTTCAATTTTAGTTGCGTCTCGAGTGATTACATAATCTGTAAAAGCCTCTGCATCCGGACCCTTAACTCTTATTTGTCTTTCAACAGCAACGTTCCACATAGTAACTCGATTAACTAAGGCATCGTATTCCACCATAGCTCCGCCGTCCTCAGGCCTGACGTACCCTCTGGGGTGATAGATTCGATTGTAGATTGTAGCCCTCCAGCAACCCGCTTCGTGAGACAGATGCCAGAAAGGTGATTTCCTAACTCGAGTTGATATCAATAGCTCAGTAGGTGTTCGACCGCTCTGTCTAAGATTGTATGGAACCACTCGATCACTTTGATCCACGCTTGGATGATTTGGATGTTTTTTCATTTTTTTCTCCCCTTTTTTTTAATGAATTATATTAGAAATCTGTTAAATACGAACCCTCTCATTTTTAGGATCATAAAGAGATCCTTTACCAACTATTTGAACGGTCATAGGGTAAATACCATCACCACTTTCGTTGAAGTAATGCAGTTCCAGAGACTTCCCTGGTACAGCTATATTTTTAGGTAAATAACCCATAACTACGTGTTTTTTAAGTGATGGGCAGTAAGACATACTAGTGCTATAAGATCTTCGTCCTTTACTATCTACAGGGACTTCTCCTGTATCAGGATCAATAATTGGAGAGATACCAACCGGATAGCGTGAACCAGAACCTGACACATTGAGATCATCCAACATCATGGTGCACAGAATTGCACTTGGCTCTTCTTCACGATGAGCAAGGTGAGCTGCTTTGCCGTGAAAGTCTGCTTCTTTGATCTTGGGCCTTTCAACTGCTGATTCGCAAGCATTATATTCAGTCTCTAGATCTGCTCCTTGGAGCCTAAAGCTCTTTTCAAGACGTCTACTGTTAGCGTAAGTTTCGATACCTACGGGCACAACCCCAACTTCCAGTAAAGAATCATAAAGTGCCAGCCCTTCTTCACTATCATTATTTAAATATAATTCCCAACCGCTCTCTCCGACGTATGAAATACGAGCTGCCCAGACATCAATCTTTTTTCCGCCAGATAAATTAAGTGTTAGGTTTTTAGTTGCAACAAACGGAAATTTCTCAATGCTTATTTCATTAGGATCAATGAAATGACCAAGAGCTTCTTTTGCTTGAGGCCCCCATAATCCTAAAGTAGATATGTCATGGGTTCGAATATTAATTTCTGCGTCCAGCCCCAGATCATCACGATAATTGCGTAAGGTCACCCAATCTCTGTTGCCATCTGCACCGCCAGTAATCACTCGATAACTGTCTGCACCTAAGCGAGCGATGGTTAGGTCTGCATGGACACCACCATCCTCGTCTAAGAAATTAGTATAGATAATTCGACCTTCAGCAGTATCTCCCCCTACTTTTGCTACAGAAAGATGTTCTAACATACGCTCTGTATCTGGGCCCTTTATATCCATGATCGCAAAGTGAGATAGATTGATCATCCCTGCCGATTCACTCATGGCCAAATGTTCCGCGTTAGCGATCTCGTAAGGTACGTGGCGACGATCCCATTCATTTTCTCTAACTGGTACTTCTTGCAAATAGTTATCAAGTTTTTCTCGGTTGCTCTCATAAGCAAGAGCACGCTCCCAGCCGCCTATTTCATTATCAAAGTAACCTCCAAGTTCTTTTTCCCTGGAATAAAAAGGACTGACAAACATTTCTCTATGACTGATATAAGGCTCTCTGGGGTGAACAGCAGGGGTGTAAATAGTTTGGGAATTCTCGAAAGATCTCGATTTAACAAATTCTTTTTCCTTTTGCGACGGATAAAATCTAGAAATGTCAAAAGAGTGCATATCCACTTGCGTCTTACCATTTATCATCTGTTCAGCACAGAGCCTTGCACAACCAGGACCGTCTTTTACCCAAACTGCCTCACATAGCCAAAAGCCTCTGACTTCGGGGCTTTCTCCTATCAAAGAGCCAGCGTCAGAAGTTACGGATAGCAAACCATTGAATGAGCTTCTTTCATCCCAACCTAATTCATTAAGTATAGGTGTAGTTTCAAATGCTTTTTCAAGAGGCTCAGCAATTTCTTCAAGGTTAAGGTGCCTCATCGAGTCAGAAGTCATGGTCTTCTCAGGATTACCGATGTCCTCTGGATCAACCAATCGAGGTTCTTTATCTTCATAATATCCCCATTCTAGCATTCCTCCATGAAGCCTACCTGTATCTCTGACGTAAGCCGAATTACCTTGATCACGAAGTAGCGGATAGACAAGAAAATCCTCTGCTCCTTGCGCTTCAGGTAACGGTCCAAAAAACAACAAAGGATGCTCTACTGGAGAGAGTGGGACTGGAACACCAGCCATTTCACCTAATAGAGGCCCCCAAATCCCTGATGAAATTACAACCTTATCTGCTTTAATAGTCCCTCTATCTGTTTTTACCCCAGTAACTCGTCCATTTTCAATTTCAAAGCCTACAGCTGGTGTGTCTGTGTATGTGGTCAATGCACCCTTCTCTTTCGCTTTTTCTGCGGCAAAGTTAACAACATCTTGTGAACGAGGCACTACCAGGCCTGCATCCGGATCCCACATAGCACCTCGTATTGATTCTTCTTCTAATAATGGAAATTTTTCTTTGGCTTCGGCAGCTGAAATCAAGGTAACGTTAGTTCCAAAGGCTTTGCCTGATTCTACCTTTCGTTTTAATTCCTCCCAGCGTGCGTCGTCGTCCTTGCGACAAATCTCTAGGCCACCCTTTTTTAAAAAGAAGCCGTTGTCTTCATAAAACTTTCGACTAAAGGCAGTAGTCCAATTACCTAATTTGTCGTGAGTTGTGCTGTAGACAAAATCCGAAGCATGTGCTGTGGATGCGATATCAGATGGAATTACTGTAGATTTTTCTAGGCCTACGATGTTCTTTTGACCTAGTTCTGCAAGCCAGTAAGCGAGCATCGATCCAACTATACCTCCTACTCCAACTATGACTATTTCTGCTTGGGTAGGAAACTTGGATGACTTCATCGCAGCATTATAATTGAATAATTTAATTTTGATTAATCATTTTTTCTTAAAAAATGAAAAAAAATTATACTAATTATAGAGCTCTATATATACACCTCGTAACAGACTTATTGTGGCTGCTATTAAAATAAATACAAAAGGTAAAGCCATCGATATCGAGCCTGATTGTATGGCAGATAATGCGTATGAGCCACCAGCTACTAGTAAAACGGTTGCAACCAGTCCTTGAACAATAGCCCATATTACTCTTTGGATTCTAGGAGTATTATCTTTGCCTCCAGAAGTTATTGTATCAATGACTAACGAACCCGAATCAGATGAAGTCACAAAAAATAGTACCAACATGAATAAAGAAAATATGCTTGAAACAACAGGAAATAAAAGATTATCTAACATGTAAAAAAGTACAAGAGAAATATCTCCAACTGGTTCCTTTAAATTGCCTATTCCTTCTTGAAATTGGAAAATTGCATTTTCGCCGAACGAAGTAAACCATATTGTGCAAAATAAAAGCGGCACGAACATTACAACAGAAAGGAATTCTCTAATAGTTCTTCCTTTTGATATTCTTGCTATGAACATCCCTACAAAGGGAGACCAAGAAATAAACCAGGCCCAATAAAAAATGGTCCAGTCATGATACCACTGTAAATCTTCAGGCCTGTTCCAATTGCTTAAACGAACGATATCCTGAAAGTAAAAAATTAAATTCTCCCCATAAGCCATAATTATCTTGAGTGTAGGTCCTGCTAGCACAACAAAAGCCAATAAAACAAAAGCAAGCCCTATATTGATGTTGCTAAGCACTTTTACACCTTTATCCAAACCTCTATAAACAGAAAAAATAACCACAGAGGTAATAAATAATATTACTAACGATTGAGTAATAAGATTATTAGGTAGATCAAATAGATAAAATAGACCAGAAGCTGCTTGTCTTGCTCCCAACCCTAAGGAAGTTGTTAAGCCAAAAAGGGTTGCTAACACAGCTATAATATCAATTACATCACCCTGCCATCCCCAAATTCGTTTTCCTAAAAGAGGATAAAAGATTGATCGAATTGTTAAAGGCAATTTCCAGTTATAGCAAAAAAAGGCAAGTGACAATCCGATGATTGCATACACTGACCAAGCATTAAGACCCCAGTGAAAAATAGTTGCACTGAAAGCCAATCGATAAGCTTCTTCAGATTCAGGGGTAGCGTTTAGAGGCGTTCCAAAGACTCCTGTATAATACGACAGAGGTTCAGCTGCCCCATAGAAGGTCAT
>CABXQE010000037.1 GCA_902514295.1 uncultured SAR86 cluster bacterium | reverse complement strand
CAGCCAATTCTATTTGTTTTTGTCTTTGAGCAAATCTTTCCTTGTCAGAATCAGATGACACATCATAGCAGTAGCTACATGATACTCCTTTTTCATAATGTTCCGATTGTAAGTCATCTTTAGATAACGGCCTTCTACAACCAAAACACTGAACATATTTTCCTTGGTTAAGAGATTTATCCAAGGAAACGCGTTCATCAAAAACAAAACACTCTCCCTCCCATAGATTATTATCGTCTTCTACGTTCTCTAAATAATTCAATACGCCACCTTTCAGTTGGTAAACTTCATCAAACCCTTTATTTATCATAAAAGAAGAGGCTATTTCGCATCTAATTCCTCCTGTGCAAAACATAGCTATTTTCTTTTTTTTATCCTTAACTATTTCTTTATCAACAAACTCCGGGAATTCGGTAAAATCTTTCATGTTCGGGATTGTTGAATTCTTAAAAGTCCCTATGTCAGTTTCGTAATCATTTCTAACATCTATAAGAAGAGTATCAGGATCTGTTATAACTTCATTCCATTCATCCGCTTCGAGATGCTTTCCTCTATCTAAAACTGGATCAAATTCGCCTTCTAAAGGGAGTAATCTTTGTTTAAGCCTAACTCTTAGCCTTTTAAATGGTTTGCCTTCTGACATAGACCACTTTGGATTAAAAAGAGATAAATTGAACTTACTTTCGAGCATTTCTATCAAACCCTCTAAAGCCTCTCTTTCTCCCGACATGCTGGTATTGATTCCTTGCGGTGTTGAAAAGAAAGTTCCTAATAAGGAATGTTTAGTAGCATATCTAGTTACATCTCTGCTTAATCGTTCGTGATCGAGAATCTTCTCTATCTGGTAGAAAGAAACTACATGATGTTTAGACATTGAATTTATTTAGCTTCTTTTTTAGAACCGCCTAAACAGTCTGGAGATGCTTCTGCCTGTTTATTCTTATCTTTCCATTCTTGAGAGGTAAATGTGTGCAAAGTTATTGCATGTATAGGTCCAGAGAGCTCTTCTTCTATATTGCTATAAATAAGTTGATGTCTTTTAACTAAATTTAAATCTTGAAACTTCTCTGAAACTGCCACTACCCTAACGTGAGATTCTTTTCCTGGCTCAACATTATGCAAATAGCTCTCGTCAATTACCTCTAAATGAGATGGATCGAGTTCAATTTTTAGTTTTTCCTCAATAGAATTACATGCGCTCATAAGTACACTCTAATCTTAAAAGTTAATTTTAGTTGGTTTCTAGGTTAAGTAAAAATCTTTTAGTATCCAATCCTCCACCAAACCCACCCAAACCATTAACTGCAGTGACTCTATGGCAAGGAATAATTAGGGGTAAAGGGTTCTTTCCACAAGTAGTGCCTACTGCTCTATACGCTAACTTTCTTCCTGATTTTCGGGCCAATTCAGAGTAAGACATGGTTGTGCCATAAGGTATCTTGACCATTTCTTTATAAACCCTTGCGGCGAAAGGAGAAGTATCTACTAAGTAATCAACAGAAAACTGTTCTCTTTCTCCAGCAAAATATTCGTCTAGCTCTCTAAATAATAACTTAAATCTGCTTTTATCTTCTTTTGCTTCTTCAGTTATATCTTTTAGTCCTTTAAAGCTGAGTTTAAGTAGTTGTTCTTTATTGGCTAGTAATCCTAATGTTCCGATAGGTGTTTTGAAGGCAGCCTTATAAAGCATCTAATAGTTTATTCTCCTTTCCACACTTTTGTATCAGGGTTAGATGCGTTATCTTCATGCTCATCTCTTGTAAGGGTATATCCTGAAACTAAAGATAGTGCGCTACCAAAAGCGATGATACAAATTGGTATGTACCAGAGAGCTAAATCTGCTAGAACTTGATCTGGCACCACTCCATTTAATTGCTCTCTAATTACTGAACTTTCCGGAAAAGAGATTAAAGACAATATAATTCCTGCGAAAGTTAATCCAAAACCGCTGACTGCTTTATCAGCAAAACTTCTTGCTGAAAAAAGAACACCCTCTTCCCTTCTTCCTGTTTGAAGCTGAATGTCTTCAACTAAGTCCATTAACATAGAAGACAGGGTTGCAAAAACAATAATCCCACAAGTTACATTAATTACTACATGGATACATAACGTGGCAAGTAGATAAGGACTATCATTTGAAGGAAATAAAGAAGTTCCATAAGTTAAATCACAGTAACGCAATGCAAAAGGCAAAGCGGCAAACACAATTTGGAAAGCCCATAAAGACATTACTGTGTTCTTTTTCCCAAATCTATCTGAAAAAATCGGGGCTAAAATAATTGCGAATATAGGAGACAGATAAAGACATAACCCTCTGGTTAACATCTCGTCTGTATTTAAACCCCAGAAATAGCTATCAAAGTAAACTGCGAAAGCAGCCTCTATGCCCCCTGCTAAAGCTGCCAGTAATCCAGAAACAAAAAGGAACATGTACGAACGATTTGCTAGCAAAGTTTCTTTTAGTTCAGTAAGAACTACTAATAAGCCAGTATTTTTTCTTTCCGGTGGCTCTATAAGATCTGGTATATGCCTATGAGTTCCTGCACTTGTAACAATTATTCCAATAAAGATTAATACTGCAGCAACTAAACCATATTCAGACCAAGCTTCGGGGTTATACCTGCCATCAGTATAAGTCTGTGTTACGTTATTCGGCCCAAACCAAAACCATACTAAGTTATAGGTAGTTAACCCTCCAAACCAACCAAAGAAATATCTAAAAGACATGAGAGATGTCCTTTCAACATAATTATCCGTTAACTCTGGTCCTAGTGAAACGGAAGGAACTTCATAAAAGGTTATGAAAACTCTTATGATAATGGCGCATATAAGCAAATAAGAAAATAGCTGCCAATCTGTTAAAGATTCAGGTGGGGTCCATAAGAAATAATAAGTTATAGCAACTGGAAGAGCAGCAGCGTACATAAAAGGATGTCTTCTACCCCACCTTGATCTTGTCCTGTCTGAATAATAACCCACCAATGGATCAGTTACGGCATCTGCTATAAGAACAAGGTTTAAAGCTAAACCAGCCATCCAGGCTGGAAGGCCTAGTACAGAGCTGTAAACAAAAAGAACAAAATAACTAAATCCATTGTTTTTTATTCCAAAAGAAATAGATCCAAATCCATAATAAAATTTCGTTCTAAAGTTTATATTGGACTTAGGTTGGCTCTCTTCCATGATTAATTCTTAATATAAGTTTAATGAATTGCTTTAAGGCAATAATCTTATAGGTTAAATACTAAAGATTATAGTAATTTAGATAAATAGGAGAAGACCATGCTCGCTCTTCCGATAGAACTAAGCAATCATCATCTTTAGATGTTCTGTCATCCCCGTAACAAATATTTACCTTTGTGCATTCTCCGTTTTCATCGTAGGTACATCGAAGATTCCCTGCATTAACTGCCGGAGAAGCCTCTTGTATTGCTCTAACGTAATAAACAGCATCCCTAGATCCCTCGTTGTAATCATTATCCGAAAATTCTACTTCACATCCTTGTGTATTCGGTTGGCAAGCAAATACCCTCCAAGGATCAGTTATTAAACTATTTACGTCTTCACCTTTGTAAGTCTGTGGTGTTACTTTAATAACTTCTATTCTAGAAATTAATTTTCTTTCATCGGAAGGGTTGTAACACTCGTTCTTACATATTCTTTCTATTTCTTCGGCCGTTATATTGGTTGAGGAATAATCAGGGCAACCGGGTTTTTGCTTAAAAGCACCTACAGCTTTTACTTGAAATGTAGGGTTTTGCGACGTCTCAACGCTTCCTCCCATAGGTGTAACAGAATCTCCTGACACTAAATCAAACCAAAGCAATATTCTGTCACCGCTGGTTCCATAAGTTTCTTTTCTTTGAAGTCCACTCCAAATAGATTCTCTATCTCTTCCCTGCGAATGAATAGCAGCTAAACCACCCGTTGTAAAGAAGGAAGCCTCCCTCTCTGCTTCAAATGCACCAAAACCTGCCCTTAAACCTAAAAGCTCTTGAGCTCTTAAATCTATGGATTCAGGAATAGGCTCATCTTTAGGATAAAGTGCTTCTGCAGCGTATTCCGATGCAGGGCCGTTAGCTTCAGTGGTTACAAATCTATCAATTTCTTTATAACCCGTTCCCGGTCTAGCCCTGTGATTGTCGCTCGAAGCAATGAATCCAAAGTTAAATCTTTTAACCTCTTCTCCATCAAAATTAGAAATAGCTAAACCGTATTGAGCTGAGCCTCCAGGCCTGTAATTAAAGGAAGGGATAAAGCAATCTTTACATTGTCCTGAATCCAGCCAATCTTCTATTTCTACTCCTGGAATAGTTAAGTGCCCCGCCACTCCCATAACAGCATAATTATTTCTTGCATCCTCTGCTCTTGATAAACATATATCTTCAGTTAAATTTGATTCAATACAACGTTCGTAAATTATTTCTCCTGCTTGCCAACAGCTAGGTAAGTAATCTTTACTAGGCCCAGGACAGGTTAAATTTCCTTCTTGATCTTTATTAACTGCTCTCCAAGGTCTGTATTCTTCTGAGTTGCCATGCCCAGACATAACCTCAAATAAAATCTGTAAATTATCATCATTAAAGCCTCTCTCTATTTGTTTATCTAAAGTGATTCCAGGAGGGCTATAAAAACCCCAGGTATTGCCATGTGGAATAACAATTGCCGGGAAGTTGAGTTCATTTAATTTTCTAAATAGATCTTCAGGAGTATCCGCAGATTCATAGCAATCATCATCAAGTAAGCTAGAGTTAACTCCTTCTTCACAATATTTACCTCCTTGAAGTTCTTCAGCAAAACTTAAAAAATTGAAATATCTATGCCTATTTTCAAAATCTAGAAAAGCAGCAGGTCTAAGCATCTTTGCTTGATTAGGTAACGTATTACGCATCCCATTTGTTGCAATACCTCCAGCACCTATGGGCCTTTTTGGCACCTTGCTTTCTTCTGTATCAAGAAACATCACATTTTTATGCCCGTAATGGTTTTCTGCGTTATTGCCAACTTGAGTCCATTCAAAGCCTAGAAAGGTTACTAAATCAGGTTCCTTGTTATCAGTAGAAGCATTACAACTTCTAACAGCCTCTTTTATGGATTTCCACTTCCTAGGAGTTTGAGCCTCAGCATGATCTGTACTGACCCAAAAATCTAAATTTGAACAGAATCTAGCGAAGTCGCAAGCATCAGAAATTGGATGAGGGCCTTCTCCATTCATTATTGGCAGACTCCAAAAAAAAGCGTCTGTTGAGTAAGTGGTATGAACATGAGTATCGCCGAATAAAATTTGCTTAGTCTCCCCAAAAGGTTTTTGAGCTAAAGACTTGCTCTGCACCAAAGATGAAGGTAGTTCAGAATCAATAGAAGTGCCTGGTTCTTCTAGCTCTCCATACAAATTCATATAAACACCTGCTAC
>CABXQE010000036.1 GCA_902514295.1 uncultured SAR86 cluster bacterium | reverse complement strand
AGAGATAATTTGCTCTATTTTAGGCACTTTAGGGTGTTCTTTGATGTCAGCTGCTAAAACAATCACCATTGGAGCTCTAAATGGTGCTTTTTGAAGCTTTTCTTTTAATTCATCAGTTATTTCCTCACCCAAAGAAACAGAAGCTTTCAGGAATGCATCAGCTAGCCTATTCCTGGAATCACCTCTTATTTCTATAAATTTCCAAGGTCTCAACCAAGCATGATCTGGTGCCCGTATAGCACCTTTGTAAACTTGCTCCATTTCTTCAGTAGTAGGTGCGGGGTCGGCAAGATGTGCTACCGAGTTTCTATTTTGAATAGCCTTTAAAGTTTCCACTTATATTTATCCTTTAATTATATTGTGTATTATAAATTAAGACCTTTGAATCTTGTATCTATCCTATAATCTCAAGCCTAAAAAAATGAAAGGAATACTACTTGTAAATCTAGGCTCTCCAAAAGACCTAAAAGACATATCTATAAAGGAATATCTTAGAGAATTTCTTTCTGATGATTTAGTGGTGGACTATCCAAAATTTATTCAACAGATATTAGTTAAATGGATAATAGTCCCTAACAGGTACAAAAAAACGCAAGAAGCCTATTTAAAGATATGGACTGAAAGAGGGTCTCCTCTAATACATCATACAAAAGAGCTCGGTATGCATTTATCTGAAGCAAGTTCTTTGCCTGTTGAGTTGGCAATGCGATACCAAAAACCTTCCATAAAAGATGCTCTAACATCTTTAATAGATAAAGGATGCACTTCCATAACAGCTATCCCTCTCTATCCTCACTTTGCTATTTCAACAACTTTAACTACTAAAAATAAGATAATTGAAATTATGAATGAGCTTGATAAGGAGATGAAGATTAATTTCGTAGAGCCTTTCTACAACAAACCTGAATACATTGATTCTTTGTGTTCTTTAATCAAAGAACATAGGCAGGAAGATTCAGACTTACTTCTGTTCAGTTATCATGGGATACCTATAAGACACTTAAGAAAAGCTAACCCATATAAAAAACACGACTATCGACTGTGTATTAATTTGGAATGTAAATCCAAAGATTTTTGTTACAGACACCAAGTACATGAGACTGCTAGATTATGTGCAGAAAAACTAAATATTCCAAAAGATAAATGGAAAGTTTCGTTCCAATCTAGGATAGGCCCTGGGTGGTTAAAGCCCTTTACTGATAAAGAGCTTACCAAACTTCCTGAACAAGGAATAAAGAGACTGGATGTAATAAGTCCTAGTTTCGTTATAGATAATTTAGAAACGTTAGAAGAAATAAATATTGAAGGTAGGCAAAATTTCTTAGCTGCAGGAGGAAAAGAATTTAATTACATACCTTGCCTTAATCATAGAAAAGATTGGGTAGAGTTTTTAAATAATCTATCTAAAAAATGAAAGGCCAGGAAAAGGGTTCCAGGCCTTTCGGTAACCACCAACCTTGAGGAGGGTTGATTATTCGTCTTTATTTATAGTCTGTAACGAATTCCGACTAATATAGAACGAGGCATTTGCGCTCTAGCTCCGTTCTTAGGCGCTCTTGCTATAATATCTGTCTCATCAGTAACATTAGAAACTACCATATAGACATCCATCGCTTCATTAACTGCTTTAGTTAAAGAGGCATCAATAACGTTATAAGAATCAATTTCTGTTCCAGCTTCGCAACTTGCTACTGAACATGTACTGCCGTAGGAATAAAGAGTTGTATTCCCGCTTAAACCATTTTCAGTTTCAAAACCTGCTTGAAGAGCTAATTGGCTATCAGGAAGATCTGGGATCTCCATTCCAGCCGAAACAGAACCCCAGAAATCACTATTGAAAGTGTTATCGAACTCTGCATCCGTAGAAGTGTAGACTGCACTTAAAGGATATTTAACACCAGAGGCAGAAGTCATTTCTGTTTGAACTACAAGCTCAAGTCCACTAATAGAAGCTTCTCCAGCATTAAAAGTATCTCCAATTTCACAAGATCCAGTTGCTCCACCAGAAGCAGTACATTCTCCGAACATATTTTGATAATCAGTATCAAAATAAACTGCTTCCATATATGTGCTTCCATCACTATATCTAACACCCATCTCTATGTTATCTGCTTCTTCAGGATCAGCGCCTCCACCTGTCGGTGTAAAGCCTTCATGAAAACCAAAAAATAGTTGAGTGGTATCATTCATATCGTAAGCAGCACCGAATCCCATTAATGAATTATCATTGTCAGATAACGTTTTTGGATATCCTTTCTCAGTGTTTATAGCTGATCTAGCTGCATCTACATAACGCTGTTGAATAATAGTCCATTCTTCCGAACGGAATCCTACGTTCACAGTTAATGCTCCCATTGTAAATTCATCATTTAGATAAATTGCTGAAGCTTCAGCAGTAGTTAATCTATTGTTAGAGCTGTAACCTGGATCTGAACCTATTGTTAACGCTCCGAGCTTACCACCTGACCATGGTGTAGTAGCATAAACTTGGAATCGGTCTTCAGAATCTTCAGTATCTCTATACCCGAAAGTTAGAGTGTGCAAGTCACCATTAAATTGAAGATTTAAATCAAGACCTTCATTTGTGTAAACGCGGTTATTATTCTTTAATTTTATTTCTACAGGATCGGCATTAGTACCATGCAAAATTGCAATAGCAGTAGCCTCTCCTGCATTTGCCGCTGCAATAATATTGTTTATTCCGTTTCCATGTCCATAAACTTTTTGGTTATCAATTTTATCTACTTTAAACCAGTTCCTAGCGAAATCATTATCATAAGAAGTTGCAGTAAATTCTAATTTACCAAAATCAGCTAAATAGCTTATTTGATTTGTCTTATGTTCATTGTCCATGTTATCTAAAGCAGATAAACCATAACGTTCATGAGCATCTTTTCTGAAATCAGCATCTGCCAAACCAACGTAAGTTTGCTCAGATAATTCATCAGAATCTTGATATTTGAAGTTAACTTCTTGATAGACTTTTGCTCCAGGTTCAGAAGTAAGTCTTAACTTGATAACTGTATCTTCTTTATCGAAGCCAGTATCTTGACTATACCCTTTTATAGTATCAAAACCGCCAGATTCCCATAGATGAGATTCAACCATCATGGCCAACCTTTCTCCTACAAAACTGTAATGGATATGGGTTCTAGAAGTTGCATCTTCTCCAAATTCTTGATTAATCATACCGCCACTTTCATCAGCTATAGGGGTACTAAGCAAGTTGATTGCTCCTCCTATAGTGTAAGGACCTTGAGATATAGCAGCAGGACCTTTTAAGACCTCAACTCCTGCTAATCTTCCAGCAGTAGGGAAATAATAAGCAGAAGATGCTGAATACGGACCAGGTGCTATAAGGACACCGTCTTCCATAAGTGTTACTTTTCCAGATCTATCCGCATAAGTACCTCTGATACTAATATTAGGTCTTAATCCATAGCCTTCTTCTGGTCTAAAATTAACCCCTGGAACATTGGATAAGATCTTATGGATATTAGTGTATTCATAAGCTTCTAATTCCTCTTCAGTTATAACCGAAGCAGAGCCAGCAATTTCTTTTGCGTCTTCTACCGAGCCAATAATCTCTACAGTTTCAATTTCTACTTCCGCAGTAATTATTGAAACAAATAGAGAAGTAAGTGCTATTAGATTAAGCTTTTTCATTCTTTACCTCTTGTAAATAATAATAATAATCATTCCCATAATAGGAATGATTCTCATTATAAATGAGAATGATTCTTATTCACAAGTGTTTTTGAATAAATCTAGGAAGTTTCTGAATTGCAGGGAAGTATTAATGTTTATGTGATTTAAGATCTTCCTCTATATCTTCATGGTCCCCAACCATTATGTGTGTATCACTCTTAGTGACGTACTTTTCAAGAATTGGAATAAACAAAAGAGGTAGAAGCCCTCCTAAAAGAATTCCCAAAGCTGCTGATCTCATAGTAGGATCAAGTAAAGACGCTATAATATCTGCAAGTATGTGAGCTATTACTGCTCCAATAATCCCTGCTATGTGTCCATTAGAAGTTTTTTTGAGCAGTCTGTTGATACTCCAACCTGAGTAGTAGCCTATTATCAATATGCCTACATGCACTACACCAAAAACAAAGCCTCTGAGCATGCCCTGCTCTAGACCCAACAATTCAATTAAAAAGTCCATTAACCGTCTAATTCTTTATCTAAATCAAAAGCATCATGGAGAGCCTTTATAGCCTCTTCCATTTCTCCTTTGTTAATAACAACTGAAATCTTTATCTCCGAAGTTGTAATCATCAAGATATTAATCTCGTTATCTGCTAATGCCTGAAACATCTTACTTGCCACGCCTGCATTTGCGCGCATACCTCTACCAACTATGCTAATTTTAGCTATATCGTCATCTGCCTCGACCAGGCCTCCTCCAAGAGAGCTTGAGACTTCCTTCAAAATGTTTTCTGCTTTAGAAAAATTAGATTTATCTACAGTGAAAGTAAAATCAGTCGTATTGTCCGCACCTACGTTCTGAACAATTACATCTACATCGATACCAGCATCACTAATAGGACCTAATATCTTTGCTGCAACACCAGGAATATCAGGTACTCCCCTAATGGTTAACTTAGCTTCAGTATCTATGCTGCTAATTCCCGAAACAATTGGTCTTTCCATGATATTTTTCTCCTCTTGAACTAAAGTGCCCTCGCCTTGGTTAAAACTAGAAAGTACTCTTATGGGCATATTAAATTTACTTGCGTATTCTACTGCACGAAGTTGAAGAACTTTAGCCCCCATACTGGACAACTCTAACATTTCTTCAAAGCTAACATTCTTTAAGAGTTTAGCCTTTTCATAAACCCTAGGATCTGTAGTAAACACGCCATCTACATCAGTATAAATCTGACATTCATCCGCATTAAGAGCAACCGCTAAAGCTACTCCAGTAGTGTCCGAACCTCCTCTTCCTAGGGTTGTTATATCACCAAGCTCATTCATTCCTTGAAAACCTGTAATAACAGGAACAACCCCTTCTTCCAGTTCTTTTGTTATCTTATTCACATCTACATCTAATATTCTGGCTCGACTATGGCTAGAGTTAGTTTTAATACCCAATTGATAAGCAGTATAAGATTTTCCTTGAATACCCCTCTTCAAGAGTTCCATAGCCAGGAGAGCAACTGAAACTTGCTCTCCTGTAGATACCAAAGCGTCATATTCTCTGAGATCTGGTTCAGGGTTGATTTCTTTAGCTAACTTAATAAGTTCGTCAGTGTTATTGCCCATGGCAGAAAGGACAACCGTTACTCTATTGCCTTCGTTGATTGTTTGTTCAACTATGTCGGCTACTGCTTCTATCCTTTCAGCATTAGCTACTGACGTCCCGCCAAACTTCTTAACTATAAGTTTACTCATTAGATTAGAAAAAAAGGAAGCATTCTATATTACTGATTGGTTAAAGAAACAACTAAATCAGCAACGGAATCAAGA
>CABXQE010000035.1 GCA_902514295.1 uncultured SAR86 cluster bacterium | reverse complement strand
GATCTTTTGAAATGGAGCTTCTGCATGAAGGCAAGAATGTACAATTTGGTTACCACAAGCCGATAATGCTTGCTGGTGGCCTAGGAAATATAAAAAGTGAACACATTAACAAATCTGAAGTTCCCATAGGTTCAAGACTGGTTGTTTTAGGTGGGCCAGCTATGTTGATTGGTTTAGGGGGAGGATCTGCCTCATCTCTTTCTTCAGGCGAAGGAGACACTGATTTAGATTTTGCTTCTGTGCAAAGAGAGAACCCTGAAATGGAAAGAAGATGCCAAGAAGTTTTAGATAGGTGTTGGCAAGAAGAAAATAACAATCCTATATTATTTATTCATGATGTTGGAGCAGGCGGACTTTCAAATGCTATACCAGAATTGGTTAAAGACAGTGGTCACGGAGGTTTAATCAATTTAAGAGATATTCCCAATGCAGAGCCAGGCATGACCCCGATGGAAATATGGTGTAATGAATCTCAAGAAAGGTATGTCTTAGCTATAGCTGAGGAGTCAATAGACATGTTTACCAATTTTTGCCTTAGAGAAAGGTGTCCTTTTTCAATAGTTGGTGAGATAACAAAAGGAAATCAATTAGAAGTTTACGACGAACATTTCAATAATTACCCAATCAGCTTATCTTTGGATATTTTATTTGGAAAGCCTCCAAAAAGTTTCAGATCTTTCTCCGTTAAGAGAAAGGATTTTGGCGAATTAAAGATACCTGACAATGATCTTGAAAGTTTATTATTTAAAGTTTTAAGACATCCTGCTGTAGCAAGTAAAAATTTCCTTATAACTATAGGTGATAGAACAGTAACAGGTTTAATTAACAGAGATCAGCTTGTTGGCCCTTGGCAAGTGCCTGTATCAGATTACGCAATGACTAGATCAGGTTTTTCCGGAACTTCTGGAGAAGCAATGTCCATAGGAGAACGAACTCCTGCGGCAATAATAAACCCTGCTGCTGCTGCAAGAATATCTGTAGCAGAAGCGGTTACAAATATATTGCCATCAGGAATTTCTAAGTTATCCGATGTAAAACTTTCTGCAAATTGGATGGGTTCGCCTGAAAAGTTAGATGGTGATCAAGATCTTTACGAAGCAGTGGAAGCAATAGGAATGGGCCTTTGTCCTAAATGGGAGATAGCTATTCCCGTAGGTAAAGATTCTCTTTCTATGTCTACTGAATGGGAAGATAAAGGAAAAAATAAGTCTGTAACCTCTCCTCTCTCTTTGATTATTTCAGCTTTTACCGCAATTAAAGATATAAATTTAGCTGTAACACCTCAATTAATTGATAAAGAATCTAAATTAATCTTAATAGATTTATCAAAAGGAAATCGTAGACTTGGTTCAAGTATAGCTTCACAAGTAAGCTCTTTATTTGGTGGAGATGTTCCTGATGTTGAATGTATAAAAGAGATGCCAAATTTCGTTAACACAATTCATGGTTTATTAAAGGATAAAAAAATACTTTCGTATCATGACAGATCTGACGGTGGTCTTATTACTACTTCGATAGAAATGGCTTTTGCTGGAAGATTAGGAATAGATATAAAGCTAGATCTTTTACTATCAAATCCAGAAGACGTTGTGTCAGATTTATTTAATGAAGAACTTGGAGTTGTTATTCAAGTAGCTAATGAAGATGAGGAATTGGTTATGAGAGCATTAGATTCTTGCTCTTTAAAAGAACACTCTTATGTTTTTGGAGTTTTGAACAAGGATAAAGATATTAAGTTAATTTCTAATAATAAAACCATCCATCAATGGTCTTTAAAGACGCTCTTAAAGGAATGGCATAAAGTTAGCTATGAAATTCAGTCTTTACGAGATAACCCCGAAACCGCTAAGTCTGAATATTTATATGATATTGATTCAGAAAGAGAAGGAATAAAACCATCTCTTTCTTTTAAGATTCCTTCTACTTTTTCTATTAGTAAAACGAAGCCTCGTTTAGCTATACTCAGAGAGCAAGGCATCAACGGACAAGTTGAGATGGCAGCAGCCTTTGATCGGGTTGGGTTTGATTGCATAGATGTTCACATGACGGATCTTATATCCGGTGATTCTCATTTACATGAATTTCAAGGCCTTGTGGCCTGCGGAGGTTTTTCTTATGGGGACGTACTTGGAGCTGGAGGAGGATGGGCTACTAATATTCTTTATAACGAGGCTCTTAGAGATCAATTCCAAGAATTCTTTTCTAATGAAGAAGTTTTTTCTCTAGGTATATGCAACGGCTGCCAAACTATATCTTTATTATCTAGTCTAATTCCTGGAACAGATGCCTGGCCAATATTTAAACGAAATAATTCTGAGAAATTTGAAGCTAGATTGAGCCAAGTCTTGATTCAGGAATCGCCATCAATTTTTTTCAAAGACATGGCAGGATCTATAATGCCTATACCTGTAGCCCACGGTGAAGGAAGGGCTGAATTGAGTGAGGAAGATTTTTCAGAGTTAACTTCCGGAAACCTAAACCCCATGGTCTATTCAGATGATCAAGGTAAATCTACTGAAAGCTATCCAGAGAATCCTAATGGCTCACCTTCTGGTATAGCTGGAGTTACAAATAAGTCAGGACGCGTGACCATCATGATGCCTCATCCCGAGAGGGCCTTTTTAACTTCTCAGTATTCTTGGCACCCAAAAGATTGGGAAGAATATGGACCTTGGATAAAGTTTTTTAATAATGCAAAAGATTTTGTTAGTTAACCTTTCTAGGAGGCCTTTCTATGATTTGCGTTGTTAGTGGGTATTCATCTTTTTTACAATCTTTAAAATAATTCTTTAAAGTAGTTGGAACAAACGGGAAGGCCAATTCCTCCCAAGGAATATCACTTTCACCAAAAAATTCCACTTCAAGACTTTCTGAAGTTTTACAGTAATCTTCATTTATTACCTCAGCTAAATGAAGCATATAAACTTGATTAATTTGGGGGATATTAAATATTGCATAAAGTTTACCCATTTTTACTTCAGTGTTAGTCTCTTCTTTAGTTTCCCTAAAGGCTCCTTCTTCAATGGTTTCACCGTTCTCAAGAAAACCAGCAGGTAAAGTCCACAAACCATATCTAGGTTGAATAGCTCTTTTACAGAGAAGAACTTTATTATCTTTAATAGGAACAGTTCCAACGATAACTCTTGGATTTGAATAATGAATAGAATCACACTTAGTGCAACAATCTCTTTCAAGATTATCTCCTTCTGGAATTCTTTTTTCTACTTTTGATCCGCAATCGCTGCAAAATTTCATTTATATTTCTTTATTTCGATTTAAGGCGCTAGAAGTATAAACTATCTGCCTAAATAGAATTAAATAAATAATGCTTAATCAGATAACAAGTAAGTTAAAGGTATATGAAGGAAACCCTCCTGTTGAGGACTTAAGGAAAGCGGCTGTACTTATAGGAATTGTAGATTGCGATGATCCAGAATTAATTTATACCTTAAGGTCTAATAAAGTAGGCTCTCACGGGGGAGAGGTATCTTTTCCAGGAGGCATGCACGAGAAAGATGATATTTCTTTAGAAATAACTGCTTTAAGAGAATCTGAAGAAGAAACAGGTTTAAATAGGGAACAAGTTCATATTATAGGTTCTACTGACACAGTAGTTTCCAGATATAATGTAAGTGTAACTCCTTATGTAGGCATTGTTCCTCCTGATATCAAGTTAAATAATGATTCTGAAGAGATAGAGGCTTGCTTTAGAGTACCTATAAGCTTTCTTTTAGAGGACAAAAGGCACAGGAATGACCATATTAAAAAGAATGGAGAATCATTTTTTATGCCAGCTTATAAATTTGAATCTTTTATAATATGGGGACTAACAGCAATGATGACTGTAGATTTTTTGAATATTACATTAGATGCTGGAATAGATTTAAAAACGAAAGGGAATTGATTAGGAAAATAAATGTTATACAAATTAGGTAAAGATCAGCCAATTATAGAAGGTGATTATTACGTTGCCGATAATGCAACAGTTTTAGGGAAAGTAAAACTCTGCAAAGATTCTAGTGTTTGGTTTGGAGCAATCCTAAGAGGCGATACAGAGCTGATCACGGTTGGAGAAAGAAGTAATGTTCAGGATGGTTCAGTTCTCCATACTGATCTTGGATTTCCTTTAGATATCGGTAAAGACGTAACGATTGGACATAAAGTCATGCTGCATGGCTGTAGCATTGGAGATGGCAGCCTTATTGGAATCAATTCTGTTGTCTTAAACGGTGCAAAAATAGGTAAGGGTTGCTTAATAGGGGCTAACACTTTAATAACTGAAGGTACGGAGATACCAGATGGGTCTCTTGTTATGGGATCTCCAGGTAAGGTTAAGGGAGAACTAAATAAGGACCAAAAGAATGGATTAATACTTTCAGCTCATCATTACGTAGAAAATTCTAAGCGTTTTAAAGGCGAATTAGAGGAATTATAGGAGAAGATTATGGAAACAGAAGTTATAACTTATCAATACGAAGACAAAGACTATTTAGGTTATGTTGCTTACCCAGAAAAAAAATTAGCACCTTTAGTTCTCATAGCTCATACCTGGGCTGGAAGAGACTCATTTGTAGAAGAAAGAGCACAAGACCTTGCTGATCTTGGTTATGTGGCCATGGCGGTTGACATGTATGGAGATGGAAAAGTAGGTTCGAGTACTGAAGAGAATCAATCTTTAATGACACCTCTTGTTGAAAATAGAGATCAATTAAAAGGGGTTATTAATGCGGCATTTAATAGTGGTAAATCTTTAAAGGGAGTTGACGTAAATAATACTGCAGCCATAGGTTATTGTTTTGGAGGCTTGGTGGTCTTAGATCTTGCAAGATCTGGTACTGAGCTTAATGGAGTGGTTAGTTTTCATGGACTTTTGATGGGATCTGAAATAGCTGAAGCTGGAATAAAGTCAAAGATTTTAGTTTTACATGGAGAAAGAGATCCGATGGTTCCATTAGATATGGTGGATGATTTCCAAAAAGAAATGACGGAAGCCAATGCAGACTGGCAGTTACATAGTTATGGAAATACCTACCATGCATTTACAAACCCCGAAGCAAACGATCCTTCATTAGGAACTCAATTTAATGAAGACTCAAACAACAGATCTTGGCAATCTATGATTAATTTCTTTGATGAGATATTTTCGTAAGTAAATGAAGAAAAACCTTACTACTAATGAAATTAGAAATATTTTCCTAGAATATTTCCAGGAAAATGGCCATGAGTTAGTAGAAAGTGCTTCATTAATACCACACAATGACCCATCATTATTGTTTACTAATGCGGGCATGGTTCCTTTCAAGGATTTACTCCTAGGAGTAGAAAAAAGAAGCTATACCAGGGCAACAAGCTCCCAAAGATGTCTACGGGTTGGAGGAAAGCATAACGATTTAGATAACGTTGGTTATACGGCAAGACACCATACATTTTTTGAAATGTTAGGTAATTTTAGTTTCGGAGATTACTTTAAAGAAGGAGCAATAGCATTCGCTTGGGAGCTTCTAACAGAGAGGTATAACATACCTGCAGAAAAATTATGGATAACCGTTCATAAGGATGATGATGAATCTGAGCAAATATGGATAGAAAAGATAGGGGTTGACCCTAGCAGAATCTCAAGATTGGATGATGATGAGAATTTTT
>CABXQE010000034.1 GCA_902514295.1 uncultured SAR86 cluster bacterium | reverse complement strand
CATCAGGTGTAACGACTGCATATACAGGATAAGAAAATATAAGAAGAAAAATAAAACGTTTAATTGGCATTTTGACTGATGACTTTAATTACATCTTTTGTCATATTTATCTTAGATTCTATATCTTCAGCATTAATAAGGGAGGTATTTAGATCATTATTTTTAAAAAAGATATTTATCTTATCTTTATTAAAGTTGATCTTAGTTATCGAATTTTCTTCGCTTAACAATCTAAGCTCTGCTTGATAAAAGAAGTGTTTAATTTCAATAGGTAATAAGCCAAAACGGTTAATCATCTCTACTTGTATTTTTCTTAAATCTTCTTCAGAGCTTGCTAAAGCGATTCTGTTATACATTAAAAGTCTTACATTGATATCCGGAAGATACTCTTCAGGAATTAAACAGCTTTCATTGATATTCACTTCAGGCAATTCGTCTAGGTTATGGAAATCAAGATCTCCATTTTTTATAAAGTCTGCAGCTTTCTTTATCATTCTCGTATATAAATCTAGACCTATGGAGTCGAAAACACCACTTTGATTAGAGCCGAGAATTTCACCTGCTCCTCTTATTTCAAGATCTTTTAAAGCTAATAAGAATCCTGCTGATAATGAATCTGTTTCTTGCAGAGCTTCTAACCTTTTATCTGCAGATTTTTTTGAAATTATATGTCTTGATCTCAAGAAGTAAGAATAAGCCTGTTTGTTACTTCTACCAATTCTACCTCTTAATTGATGTAACTGCGCTAAACCTAATTTATCTGTTTCTTCGACTATTAGAGTGTTAGCGTTGGGTACGTCGATCCCACTTTCAATTATTGTTGAGCAAACTAAAACATCAATTTCGTTAGCATGAAAGGAAATCATTTTCTCTTCTATTTCTTTACTGTTGAGTTGTCCATGAACAATCTCAATTTTTAAACCAGGAAATCTAGACTTTAACCTTTGGTTTCTATCTTCTATTAACCTCAGGTCATTACAAAGATAATAAGTTTGACCATTTCTTAAACTTTCTCTTTGTATGGCTTCGTAAATTAGATTCTCATTAAAAGAATATACGAAAGTTTTTACAGGCAAACGGTCATCTGGAGCAGTAGCAATAATTGACAGGTCCTTTAACTCAGTTAGAGCAAAATTTAATGATCTAGGTATAGGTGTTGCTGAAAGACTTATTATTTCAACTTCTTCTTTTAAAGATTTAATTTTTTCTTTTTGACGCACACCAAATCTATGTTCTTCATCTATAACCAGGAGGCCTAAATCAGCAAACTTAACATTATTCTGTAAAACTGCATGAGTTCCTATAAGGATATCTATTTTTCCTTCACTTAACTTAAGCAGAAGCTCATCTTTTTGTTTGTTCTTTATATTTCTAGATAGAACTCCAATTTCAACCCCAGTATTTTCAAATCTATCTATAAAGCTTGAGAAGTGTTGGCTTGCTAAGAGTGTTGTTGGAACTAAAACACAGGTTTGTTTTTTATTAAAAGCAGCAATGAAAGCGGCTCTCATGATAACTTCAGTCTTACCGAAACCAACTTCTCCACAAATTAATCTATCCATAGGAACAGGCTTTTGCATGTCAACAATTACTTCATCAATAGTCTTTTTTTGATCAAATGTTTCTTGATAAGGAAATTTTGAACAAAATACTTGATACTCTTTAATAGGAACTTCATAAGAAAATCCTTTTCTGCTAGATCTTTTAGCTTGAACTTGTAATAACTCAGCAGCAGTATCAAATGTTTGCTTTAATGCCTTATCTTTTCTAGCGATCCATCTTTTTGAACCCAATACATCAATAGATCTATCTTTTGGACCAAAATATTTAGAAACTAGGTTCATGTGCTCTATTGGAACGTAAACTTTACTGCTATTTGCGTATTCAATCTCAAGGCAGTCAGTCATTCCTAAAAATGTATCAATATGCTTTAAACCATTAAATATTCCAATGCCATGTGTTAAATGAACTACTAAGTCATTCTGGGTAGGCATATTTTGTAAACCTAGGTCGCTTTTTTCATTTCTTTCTTTTAATTCCGTCTCTTCAAATTCTATTTCTGTGTTTTTAGCTAGTTTAAAGTTATATACTTTTCTATCTTTTACATGCTCAAGAAATTCTTTAAGTTCAATAAATAAATCATCAGGAGGTAAAAGAGGTCTTTTTTGATCATATCTATATTCTTCATACCTTTCATTTATTAGATCTTGAAAGATAAGAGCTTCTTCAGATACCCCATCTTGTATATGAATTGTTTTCATATTTATTAAATAACCTAAAAGGTTAGTTTTATGTCCATAAAAGAGCGGTAAATATATTTCAACCCCTTCTGCTGGCCTCGTTCTCATAATTTTAGTAAAAATTTCCGAATCACCTTCAAAAACATTAAATTTGCTTCTCCAATTATTCTTAAAATTAATTGTGCTTTTTTCGTTTAGCGGGTATTCAAATGAAGGAAGGTGATTGATAGATTGAATCTGTTCGCTCGCAATCTGAGTTTGCGAATCAAAAATGCGTAAACTCTCTATATCGTTTCCAAAAAATTCAATTCTTATAGGTTCCTTTTCGCTAGTTAAGAAAATATCTAAAATAGAACCTCTAAGAGCATATTCACCAGGAACTGAAACGAAATCTGATTTTGAATATCCATTATTGCTTAAAAGGTCTAATACATTATCTAGGTCCAATTTATCTCCAACTTTCATATTATTGATAGGCATAACATGACTTATGTCTGGGCAAGGAGATAGTAGTGTTTGTACAGACACAATAAGATTAATATCTAATTGCTTAGTTAATTCGGAAAAGCAATTTAATCTGCTAGCTCTAATTACAGGTGAAGAAGAAAAAAAATCGTAAGGTAGTAGTTCAGAACCTTCAAGAATTAAGCAATTAAATTCATCTTTAAGTTCTCCAAACAATAATTTTGCTGATTGGGTGTCTTTGGTTACAAATAGATTTTGTTTAGGCGAGTTTAATTCCAGATTTTTTAAACCTGTAAGGGTGCTAAGTCTTTTTGTCACTAGTCTTAAAGCTTATTTTAGTAATCAAAAAATGAAAATTATATAGGTAAGTGTATAATTATTTTTTTTTAATTTTAGGTTATACAAAATGGACTTAACTTTTTCAGATTCTGATCTCTCTTTTAGAAAGGAGGTGGTTTCCTTTTTAGATAATGAATACCCTACTGATATAAAAGAAAAACAAGACAAGAGGATACCTTTAGAGAAAGAAGAAATAATAAGATGGCAGAAAATCCTTCATAATAAAGGATGGTTTGCTATTAACTGGCCAACTGAATTTTCTGGTTACAAAGAACTTTCAGTTACAGAAAAATATATACTTCAAGAAGAATTGGCTAAAGCCAATACTCCTACCACTATCCCATTCGGAATGGGTATGTGTGCCCCTGTTATTTATAGTTTCGGAACTGAAGATCAAAAAGAAAAACACCTACCTTCAATACTCAATAGTGATATTTGGTGGTGTCAGGGATATTCTGAACCTGGTTCTGGCTCTGACCTCGCGTCGTTAAAAACTAAAGCAGAATTAGTTGATGATAAATACATTGTTAACGGAACAAAGACTTGGACAACTTTAGCTCAGCATGCAGATTGGATTTTTTGTTTAGTCCGAACTGAAACAACACCAATTAAGCAAGAAGGTATAAGCTTTTTACTAATAGACATGTCAACGCCTGGAATTGAAGTTAAACCTATCATAACAATAGATGGATCTCACGAAGTTAATATGGTTTATTTAGATAATGTTGAAGTCCCAAAAGAAAATCTAATTGGAGAAGAAGGGCAGGGCTGGAATATTGCTAAATTCTTGCTAGCACATGAAAGAAGCGGGATAGCAGGTATAGCAGCTCTTAAAAGAGAACTAAAAAGGCTTAAAGAGTTATCTTCAGAAATACCTTTAGGTGAGGGTTCCTTATTAGAAGACTCTCAATTTAGAAGTAAGATTGAAGAAACAGAAATCGAATTAACAGCTACTGAATTTACTGAACTTAGAACTTTAGCTGCCATGTCTCAAGGCGGTTCTCCTGGAGCAGAGTCTTCTATTTTGAAGATTAAAGGAACTGAATTACAACAAACAATATCTGAATTATTTGTTGAAATGCTTGGTTATTATGCTCATCCTTTTTATCTAGAGAATGAAATAGGTTCCAATGAAACGGTAGGACCAGATTACGCTGCACCTGTAATGCCGCATTACTTAAACTATAGAAAGGTAAGCATTTATGGTGGTAGCAATGAAATTCAACGTAACGTTATATCAAAAGCAATTTTAGGACTTTAAATTATGGATTTTACATTTAATGAAGAACAAACAATGATCCAGGATCAGGTTGAACAATTTATTCAAAAAGAATATGACTGGGAAACAAGACAGGAGTTATCGAATTCTGACCTAGGATTTGGAGCTAATAATTGGAAAATTTTTGCCGAACTTGGCTGGTTAGGAATAGCAATATCTGAAGACAATGGTGGCTTTGGAGGTTCTTCTATAGAAACAATGCTTATCATGGAAGAATTTGGTAAGGGTCTGGTAGTTGAGCCTTTTTTGGAAACGATAGTCATGTCTTCTGGCTTGTTAGACCAATACGGAACTGATGAACAAAAAAGTGAAGTTATAGGCTCTGTTATAAGCGGAGAAATGCATTTGGCATTAGCTTACGCTGAACCACAAAGCAGGTTTAATCTCTCTGATGTAGTTACAGAAGCAAAGGTAGATGGAAGAAACTTCGTAATCAATGGATTTAAGTCCGTAGTTATGAATGGACCATCCGCCAATAAGTTCATTATTTCTGCACGCACTTCAGGAAAACAACTTGATAAGAAAGGTATTTCTTTGTTCTTAGTTGATTCTGATGTAACTGGTTTAACTAGAACTGATTATAAAACTGTTGATGGAAGAAAGGCCTCCGATTTAAATTTAGAGAATGTATCTGTACCAAGTGAATCTTTAATCGGCTCATTGGATGAAGGCTTCAATATTCTAGATGAATCTATAGATAGATCTATTTTAGCAATATCAGCAGAAGCTGTAGGAGCTATGGAGGTTTTATACAAGACAACGGTTGAGTACACGAAAACAAGAGAGCAGTTTGGAACTCCTATTGGAAAATTCCAAGTTCTTCAACATAGAATGGTAGATATGTTCATGGAATATGAACAATGTAAATCACTTCTATACATGGCTACTATGAAAAATGAAGAAGGGGCTCCTGATGCTAAAAAAGCAATTTCAGGACTTAAATACCAAGTTGGTAAAGCAGGAAAATTTGTTGGGCAGCAAGCCGTTCAGTTACACGGAGGTATGGGTGTAACGGATGAATTAAATGTAGGTCATTACTTTAAAAGATTAACTACAATAGGAACAATCTTTGGTAATGCAGACTTCCATTTAAAACAATATACTTCTTTATAAAGTTATGACAAAAGACCAACCAGATAAGAGGTTAAGACCAGAGCCTCCTAAAGATCCATTTGGCGATTTTCAATATCGCCAAGCATTAGCTGAGGAAATGCTTCCTATGATAGGTCGCATTTACAGAAGTAATGTACATCTTCTCTTGTACGGGAAGCCTTTAGTTAATCTATCAGTTTCTGAGATCATGAATGCTCATAGATTTGTTAGGGAAACAGAGAATAATGAATTGAGTGAATTTGAGACTTATCAGGTCATTGTTGCATTAAGTGAATTAGAACTTGGTCCAGCGGAAATAGATATAGGTATTATCGCCGCTGCTTATTTATTTGAAGATAAAGGCCTTAGTTTAGAAGAGTTTGTTAAAGAATCTGTGGAAGATTTAATAGGCAAATCAGGGGCTATACTTGATAAAGCTCAAGACATTGTTTTGTATGGTTTCGGAAGAATAGGAAGATTGCTTACAAGAATGCTTATTGAAGATTCGGCAGGTGGAGAAAATTTAAGGCTCAGAGCAATTGTAGTCAGAAAAGCAATAGATGATGA
>CABXQE010000033.1 GCA_902514295.1 uncultured SAR86 cluster bacterium | reverse complement strand
AAAAATACATTAAGTGTAAATTTAAATGGAACATTTCTAAGCACTAAATCAGCAATTCCTCTTTTAAGATCTGCAGGTGGAGGATCTATTATAAATATTGGCTCAACCTCTTCATTCATGGGCACTCCTCTACGATCTTCATACTCGGCAACAAAATGGGGATTAATAGGTTTAACTAAAACTTGGGCCATGGAATATGGCGAGGATAATATTCGTATTAATACTATTTGCCCTAGCTCGGTAAATGGTGAGCGTATTGAACAAGTCATAGAACGAGAAGCTAAGTATCGAAGTGTTTCACCAGAAGAAATTAAGGCCGCCTATTTAAGTCAAACATCAATGAAAACCTTTATTGATGCAGAAGAGATTGCCGGAATGATAGTGTATTTATTATCACCTTTAGCAAGAAAGATTACAGGACAAATGCTTGCCATTGATGGCCATACAGAGAGCCTTTCCACGGCTAAAAGAGAAGATGATTAAAATGAAAACAGAAGTTTCAATAAGTTATTTTCAGGTAAAGTTACTACTTGAAAAAAAAGGAGGTTTGCTATGCCATTAGAAACAAAGCCAAATATTTTTATTACTTGTGCAATAACTGGATCTGGCAATACACAAGATCGAAGTTCAAACGTCCCTCGCTCACCAAAACAAATTGCTGACAGTGCTATCGCAGCAGCGAAAGAGGGTGCTGCTATTGTACATTGCCATGTTCGAGACCCTGAGACAGGAACTCCTTCTCGAGATCCAGCCCTGTATCGAGAATTAACTGACCGTATTAGAGACTCAAAAACTGATGTTGTTTTAAATCTCACTTCAGGTATGGGTGGAGACATGTTCTTTGGTCCACCATCAGCACCACTACCTCTGCAAGATGATACTGATATGGGCAGTGCAGAGAGCAGGATGGAGCCGATCGCCGATTGCTTACCTGAAATATGCACCTTAGATTGTGGAACAATGAATTTTGGGGAAGGAGATTATGTGATGACCAACACCCCTGACATGCTAAGAACCATGGGAAGAATGATGACAGAACTAGGAATTAAACCTGAAATTGAAGTATTTGATACAGGTCATCTGTGGTTTGCTAAACAGTTAGTTGAAGAAGGTATTATAGAAGATCCTGCCTTAGTCCAGCTCTGCATGGGTATACCTTGGGGCGCCCCTAATGATTTAAATACCTATATGGCTATGGTTAATAATATCCCAAGTAATTGGCACTGGTCTTCTTTCTCAATTAGCCGTGATCAGATGCCTTATGTAGCTGCATCTATCTTGGCAGGAGGTAATGTACGAGTTGGCTTGGAAGATAATATTTGGTTAGAAAAAGACGTATTAGCCACAAACGAATCCTTAGTACATAAAGCCACTACCATTGTAGAAGCAATGGGTTCAACACTTATGAATCCACAAGAAGTTCGCAACCTTTTAGACTTAACCAAACGTGCACCTCGATAACCGTTTAATCATCTATAAATGAGCGCATCTGAAAAAAAGATACAGTTTGCTGTTATCGGCGGCGGTGTTATCGGCGGTGGCTGGGTCGCTAGATTTCTATTAATGGGTTTTGACGTCAAAGTTTTTGATCCTGACCATGAAGCAGAGCTAAAGATTAACCAAGTGATTGAAAATGCTCGTCGCTCGTTACCCGGTTTATTCGAGTACCTTCTCCCTGATGAAGGCTCTTTGATATTTTGCTCAAACATTAGCGAAGCAGTCAGTGACGTTCAATGGATTTGTGAAGCAATACCCGAACACTTGAACCTAAAACAGGAAGTTTTTACAGAAATACAAGCTCACTGCTCTAAGGACGCAATCATAGCCTCGTCTACATCAGGCTTCAAACCTTCTGATCTGCAAGACGTGTCTTCAAATACAGAACAAATTATTGTTGCGCATCCTTTCAACCCAGTTTACTTAATTCCTTTAGTTGAATTAGTAGGTCATTCAAAAACCACAGAAAAAGCTGCCATGATCTTGAAACAATTAGGCATGCACCCTTTAATCGTTCGTAAAGAAATTGACGCCCATATTGCAGATCGTTTACTTGAAGCAATGTGGAGGGAAAGTCTTTGGCTAATCAACGACGATATAGCCACAACAAAAGAAATTGATGATGCTATTCGTTATGGTTTTGGTTTGAGATGGGCCCAAATGGGCATGTTTGAGACTTATAGAATAGCAGGTGGTGAAGATGGCATGGAGCACTTTATTGAGCAATTTGGTCCTGCGTTAAAATGGCCATGGACAAGACTTATGGAGGTACCAGAGTTGTCTGAAGAATTAATTAAAAAGATCGCTTTGCAATCTGACCAGCAGTCAGACCACTATTCAATTACTGAACTGGAACATATTCGTGACGATAATCTAGTCGCTTTGATGAGATCACTTAAGACCAAGGACTGGGGTGTTGGAAATCAACTTAATGCGGTAGATGAATCACTGGAAAGCACATCGGTTAAGCCTTCTGAAATACTAACTCAACGATCGCCTGTACTGACCTCTAGTCGTGTAGTGCCCACCAGCTGGCTTGATGTTAATGGTCATATGAATGATAGCCGCTATGCCGAAGTGTTTTCTAAGGCCAGTGATATCATTTTGCGTCGTATAGGATCAGATGTTGACTATATCGCCCAAGGTTTCAACTACTTTACCGTTGATATGCAAATTAGTTATCTCAATGAGTGCCTTGCTGGCGATAAAATAAGTGTTTTTACTAGCATCCATTTAGCTGAAGGTAAGAAATTAGATTTAAGGCATGAAATGAAAAATGCCCAAGGAACAGTTTGCGCTACATGCACCCAGTTTTTAATTCACGTTGATTTAACCTCACGTAAATCTTGCTTACCAACCGAGCCTGTTGCTAGCATTTTGATGGCATTAAACTAATAATTTGTATCCTTAATACCTAGAAAGGTATAGTTGCAAGTATGAAAGAGATGGTTTTCAAAAAAGGACTGATTAATCCAATTTCTTTATTAATTCTCATGTCTATAGCCATGCCTATAGCTTTTAATGCCTGGTCAGCAATGTTAAATAATTTTGTCGTAGAAAAAGCTGCTTTTACTGGAGTGGAGATTGGAATTTTACAAAGTCTTAGGGAGGTCCCTGGATTTCTATCATTTACCCTAATATTTGTTCTTCTTATTATAAAGGAGCAGACCTTCGCAGTTTTTGCTTTGGCATTATTAGGGTTAGGTGTATGCATGACAGGATTTTTCCCAACTGTCTATGGTCTGTATTTCACCACTATCTTAATGAGCACTGGGTTTCATTACTTTGAAGCGGTAAAACAATCATTAAGTTTGCAATGGTTATCTAAAGAAGAAGCTCCAATGGTGTTAGGGAGACTTTTGGCTGTTGGTTCTTTAACTTCTTTAATCGTTTACGGATGTTTGTGGGCCTTATTGGAGGTCTTCCAATTGCCTTATTTCATAAACTTTGTAATAGCGGGAGGCATTTGTGTTTTATTAGCTTTTGTCATGTACATAGGGTTTCCTTCCTTCCCTTCTAAAGTGGAACAAAATCAGAATTTAGTTCTTAGAAAGCGTTATTGGCTTTATTACTTACTTACTTTTCTTTCCGGTGCCAGGAGACAAATTTTCGTAGTTTTTGCTGCCTTTCTGATGGTTGAGAAATTTGGCTATAGTGCCTCTCAAGTTACCTTACTCTTTCTAATTAATTATGCTTTTAATTGGGTGTTTGCAGAAAGAATAGGGCAGCTTATAGGAAGATTTGGAGAAAGAAGGGCTCTTACTTTTGAATACATCGGTTTAATCATAGTTTTTATTGCTTATGGAATTGTTCAAAATGCTACGATCGCTGCTTTTTTATATATTCTGGATCATATGTTTTTTGCAATGGCTATTGCAATAAGTACGTATTTTCAGAAGATTGCTGACCCTAAGGACATGGCTAGTAGCGCAGGCGTATCTTTTTCAATTAATCACATTGCCGCAGTAATTATTCCTGCATTATTAGGGCTTGTATGGATATGGTCTCATTCTCTAGTTTTCTACATAGGAGCTTTATTCGCTTTGTTGTCTTTAATAGCAGCTCAGTTTATTCCTAAGACTCCTTCTCCTAATCAAGAGACTCGATTCTCTTTAATGACTAGCTCAACGAGGTCCTAAGTATCATGAAGAAGACTTTGAAATGGATAGGAATTCTTACAATTACTATTCTTGTTATGCTTGTGTACTCAGGCACTTATCTGGATGTCCCTAGAAAAGAATTAGAAGCTAAGTACGCTACCGGTTCTTCTCAGTTTTTAGATCTTCCCGATGGTGCAAGAATTCATTTTAGAGACGAAGGAAAACCGGAAAATCCAGCAATAGTTTTATTACATGGCTTTAATGGATCCTTGTTTAATTTTGAAAGGTTGGTTCCTTTCTTGGTTAATGATTTTAGACTTATCAGTATAGATCTCCCCGGCTTTGGACTTACTGGAGCTACACCTACTGCTGATTACACCACAGAAGGTTTTATTGATGTGGTAACAAAATTAACCAATGAGCTTGGAATAGAAAAATTTTCAATAGCAGGTAATTCCATGGGAGGAGGGGTGGCCTGGAGGTATACTTTAGAATTTCCAACAAAGGTGGAAGGTCTAATATTGTTTGCCTCAAGCGGTGTAGGGTCCAAAGAAGACGTTAAGAAATTTGATGAAAGAGAAAACAATACTCCTATTGTGTGGAGATTGATGGATTCTGCTTTATTAAAAAAATTTCTTCATTATTACACGCCTAAGTTTTTTGCAACTGAAGGCCTTAAAAGATCAGTTTATGATCAGCAATTTGCTAATGCTGATCATGCCAATCAGTTTCATGATTTAGTTTTGTTGCAAGGATCTAGAGATGCCATTCTTTCTATGACTATGGGTGGCAGAAGAAAAATGTATGGCCCTGAATCATTATCCAAGATCACTGCTCCTACGTTAGTTATTCACGGAGAAGAAGATAATATAGCTGGATTTGAGAGATCTTTAGTCTTTAAAGAGAATATTGATAATGCGGAAATCAAAATTTATCCTGAAATAGGCCACTTGCCAATGTATGAAGATCCTGCTAGAACTGCAAATGATATTATTAAATTCTTTCAAGACCTTTAAAGCATGGATAAGTCAATAACACTAATAGGCATGGCTGGCGCTGGAAAGAGCACCATAGGAATAAAATTAGCAAACTTATTGGGATTTAATTTCTTGGATGGAGACGCAATTATTGAAGAAAGGATCAATCAGTCAATTCAGAGCTATCTTGATCAGCATGGCGGAAAAGAATTTACAAAAATTGAGGAAGAGGTTTTGCTCTCCATTAAATTAGATAAAACTGTTTTAGCTACTGGCGGTAGTGCTGTTTTGTCTGATGCAGCCATGAACTTCTTAAAAAAAGAATCTGAAGTAATCTTCTTAGATGTGTCTTATGAAAATATATCCGAACGTATTTTGAATCTCTCGGAAAGGGGTGTAGTCAGGGGACCAAATCAAAGTCTTCAAGATACTTATAACGAAAGACTGAGCTTATATCAGAAATATGCGGACCACGTTGTAATCAATGACGGCGATACAGATGCTTGTTTAAAGCAGTTACTTGTCTTATTGGAGAGCTTTAAGAGTTAATTATTAACTAAATAAATTAGGCTGAAGCAACTTAAAATCAGCTTTAATTTTTTTAGTATTACCACTTTTCGAGATTTCTGTAGCAATCTTTTTGCAACGTATTAATAATTCTTGTGGTTCAACTACTTCGTTAGCAAAATTGTTATTGAGAGCCTCATCACAACTCATTATCCTCCCTGTAAGGCATATTTCTCTAGCTACAGCTTCAGGAAGTACAGTGCTCATTAAATCAAAGGCAGCTTCAATTCCCATCTTTACTTGAGGTTGGCCAAATGAAGCTTCGGTTGAAATTATTCTTAAATCGCACATTGCAGATAGATCCATACCGCCCGCTAAAGCTTTACCATTTACTGCAGCAATTAATGGCTTGGAGAAGTTATAAACTTTATGATGATACTTAACAGCATGTTTGAACACAGCTTCTACATTTTCTGTCTGAAATTCAGATATATCAAATCCTGCGCAAAAAGAAGGTCCAGATCCAGTTAAAATAGTTACATCAATATCTTTGTTGCCTTCAATCTTATCTAAACAATCAGTAAGCTCATCCCTAAGTTTTTCCGATAGTGCATTATGTTTTTCAGGGCGATTCAAAGTAATTGTAGCTACTTTTGAGTCTTGCTCGTAAATAAGCATATTTAGTGTTTAACTAGAGAAGGGTTTAGTGAAAGTGTTCATGTCAAAATAATCTCTCCAAACTTTTA
>CABXQE010000032.1 GCA_902514295.1 uncultured SAR86 cluster bacterium | reverse complement strand
GCCTAGAAGGTTGCAAATAGAGTTTAGTCAAGTTATCCAAAAGATTACTGATAAAACTGGAAAAGAAATCTCTGCTTCTGATATTTGGGACACCTTTCAAGAAACTTATTTCAATGTAAATGGGACTTTTAAGTTCTTGGAACATCATATTAATTCAAGGGCGAATAAAGAAGGCATTCAAGAGGATGAAATAGAAATAAAGATCGATAAAGGAAATGAGACTAAAACCATAAAGGGAACTGGTAATGGGCCTATAGACGCAATGATAAATGCTTTAAGTACAAATTTAGAGCTTGACGTAAAAATAGCTGACTACCACCAACATGCAATTAGTTCAGGTTCTGATGCTAAGGCTGTAGCTTATTCAGAGATTTCTTATAAAGAACAGTCTGTTTGGGGCGTAGGTATTCATCAAAACACTGTAATTGCAGGTTTGGAATCTGTAATTAATGGTCTAAATCGATTGTCTATATAAGTTAAATCTTTAATATATCCCTAAAGGATTTGGGGAGATATGGATAACACACAACAAGTTAAGCGAAATACTATATTAGCTTACGGAGGTTTAGCTACACCATTAGCAATGATTGGCTATCCTATAGCTATTTGGTTAATTCCTTTTTATTCTGAAGTTGTAGGCATTCCGCTTTATATAATTGCAAATTTACTTTTAGTTGCAAGATTTACTGATGTAATTACAGACCCTATTCTTGGTCAATTGGGTGATTCTACAAAAACCTCCATTGGAAGAAGAAAACCCTGGATTATTTTAGGCGTCCCTCTGATGATGTTAGCCATATACAAGTTATTTATTCCAGGCACTGAGGTTTCAATTACCTACTTTGTTGTTTGGATGATGCTTATGTATTTAGGATCAACAATAATTAGCATTCCTTATGGCGCATGGGGGGCGGAAATCTCTCCTGACTACCATCAAAGATCCAGAGTAGTTGGTGGGAGAGAGGGATGGACCCTAATTGGTTTACTAATTTCAGCCTTAATACCACTTGCTATAGAAGTTTCAGGACAAGGCATAACTATCTTTGATTCGATAAAAAGAATGCTTGCGGCAATTTTTGTATTCCAAGATTTCTCTACCTCAGGAAAAATGACTGACATCTTAGCCAGCATGGGAATAGGTATTATTCTATTATTACCCATGTTTGCTGCGTGGGCACTTTGGAAAGTGCCAGATCCAATGCCGAAGGTCGAAAAAAAGATTCCATTATTTGAAGGCCTTAAATATGCTGCGGAAAACCCTCTTCTCGTAAGGATTTTGTTAATTATATTTTTAGTTATAGCAGGAGAATCGTTTAGAAATACTTTATCTCTTTGGTTTGTTAGGGATGTCATAGGAATTGAAACAGTTGGCGCGTCTTATGCAAGATATTTTATCGCAGGATTAATAGGAATACCTTTCTGGCTTTGGTTAGGTAAAACATTAGGTAAACATAGAGCTTTTTGTATAACTCTTGTAGGAACAGGAACAGTTAGCTTTTTATGTTTCTTCTTAGAAAGAGGAGACTTCAATCAATTCCATATACTTTTCCTCATAAAGGGGTTTTGCTTTGGCGGGCTGCAATTCCTTCCAGCCTCTATGCTAGCTGATGTAGTGGATTTAGATTCTCTTAAAACGGGAGGCAGACGTGCAGGAACTTTCTTTGCGTTGAATGGAATGATAGCTAAGGTTTCAGCAATGATTGCTGTTTGGGCGGCAGCTATATTGGTAGATTTTTCAGGATTTATACCAGGCACTCAAAATAGTGAATCAGCAATGCTTGCGTTAAGGGTTTATTATTGCCTTGGATGTGCGGCGTTCTTCCTTCCAGCACTTTTTCTGACGTGGTTTTATCCTTTAACTAAAGAAAAGCATAAAGAGCTTAGAGAGGAGCTAGAGAGTCAAGCTAATTAAAATTCTTTTTATTGAATTGTTAAATTATCAGTCCAATTTATAGAAATACCCTGTTTATTAGGTTTTGTATGGAATTCTTCACACACCCATAGGTCGCCTACTGCAGCCAGTTTATCTTCTATATATATAAGCGGTAATCTATCTCTTTGCCATAGAGGAATGTCATATTCTTGAAATAATTTCTTTAGCTTTTGGCTTTT
This sequence comes from uncultured SAR86 cluster bacterium, assembly GCA_902514295.1. GTDB lineage: Bacteria > Pseudomonadota > Gammaproteobacteria > Magnimaribacterales > Magnimaribacteraceae. The sequence continues at coordinate 4,304 of CABXQE010000032.1, read as the reverse complement.
ATTTCTTCCAAAAGGCTTGCACCTTTCTCCGCCTGACCTGCCTTTTACATATATTTGTTTCTGCCGATAAAGGTCATCTATGCCTTCTCCTTTAATTTTCTCTACATTCAAGAATCCAGATGGTATTTCTAACTTAGAACTTAAATCCCAATTCGAAACATAAGAAGAATCCAATTTATGAAACTCCCCTTCAGACAGGAAGCTTATCTCTCCTTCTAAAACTTTAAGTTTGAACATCTTATTATTGTCTTTACTCGTTAAAGGGAATTCTATGTTGTCTAGGTTATTTGAATTACGTAAAGATCGATCAATTTCTTTTAAGTAATTTGAATTTGCTTCTAGTCCAATTTCATAATTAATTAAAAAATATAACAAGTTTTCTGTCCTTTCTTCAGGCAAGGAAAGGTATTTTTTTAAATTATAAGAATTTTCTTTTATAACCAACCTTTCAAGATCTTCTTTAGCGACACTCTTGAGAATCGTGTTTGACCTAATTGCTTCAGAAGACAAATGTAAAATTGATTTCTCTACACTAGGCCACTTATCTTTTATTGTTGGTAGTAACTTATTTCTTATAAAGTTTCTAGATATATTAATATCTTTGTTTGATTCGTCTTCAACCCATTTTAGTTTCTTATTTTGAGCGTACTCATAGAGCTCGCTCTTAGGGACATCTAACAAGGGTCTATGGAATTGAGTATTTCCATCTTTTCTCCAAGATGGAATTCCTTTAAGTCCATTTAAACCAGTCCCTCTCATAAACCTAAAAAGTATCGTTTCAACTTGATCGTCTTTGTGGTGAGCTGTCAAAATAAGGTCTTTACTTGAAGCCCATTGATTAAATTTCTCATATCTAATTTTGCGTAAATTATCTTCAGAAATATTTTTTTGTTCTTCTAATTTATAAGAAAAGAATTGAACTCCAAGTTCATCAGCATTTTTTCTACAAAATTCTTCCCATTTGTCAGAATCAGGACTGATTGAATGGTTTATATGAATTGCATTAATTTTGTTTTTTAAAGCTGTCTCTTGACTTAATGCGTGCAATAAAACTGTTGAGTCTAGACCGCCTGAATAGGCAACACCAATTCTATCAAACCTTTCTATTAATGCTTTAAAGGATAATTCATTAAGCGTCATTTTATAAAGCGCCATAACCCATAAGGCGTTCATACCTTTGTTCTACTAATTGATTTAGTGGAATCTGATTAATACGATCTAGATTTTTAATAATGGAATCTTTAATCTTTAATGAAGCTTGATCATAATTTCTATGAGCTCCTCCAAGAGGTTCTTTAATGATTTCATCTATTAGCTGTAACTCAAGTATGTTTTCGGCACTTAATTTCATGGCCTCTGCTGCTTGAGCAGCCATCTCCGCATCTCTCCAAACAATACTTGCACAAGCCTCAGGAGAAGCTACTGAATAAGTAGCATGTTCCATCATATTAATGTGATCTCCAACTCCAAGAGCAAGAGCACCGCCTGAACCGCCCTCTCCTACAATATTTACAATTATCGGGGTCTTGAGCGACGACATAACCTTCAAGTTATTAGCTATTGCTTCACTTTGCCCTCTTTCTTCGCTATCTATGCCTGGATAAGCTCCAGGTGTGTCAATCAGGGTCACTACAGGTAAATTAAACCTTTCAGCTAACTTCATTAACCTGCATGCCTTTCTATATCCCTCAGGTTGAGACATGCCAAAATTATGTTTTATCTTCTCTTCCGTTGACCTTCCTTTCTCATGACCAATAATTACAACTTTATACTCTCCTATTTTTCCGATACCCCCTAAGATCGCTCTATCATCTGAGAAATGACGGTCTCCATGCAATTCATCAAATTCATCAGTGATTCTCTCAATATAATCAACAAAATGAGGTCTTTCTGGGTGTCTGGCAACTTGAACATTTTGCCAAGGAGAAAGGTTTGAATAAATTTTTTCAGTTAATTTTACTGCCGATTCGTTAAGATCAATAACTTCTTTATTTATTTGGTTTTGATCTAGATCAGAATTTTTTAATTCCAGTATCTTGCTTTCAAGGTCAGCAATCGGTTGCTCAAAGTCTAAATAACTTTTAACCATAATCTAGATTTAATTTAAATGTGATCTTGAATGATACACCAAATTTATATTATCTTTGCCAAAGGCGTTCTTCAAGAGTTTTATATTCTCATCTTTAAGATCGATTAAATATTCTTGTGGCAATTCTATCTCTGCAGAAGCTTCATCAGCCTCATAAGATATTAGGACCTGATTTCCTGCATCTGAAACAGCTAATTCCTTAATGACTTTAATTACAGAATCTTGATCAAACTTATTATCAAGTTGAATAGAAACGTTCTTTACATACTCTCGTCTAGCTTGGTCAAAAGTGAGGATCTTATCAGCAATTACCTTAAAAGATTTCTTATCTCCATATTCGTCTCTATCTACAATGCCCTCTATAACTAGTAACTGACCTTTTTTTAATAGACTTCTATAGTTATCAAATATTTCTGCCCAAATAGATACTTCTATTCTTCCGCTACTATCGTCAAGTGTCGCAAAAGCAAACCTTCCCCTTTTTCCTTGTCTAACGTTCAAATGTACAAGTGTTCCAGCTATTCGCTGAGGATGCGATTCTGCTTGAAGTTCAGAAATAAAGAACCCGCACATATTCCTTACCTCTTTCTTTTTTGACTCTAAAGGATGAGACTCTAAATAAAACCCTAGTGCACTCCACTCAGCAGAAACGTGATCAAACTCAATCTCCTGTATACTCTCATCTTCTACAATATCTGAATTAACCTCATCTCCAAAGAAATCCTTTATATTACTCTTATCTCTTTCAGCAGCTTGTTCAGAATTCCTTAAACAACTTTCAATTATATTGAATAAATAGTTCCTTTCTCCCAAACAATCCATAGCACCCGATCCAATTAATGCAGTTAAGATTCTTTTGTTAACTCTGTTAAACCCTACTCTTATACAAAAATCTAATAAATCTTTATATTCTTTTTTTTCTCTTTCTTCGACTATTTTATCTACCAAAGATTCTCCAATGCCCTTTATAGCCCCTAGTCCGTATAAAATAGTAGATGAATCAATGTCTTCAAATCGATAAGAGCTTTTGTTTATATTGGGTTTCAAGACATTGAGCCCAATATTTCTACAATCATCTACGAATATTTGGATACTGTCTGTATTGCCTAAGTCACAAGACATTACTGAAGCCATAAATTCTGAAGGAAAATGAGCTTTTAGCCAGGCAGTCTGGTAAGCGATTAATGCGTAGCCTACGGAGTGTGATCTATTAAATCCATAACCAGCAAACTGTTCTATCTGATCAAATAAATTAGCTGCGTATCTTTCATTAACTTTTTTCTTTACCGCTCCTTCAATAAATGTTGAACGCAATCTCTCCATTTCTTCTTTTTTCTTCTTTCCCATTGCCCTTCTTAATATATCTGCTTGTCCTAAACTAAAACCAGACAGGTCTTGAGCAATCTGCATAACCTGCTCTTGATACACTATTACTCCATATGTTGTGCTGAGTATCTTTTTAACCGCTTCATGACCATAAGTTACTTCTTCACGTCCATGCTTACGATTTATATATGAGTCCACCATGTTCATACCTAATGCTCCTGGTCTATACAAGGCATTCATACTGACAATATCCTCAAAGTCACTTGGGACTAATTGTCTTAAGTAATCCCTCATCCCTCTAGACTCTAATTGGAATACTCCCGTAGTTTCTGCTCTCTGCAAAAGTGCAAAAGTTTTAGAATCGTTTAGTGGCAAGTCTTCAATATCTATACGTTTACTTTTGTCTTTTAATTTTGAATTGACTCTACCCACTGCCTGGTCAAGAATTGTTAAGGTCTTAAGGCCAAGAAAGTCAAACTTTACAAGTCCTGCTGACTCGACATCTCCCATATCAAATTGCGAAGCAACAGTACCCTTATCGGAATCTAGTATTAAAGGGGTGAAGTCAGTAAGTGCAGTTGGAGCTATAACAACTCCTGCTGCATGTGTTCCCACACTCCTTGATAAGCCTTCTAACTTCAATGCCATATCATAAACTTCTCTTGATTCTTCTGACTCTTCTATAGTTTCTTTAAATTGTTTTTCCTCATAAGCTTCCTCAAGTGAAATACCTAAAACATCAGGAATGGCTTTAGCTAACCTGTCTCCAAAACCATAGGGCTTACCTAAGACCCTAACTACATCTCTCAATACAGCCCTTGCTGCCATTGTTCCTCTTGTACTTATCTGAGCAACTGATTCTTTTCCATATTTGTTGGTAACGTAATCT
>CABXQE010000031.1 GCA_902514295.1 uncultured SAR86 cluster bacterium | reverse complement strand
GGTCATTTCGGCAATTACAGTAATTGGTTTGCTGATTCTTCCTTCGCTGGCAGTAGGCTTGGTGAGGTTCACAATTCGGACCGGAAGGGGCGAAGAGGTTGATGTTGGCGACTCTCTATCTTGGGGCTTTAAAGATGGAATGTGGTGGAAATCATTAGTTTTTTTTGTTATCGCAACCCTAGGCATGGCCATTGGCTTCATGCTTCTAATTCTTCCAGGCTTATATCTTTCTGCAGCATGGTTTTTAGGAATTTATTTGTTAGTAGACAAAGGTCTTGCTCCGATGGAAGCTTTGGGCAAGTCCAGAGAACTTGTTCATGAGATAGGTTTTTGGAAAGTTTTTATAATCATTTTTGCAATGAGTATAGGAATGCAGCTAATTGCTCTTATCCCGGTTTTAGGCATAGCGGTTAATGCTTTCCTCTGGCCTCTTGTAGTGATGGTTTATTTCGCCATTTACGAGCATGCCATTAAAGGAGGAGCAAAGGCACTCGACGCTGACTTTCAAGAAGACTAATAAATAAGCTGGCCGAAAAAAAAAGATCCTCAACAAGATACTTTTATCTCTAAAATATAATCCATGGAATTTGAGCCCATGCTTACGCCAAAAGAAATGCTGCACAAAGGCATTTTCGGTGGTACTTACTTCGCAGAGCTTATTGATTACAAAGACTTTCCTGAAGATTGGTTTAAGGGCCTTGAGGAGTCCGCTTATAAGTCTACAAAGTATTTAGTTTACGTTAATTTATTTAAGATTAAGTCTGGTCAATCGCAGAAAGAATGGGAGGCTAAAGGCTGGATTCACCCAGATGATCCTCGAGGGTGGTTTGAATGGTATTGCAAATACTTTTTAGGAAGAAGGCATGAAGATGATGAAAGGCAGATTAAAAGGTGGGCTGCTTTCTGTGGACCAAAGGGGAGGTGGAGGAACACAATTTATTCAAAAATTCATGCAGATGGGTGCGATGTGGATTTTAGTGAGCACGTCAGCCCAAGAATTCAACAGTCCCTTTTGCATTGGTCCTATCTGGTAAACAGGAAAGATTATTCAGAGTGGTTACAAAAAAAAGGATATAAAAACCTCACCGAATGAATTGCCTTCTTTGCACCGAGCCCTCGGTAAAGCTATTTTTAGAAGTAGATGACAAGATTTATTGGAAGTGCGGGCACTGTCTCTTTATCTTTTTAGATTTTAAGTTTCGATTAAGTTCTTTGGAAGAAAAATCTCGTTATCAAGAACACAATAATGACATCCACAATCCAGATTATCGTTTATTTTTATCAAAATTATTTGAACCTTTAAGGGCTAAGCTTGGGGCAAGATCAAGAGGTTTGGATTTCGGGTGCGGACCAGGCCCGGCTCTAGCAGAAATGCTTAAAGAAGAAGGCTATCAAATGGATATTTATGACCCTTTTTTCTTTAAAGATGATGTTATCTTTTCAAAAAAATATGATTTTATAACTTGCACTGAAGCTATAGAGCACTTTTTTGAACCCGCTAAAGAACTTAAGCGCCTAGATTCAATATTAGTTAAGGAAGGTTTTTTAGGGCTAATGACAACTTTTTTGACTGATGAGAAAGATTTTGGTCAATGGTATTATAGAAAAGATCCAACGCACGTGGCGTTCTATCAACCCAAAACATTTGAAGTCATCGCTTCAATGATGGATTGGAGCTATGAAATACCCACGAAAGACGTTGTAATATTTAAAAAATAAAAGGAGCAAAGATGTTTAGTCACATAATGGTAGGGGCAAATGATATTGAAGAATCTAAAAAATTTTACGATAGCATATTTAAGGTATTAGGAGCGGAGCCAGGCGTTCTTTCTGTTAATCCAACAGGACATAATAGATATATGTATTTTCTAGATGGCAACGTATTTTTAATCTCAGAGCCTATAAATGACGAAGAGGCAACAGTTGGAAACGGCAGTACAGTAGGGTTTGCATTAAAGAGCGCTGAGCAGGGAGATGAGTGGCATGAAGCGGGCGTTAATAATGGCGGCACAACCTGTGAAGACCCCCCTGGAATGCGCGAAGGAATGGGCATGAAGCTTTACCTGGCTTATTTAAGAGATCCTTCAGGAAATAAATTGTGCGGCCTTCTTAATATGAGTTAGTTTTGTGGAGTTAGAACTTGATGGTGCCAAGTTAAATTTCGAGATTCAAGGCGATCCGAGTTCTCCTCCATTGGTATTGTGGCATGGAGCAGGTTGTACTTTAAGAATGTGGGACACTGCATTAAACCATCTAAAAGATAAGTTTTTATGCGTATCATTTGATATAAGAGGAGCGGGCCGAAGCACATCTAATGTTGAGCCTTCTAGCCAATTTACTTTCGAGCAATACTCCAAAGATCTTAACTTGATACTCAAAGAGATTGATATCGAGAAGACTCACATCTGGAGCATGGCATGGGGGACAAGGGCAGCAATAGCATACAGTTGCCTAAATCCTGAGAAAGTTATATCCGCTGTCTTTAGTGATGCAAGCATAGGTGTGGCTGATGTAGCAGCGCAAAAAGAAGGAGTGAAAAAAGCACTGGCAATTCAAGACGAGACAGGAATGTCTAGATTCGACCTTCCTCTAGGCTGGAATGAGCATATCAACCAGGAGACTGCCCAGCAATCTTTGTCTGCAGCTGCAAAGTTTAATTTAGAAGATGCAATAGACGACTTAAAAATTCCAATAATGGTAATGACAGGGGATCACGACCCCAACCTTCAGTCCAGTAAAGAAATTTCTGAAAGGCTGCCTTCAGCAAAATTAAAAATTCTGGAAAGTGTTGGACACGGGTCAGTACTACAGAGGCCCGATTTAGCAGTGGATAACTTTATCGAATTCCATAACTTTCTTGAGTTATCCTGAAACCATGATCAAAGGTAAGACAATAGTTATTACCGGTGCTGCAAACGGAATAGGCAGAGCATGGGCTGAAATGTTTAAAGCTGATGGGGCTATGGTTATAGCCTGCGATAAAGATGAAAAGAAGCTTCAGGAGTTAGATGAATTAGGTATAACTACCACTTTAGCTGACGTTTCCAAGCCAAAAGAAGTAGAAGGTTTTATAAATTTAGCTATAAATAAAACAGGAAAGATCGATGCCTTATTCAACAATGCTGGAATGGGGTTTGGTTATAAATTAGAAGATTCTCCAGATGGTGGTTTTGAATATCATGTGGCCGTTCATCTTTTTGGAGCAGTGTATGGAATGCGATACGCCATTCCATTTATGAGAGAACAAGGCCATGGAAGAATAATCAATACCATATCAAGAAATGCAGAGACCGACGTGCCCACTACTTCTGCTTACGCAGCTGCTAAGGCCGGAATCTGGTCAGCCTCTAGGGTGGCGGCCAAGGAAGTAGCTGATACAGATATTTTGATAAATATGTTGATACCCGGTCCAACCAATACCCAAATTTGGGGTAAAGAAATGAGCCACCTACAGGAACCCAAAGAAACTTACCCAACGGCTAAAAAGTTAGCTCTATTAGAAAAAGGAGGCCCAAGCGCTAAAGTTTTTTGGGATGAAAAAGAGTACTCAATGTTTGGGCAGGAAAACGAGATTTTGAAAAAAAGTAGAGCGACCCCAGAATAGAGTCGCTCTACTTTAGAGTTTAATTAACTGGGAATACTTTAAAACTCAGAGTGCCTTCAAAAAGGTCTACCCTACCTTGTGCGTGGTTTAATACGCCATTATTTAAAGAATCAAATGAATGAATGGATACTATCTTTCCATCACGACTCCACACTCCTTGGAGAGATGCAAACTGCAATTCCCCATCTTGGTTTACAGTCCTGGCTTGGCCAACCATGTCTCCAGACATTCCATCATCACTATTAACGTTAAAGGTGTGGGTTAGATAAACTTTTCCGTACCCCTCTCCAACAACCCCTTCTGATGTTATTGTGCTTTTACCATCTTCTGCTGTCCAAGAAGTTATATTGAAATCTGCTGGGAAGCTTTCTCCATTAACTTCGTACGCCAAAACACTATAAGAAGTTAGAGAAAATAAGGCCGTTAAAACCACAAAAGTAATGCTTTTTTGTATTTGTTTAATCATATTTTTTCCTATTTATATTTAAAAGTTAGAATTTACTAACATCAGTACAACTTTAATGGGTTTAAAAACATAAACAACCAGAATTTAAAAACAAAAAAAGGGCCTTTAGGCCCTTTTTCAATTGTTAAAATCTATTTAGGGGAAGAATTGGGTTGATAGTCATAATACCCGTCTGTAGGAATCATTAAGTGCACATACGGCGTCCCCTTAAACATTACGTAAGGTGCCCCCGAAGTAAATTCAGTTGTTTGCCCTTCCATGCTTGATGGGTCTTTTGGCAAAAGCATTAGATGCGGGCCAGACTCAATAAAATGAATGGGGTCAGATCCTTCTCGATCGCCTTCAGAGTACGCTCTAAAGTTATCTACTCCAGTATCTCCGTGTAACATCCACATCCACCCATCGCTTTGCATTTCCGGTATTGTTTGATTCATGTAAGCATCTACCCAAGCTAAAGAAGCAGCATCAGCGCAAGCCGGGTTGCCATCGTGAGGAGCCTTGAATCCATTTTCAGGCATAGGATTGAAAGGTAGGCAGACCCATCCATTTGTTCCTTCTCTTAGTACTTCGCCATTACCGCCTTTAACGGTTGCAAAGTCCCCTATGAAGTCAGGCGCTGCCGTAGAGTAAGCCCAAATCTGCCATTTTGCTGATGTGTGAGAACCGTATGGCTCCGCAGCTACCAAGCTGCTAGTTAGAAAAATTCCTAATAAACCTATTAAACTGTATTTCTTAAACATTTTATCTCCCATATGTTTGTGTTCTTGATAGTATACATGTTCATAAAAATAAGGAGAATAATATGAAAATTTTTAAACTTATACTTGTTAGTGTAGTAACCAGTTTAATTTCCTTTTCTGCAATGGCACACGATCCTAAAGGTGAATCTTTCACCCTATCAGGAAAGGTTACATCTGTAGAACTTACCGATGGCGGGGGAGTGATTACTGTTTCGGCTGAAGCAGGAAGATACGGAAAGGTATTTTTAACTTATAACGTTAAATTGAACCCATCTCTGCCGAATCAAGGTTACTTTTCCGGAAGAGGTATAGGAATTGATGACGAAGGGAATAGAGAGGCAGGTTCTAGACAGGGAGTATTTAGAAGAGAAGGGTCTATCATGAACTTTTATTCTTTAGATGATGTAAGTGATGGTAGATTAAATTATTGCGAAACTGTAATAAATCTAAGGACAGATGAGGTTGAAATGACTTTCTATCCTTTTTAATTGAAACAAACTTAAAGCCCTTTGATAGCTCAAAGGACTTTTTACGATTATGACAAAAAGATGCCTCTTTTTTTTAGGAATTTCTTTTTTGTTTTCTTGCTCAGAAGAGAAAGAAATTTCTTTAGAGTCTTTTATTTCAGAAGGAGATGTCTTTGAGTCTGGGAAAGGGCTTATGTCGCTTGGTTATGGCTTACATCCTCTAGAGGAAAAGTCTGAAAGCCAAAAGATATTACTTATAGGGGTGCATGGGAGCGCAAGTAGGGGCTATGAATGGGTTTACCCCTTACAAACACTAGATGACCCTGAAGTCCTTGCCTCTTTTTTTCGTTGGAATGACAGGAACTGCCCAGGTCCATCTTATGACAAGTTGAAATCATCAATAGATTCGATGCTACAAATAAACCCAGGCCTTACTGAGGTTGTGATTGTTGGTCATAGCTACGGCGCCCTTCTTGTTTCTATGTTTTCTTCTGAGTGGACCAATCAAGCGTCGTTGTCTGTGCATACGATAGCGGGTCCGTTGGCAGGCATTTCATCAATCAATAGCCTTTGTTCATATAGTCCCCCCACTACAATTAATAACAATGTTGAATTTTATGAGTGGAGAACCATAAAAGAACTTGATGTGGCTTTTAAAGATTTAGATTTCGACCCTCAGGTGATTAACCTTCCAGGCAGTAATATAAAAAGATTACCAGAAACATACAACGGAAGAAGGTTAGGTCATAATTGGTCAATAAGTTGGGTGGCAGACGAAATCGGTAAATAGATTTAAGACCTTTTAAAAGAAATACATGAGCAATACAGACAACCTTATCAAGTCGGAATCATTTAACTACGGATGGGTGATGGTTTTAGTTGTGTTTGTTTTAAGTGGTCTCGCTTTTGGATCTATGGCATCAATATCTGTTTTTTTAAAGCCTATTTCCGCAGATTTTGGTTGGTCTAGAGGCGCCACTTCTCTGGCTTATACAGTTGCTTCTTTAGCTTCAGCTCTATTTGGAGTGATTTGGGGAATAGTGGCTGATAAATATGGAACTCGTTGGTTTGGGCTGGTCGGAGCTGCCGCCATGACCTTATGCCTTTATTTATTAAGTGCACAAACTTCTTTATTTCAATTCTATCTTCTTTATTTTTTATACGGCGCCCTGGGCGGCGCTTTATTGTTTTCTCCCCTTTACGCAAATGTTGGTTTTTGGTTTCGTGAGAATCCAGGACTTGCATTGGGCATAGCGGCGTCAGGCGGGGCAGTCGGCCAAGCATTTATACCGCATCTT
>CABXQE010000030.1 GCA_902514295.1 uncultured SAR86 cluster bacterium | reverse complement strand
AGAAGGAGCCAGTCCATTAGCAAACACTATAGGGAAAATTGCTATACCAGCCAACAATGCAACTCCAGTATCCAAAGCTGCTACAGAAACAGCTGTTTTTCCTATATTCTGATTGGCTGGCATATAAGCTCCATAAGCCATGATTGCCCCCATACCAAGGCTTAAAGTAAAAAACGCTTGCCCTAAAGCTTCTAACATAACCTGAGGGTTAATTTTTGAAAAATCAGGCATAAACAGATAACGTAGCCCTTCAAGAAATGCTCCTGTTTGCATAGCGTATATACACAAGAGCAGTATTATTAAAAACAACATTGGCATAAGCGTGTTTATCCATTTCTCTAGGCCTTGCAAAATTCCTCTCGCAACTATAAAGACAGTTATTGAAATAAATAAAGTGTGCCAAAAGATTAGACTTGAAGGGCTTGATAAAAGATTATTAAAACTAACACTGGATGACTCAGCAGTTATATCTTGAAAACCATTAAATATATAAGACATAGCCCAACCTGCAGCAACACTGTAAAAAGACAAAATTAATAAACCTGCTAATGCACCAGTGGCACCTAATAATGTCCAAGCACTAGTAGTGTTAGCTTCAGCTGCTAAACTTTTCATTGAATTTGCCGGGCTACTTCTGCCTCTCCTTCCAATCATGATCTCACCTAACATAATGGGAAGACCTATGATGCAAATACAAGCTAAATAAACTAAAACAAAGGCTCCGCCACCATTATCTCCTGCCATATAAGGAAACTTCCATATATTTCCTAAACCAACTGCTGAGCCTGTAGCAGCAAGTATAAAAGTCCATCTACTAGACCAAGTTCCATGTATGGATTTTTTTTCCTCTGACATTTAAATATATGTTGCTATAGGGTTTGTGTAAGGGTTCAACCAATAAGTAAAGATTAACATAAGACATATACATAGGATAATGCTAATTCTATTGAATAAATCTATATAGATTTTTGAGAATTCTTTAAAAATCGAATGGTTAAATATAACTAATCTAGTTAAATAAACTCCAACCATTAAAAACCCTATTCCCCAGGCTGGATTGATATAAATTGTAAGAATTGCACTTATTAAAGTTAGGAATAATGGTGTTATTGCTATTTTAATTAATTGGCTTTCATATCCATCTTTAAAGTAAAATTTAAAAGACCATATATTTCCGAAAAGAAACAATAGGAAAATAGAAAAATAAACTTGAAATAGATTTGCTATCACTATCCCAATTGAATCAGAAGTAAACCAGACAGCTGCAGACAAAAAGATACATGGAGCTATTGCGAGGTAAGCAATTCCTCGAATAGACCTTAATAATATATCTTCTTCATGCATGTTCAGTAGAATTTTGTGATTGTAGGTTTATACTCTAAACGTGGGAAAACAAAAAAAGAAGTCCGATAGCTCTATTTCAGACAATAGAAAGGCTAAATTTAATTTTGAGATAACTGATAAATATGAGGCTGGCTTATCTCTTTTAGGCTGGGAGACTAAAAGTATCCGAGAAAATAAAGCTCAAATAGCTGAAGCCTATGTTTTACTAAAAGATGGTGAAGCTTGGTTAATTGGATGTTACATAAACCCACTAAAAAACAGTAATGCGGAGATGGACCCTACAAGATCTAGAAAATTATTACTCAACAAAAAGGAACTAGCTGAAATCTTTAGATCCACACAACAAAAAGGACAAACTTGTATTCCTACTAAGCTTTTCTGGAAAAAAGACTTAATAAAATGCGAAATAGCTCTTGCCGTAGGTAAAAAGTCTCACGATAAAAGAAACACAATAAAAAGTAGAGATTGGGATAGACAAAAAGCTCAAGAATTGAGAAATAGAAGCAAAAATTAGAGAACTTTTAAATAGAAAGGTATAATCCTTCAGCTTTTTGGGGGCGACATGGCTTCGACAGCAGATACAAACCCTCAAGTGCATGTCGAGAAGGTAGTAATTCTCGTAAATAAATTACTGCAAACTTGTTAGTTGGCGAAAACGCAGACTACGCTTTAGCCGCTTAATTGGCTAACTGTCCTTGGTAACGTGCTCGTGCGCCTCCAAAGACAGACGACTTCACGAGATGCTGGAATTGCTCTTCTCATTGGTAATTTCTTAAGAATAAAATTGAGATCGTTTTTTAATCCCTGTTTATCGGGTGTAAAAAATTAAATTAATAGATAAAACTAAACATGTAGATCTTGTGGCAGAGTACTGATGGACGCGGGTTCAATTCCCGCCGCCTCCACCATTAAGTGATATTATAAAAAATGTAATGACTCTAAGAGACGTTCAATGATAAATCCTCTATCACGAAGAAGTTTGGTGTGTTCAACTCTCTGGTTAAGCTAATCTGTAGTTATTAAATACAATAAAGTAAGATAACTATAAAGGGAAAAATTTATGTCAGGTATAACAAAACAAGATGGGCCTGTAGCTGTAACAGGTGCCAGCGGGTACATTGGGTCTAGAATAGTAGAAGATTTATTAAATCAAGGATATGAGGTTCATGCTTGCGTAAGAGATGCGAGTAATGGGAAAAAAGTAGATCATCTAATCGAATTAGGGAAAAAAGCTTCTAATTGTGATGTATATTTATTTGAAGGTGATCTTTTTGAAAAAGGAAGCTATGACGAAGCCTTTTCAGGTTGTGCGGCTGTGATTCATGCAGGTGCAACGGTTGGTTTTAATAGAGAGACCCCTCAAGAAGTATACGACGGTTGCTTCACGGAAAATGAACACGTGGTTGAATCGGTAAAGAAGTCTGGCAGTGTTAAACGCTTTGTATTTACTAGTTCTTTTGCAGCAGTGGCTCACCCAAGACCCGAAGGCTACGTATTTGATGAAAAGGATTGGTGTGGAGATAACGTTGAGGCCTATAAAGGAGCTTGGACTGAAGAAAATATCTCAAACAACAGAGATATTGCCTACGCCATGGCAAAAGCTAATACAGAAAAGATGATATATAAAGTGGCTGAAGCAGAAGGAACTTTTGAAGCTATATCTATTAACCCCTTACATGTAGTAGGACCTTTGATGACCGAAAATCATAATCAGTTCTTTAGCTGGCAATTCTTCATCTGGCAATTATTAAAAGGAAATAATTTTGGGCATTGGGATGGTAAGCAATTACGTGGAGATAGAATGTTATGGAATATGGTGGATGTAAGGGATGTAGCTAAAGCACATAGACTGGCCACGGAAAGTGAAAATGCAAGCAACGGTTCGAGATATATTCTTTCAGCTACGGATCAGTCAGGTGAAAAGTTTACTTGGCAACTGCAAGAAAAACTTAAAGAGTTATTTCCTGAAATAGAGAATATAGGCGGAGAAGAGATGGACAATGGTAAACCTTTAAAGAATACCTATGACTCGCCTAGATCCTATTGCACAAAAGCCATTGAAGACTTAGGACTATCTACTTATTCTATTGAAGACACCTTAAAAGAGACTGGTGAGTCTTATATAAAGATTGGACTTCTTTAAACTTATATATTGAAGGTTTGTCTAAGGCCTTCAATTACAAATTCGATAGCTAATGCCCCGAGCAATAAACCAAATGTTCTTCGTAAGGCCCCTAGAACAGATTTTGGTAACCTTTTAGCTATCTTGCCTGATGCCCATATACTTAGAGCATTAAGCACTAAAACTATCAAGATAGGACTAAATCCAATAATTTGATTTTCAATTGATGGTCCAGACTTTTCAGATAACAACATAACTAAAGTTATAGCACCTGGTCCTGCCATAAGAGGTATAGCTAATGGAAATGTAGCAAGAGACGAAAGCTCCTCATCATCCATAGCTTCTTCAGCCGTCTCTTCTCTTCTTCTCTGCCTTTGTTCAAACACCATTTGATATGCAATAACCATTAAAAACATTCCTCCAACAATTCTGAAAGAATTGATATTTATTCCCATCATTTGAAGTAAGGCACTTCCAAACAACCAAAATACCAGCAAAATTCCGAAGGCCGTTAAAGTACTCCTCAAACATAAAGTAATTAAATCTTTTTTATTCAGTCCTTGAGTAAAGGAGGCAAATATTGGCAATATAGTAATTGGGTCAATAGCTACAAAAATTAAGACAAAATTTTCTAAAAAGAGATTTAACATTTTACTAAGGTCTGCCTGCTCCTGGTACGTCTACTTCTACTATTTCTATCTTGCCTGATTTTTCTCTTAAAGCAGAATCAGGGTCCACTCCTGAAGCATTAGAAGTACAGATAAATAATGTTTTAAGGTCATCTCCGCCTAACATGCATGCATAAGCATTAGTTTCAACAGGTATTCTTTCCAATATCTCTCCTCCTTCTTTTACTCTTATTACATCAGCGGTTGAAGGAGAAGCAACCCAAATTGCCCCTTCAGCGTCTAGGCACATCCCATCAGGCACTGGAACAGTTCCATCATCTATGCTTTGTGTTAAATCGGCCCAAACTCTCCTGTTAGACAAGGAAGCGTCCTCATTGATATCAAATGCTGTTAGTTTTGCAGCATATGTCTCTCCAACTATTAAAGTTTTCCCATCTTCTGTTATGACCGTCCCATTGGGAAACATAACATCATCTGCAGCTACACAAGGTTCTTCACCAGGTCTAACTAAAATAAGATTAGTAGATTTAACTTCTTCTCCTTCATACGTATTAAAGCCAAAATTTCCTATATAAGCATTTCCACGAGCATCGACAACCATATCATTGCAATGGAAACCAGCTAGTTCATATAAATCAGCCCTTTCCTCTAATACGCTGTCTTTAAAGCTAAGTAGTTTTCTATCTTTCATGGAAACAATAAGCATTGTCCCGTCTGGCATCCAGCCTAATCCAGAAGGTTGATTTGGAACTTCCACAATTGCTTCATAATTTCCTTCAAGGTCTAAGGTATAAACCTTATGGCTATAAAAATCAGAGAAATATAATTTATTTTGATACCATCTAGGACCTTCCCCAAAGGTTAACCCGTCCATTAACGTTTTAAGTTTTCTTTCCATAAATTCCTCCTTCTTTATTTTACAGGCATTTCGTCTACCAAACTCATAACATCTTTGATTTCTATTTGACGGAGATCCTCTCGAGCAATAATTTGAGCCTTATCAGACCAAGGCTTCCAGTTAACTGGATTACTCGGTCCAAATAAAGTAATGGACTCTTTGTCTACCGATGCAGCAATGTGTGAAGCAACTGAATCCAAGCCGATAAAAAATTTAGAGCCTTTTATTAAAGCTGCCAGATCCAATAGGCTTGTTTTACCGGCAAGATTTAATACCTTTTTATCAACACTATCTGCTTTCTTTAATATTTCTTCTACGTATTCAATCTCATGTAAATCTGGACCAGATGTAACAACTACAGAAAGATCTTTTTCAATTAAAAGATTAATGAGTCGTCCAAACTTTTCTTTATCCCATAATTTCTTTTCTCTTCTTGAACTTGGATGGATCACACAATAAGAATTCTGGTTTGTTAAGAAAGGGTAGTCTTTTTTTAAAGCCTTAAATTCAATATCCAGAATGGATGGATCAAGGGTCAAATCCTCATTAAAGATTTTTAACCCCAAGCTTTCTAAGGCTAATAGATTTCTTTTAACGATATGATTGTCTTGAGCTTCAGGGAATATTTTAGAAAAAGACTTAATCCAAAGATTCTTTTTCCTTTTTTTATCGTCTACAGCAGCCTTCATAACATTGCCAATAGCCCAACTCATAGGAACTACTCTCCATTGAGTAGTTAAGAAGAATGCGTAATCATATTTCCTTGAATTAAGCTTTTTCCATAAATTTATTTCATCCTTAATCCTTAAAAGTATATTTTTCTTTGATCCAGTCTCTATTTCTATGATTTCTGCAATGTTTTTATCGCCTTCTAGGACGGAACCTGTCCCTTCATAAACTAAAAGATCTATTTCGCCTTCAGGAAAGTTTAGTTTTATATTGTCTACCATGGGTTTTGTTAATAAAACATCCCCATGAAACCTAAGAATGACTATTAAAAACTTCTTATTCATATTTAACTAATGTCCCTTGACACATGGCCTTACAGACTGCATTATGCGCGGCTCTAAACGATATACAAGGTTTATGGCAAATATTAAATCAGCGATAAAGAGAGCTAGGCAAAATGTTAAAAGGAACGCCTTAAAAAGCTCTCAGAGAGCTTCAACAAGAACTGCAGTAAAAGCTGTAGATAACGCTATTGAGGCTAAAGATAAAAACCTCGCGAAAGAAGCTTTTAATAAAGCTGAAAAAACTCTAGATTCAATGGCTAGTAAGAAAATTATTACTAAAAATAAAGCTTCTAGAACCAAATCTAGATTAAATAAGCGAATTAAAGCTCTTTAAGATATAACCAAGTTATTTCTATGAATTGCCTCTTCTTCAGAAGCATGTCCAAGGGTTTTATATAAGTCTTTAGAATTCAAACCTTTTATCTTCTTTAACTCTTCTGAGCTAAAGTTACTAAGTCCCTTAGCAAGTTCCTTGGAATCAGAACTGAGGCAAGTTATTAAATCACCTCGATTAAATTTCCCTTCAACCTCTGTGATCCCTACAGGAAGAACACTTTTCCCTTTTTTTGTTATAGCCTCAGAAGCTCCTTCATCTAAAATTAAAGTTCCGCACGAAGAACCAAATGACGATAACCATAATTTCCTAGATTGAAGTGTATCTTTTTTGCTAAGAAGAATTGTGCCCTCTTTCTTTCTCTCGTAAAGATTAATAAGGGTA
>CABXQE010000029.1 GCA_902514295.1 uncultured SAR86 cluster bacterium | reverse complement strand
ACTTTAAACTCTATGGAGTTTTAATTTATAACATTGCCTTAACATCTTCAGCTCTTTTTTATCTTTTCTCTAAGGCAGAAAAAGTTTCAAATAAAGACGAAATTCAAGCGTAAAATAAGGCTTTTCCATTCATTTAACTCGCCACAAAAAGATTTGCCTAAATGCAACAAATTGGGCATAGTAGCTAAAGAAAAGTAACTTTTTATAACAAAATGACCGCTTGGAACTATAGACCGAGAGGTTTCTGGGGTAAAACATGAAAATTAAATCAATTTTATATATTATTTTTGGTTCTTCACTACTTCTTTCTGGCAACGTTTTTTCAGCTGATGAAGAGGAAGAAAATGCTGGAGATAGAGGTGGTATCGAAGAAATAACTGTAACTGCGGAGAAAAGAACATCCACAGTTTCTGATACTTCAATGTCTATTACGGCTTTTGATTCTTCTTTGCTAGAAGACTTAGGTATGCAAGGAGCTGATGATCTTATGGATCAATTGCCTGCTACTACGAGAGATGCTTATGACGTAAGGATTAGAGGAGTTGGAAGAAACTTTAGAGCTCTAGGTGGAGACCCAGGCGTGGCTACTTATTACAACGGTGTTTATTCACCAGACTTTGGTATAGCTGCTTCTGAAAACTATCTTTATGACGTAGAACGTATTGAGGTATTAAGAGGCCCTCAAGGAACTCTTTATGGACGTAATTCAATTGGTGGCGCTATTAACTATATAACCAAGAAACCAAGCTTTAATGGAGAAGGCGAAGTAAGAGCGGTATTAGGCGATTACGGTGTGCAGCAATATTACTTTCTTAGCTCGGCTCCAATAACTGAAAACATAGCTTATAGATTAAATGCTATTTCGGTAGAAAATGACGGATTACAAAAAAATATTGGGACTGGACCAGATGCTAACTCAGGCGGTGATGAAAACATCGTGATGACTTTGCTTTGGAATATTACTGATGATATGAGTTTTCAATTCAGGGCTAATGATAGATTGGCTGACCGCGTTATTGGTCAAAGTGTTCTTCTAAATGAAGGTTATGGAAACAATAGAGGATCGAGGGATACAGCAAATGCTGTTTATGGTTTGAGGCCAGTAGCTGAAGGCACTCCAGGAGCTATGATGTTTACAAACACCATTACTGGCACGGTTGCTTACGGTGCTCCAAGAAGAGCAGGTGTGGATCCAGTGGGATTCCCTTGGAGATACAATCCAATGTACGGCAGAACTGATGCCCCTTCTGTTATAGGCACTTACCAAGTAGACGGTAACCACGATACAAATTGTGAAGATTTCCCTTACGGGCCACCTGCTTGTGATTCACGACACGTTAAGTTTGATCAAAGAGGTCAACAAGCAAAATTCGAGTGGGATATAAATGACACTACTACGATTACTTATTTGTATGGAGCGGTTGATTTTGAATACATCTTTAATATTGACAATGACTTTACAAATAACAGTACTTTTTCTCAGTATAGACAAACGGTACTAGAAGACGTGCATATGAACACCCATGAAATTAACATCAACTGGACTTTAGGTGAAGACATTGAAGTGACTTCTGGTGTGTTCTTTATGGATGAGAACAGACAACAAAATTACACATTAAATAACAACGTCCCTGCTATTTTAGATGCAGCTAACTACGGATTGCTTGATACCACTTTCGGTACTGTTAAAGCATTAACTGGGATTCAGTTAGATTTACCAGGTGCACCTTTTGAGTACTACACTCAATACCAAAGTTTGATGTCTATATTGGGATGGGCTTCTAATGAGGCAACACCTCACGTTAGAGCAGGTGATGCACCTCTGGGTTCAACAATTACCGGAAGGTGGCAAGGCGATTCGTTAGGAAGGGTTTACGGACATGAAAATGAAGTGCAAACGGATGCCGTTGCGTACTTTACTCAAGGTACTTGGACGATTAACGATCAATTAGCATTAACTTTAGGTGCAAGGTACGCTGAAGATGAAAAGGAAGCAACTGAGATAACAGGCGGTTATGCTGAGTTATACGCTTACGCTCTAGCTCCTTACTTACCGGTAGTAAATCTTCTTGCTGGAGCACCTTATATTCCTGTTGGTGCAGATGCTACTCCTGCTGCCCACACAAACGTGGCAATGGGTAATGCTTCCTTTAATTTTGATCCTGCGTTAGTGGCTCTATACACATCATACGCAGGCTTAGGTTTAGTGCCTGCTGGTGCGGTTTACCCTCTATCTCTAGATGTTGCGAATCCTTTAACACCTACGTGTGATATGACGGCTGAATCTTGTGCCAACCCTTTGAGATTGGGACAAGGTATTCCTTATAGTTATACAAGAAATATTAAGGGAGAAAATACGTGGAGTGATACTAACTTCAGAATTAATTTAGATTATACGCCAAATGATTATCAACTGTTTTATTTCGGTATGACTACTGGTTATAGGTCAGGTGGTTTTGCTCTAGGTGTATCAGGACAACGTGATGATGCAAGAGACGAGAACGGTGTTCCAAATGGAACTGGTCAAATCTTGGTAGATTACGATCAAGAGGAAGTTACAGCTGTAGAGTTTGGTTATAAAGGTCTGCATCTTAACGACACTCTTCAAATATTTGCTTCGATTTATCACTATGACTATGACGGTTATCAGGATGAATTAGAGCAATTTGATCCAATTAGAGGAGGAGGAACAAATATTGTTTCAAACGCTGACGGAATAACTAACGAAGGTTTTGAAATAGAAATGAATTACGCTGCTTCAGATAGATTAACTTTAGCAGGTAATTACAGTTACACAAAGACTGAATACGGTGAAGATTACAATGTATTTATGACTGATGACCCTGTTAATCCAGTACCTGTATTTGGTCAATGTACTCAAGGTTATGTTGCTTGTAGCGTCGTTACTGAAGCTCAAGCAGCCGAATACACAGTTAACTTAAAAGGCGGTCCTTTGAAAGGAATTCCTGAAACTAAGTTTACTTTAAGAGCTACCTATGAGATGGATTCTAGATGGGGTCCAATATGGTTATTAATTAACCACTCTTATACTGGTGACTTCTCAGCTTCAGGTATTCAGCGTGAACTGGATAGAATTGAATCAAGAGAAAGAACTAACCTAAGTGCTTCATGGTGGAGTGAAGACGGTAAGGTTAGCGTAAGAGCTTACATCAATAACGTAATGGACAATGAAGCCTATTACGCACTAAGTACTTCTGGCCACGAAAATAACTACACTCAGAATGTAACGCCTCTAGCACCTAGAACGATGGGTATGGATCTTAGATATAAGTTCTAATTTATTTAGTTCAAAAAAAAACAGGCTCATTAGGGCCTGTTTTTTTATGTGGCTTTCTTAAATAACTTCAGTAGAATTCGTTTCCTTTTAAGCATATGAAGAGAACAAAAATAATTTGCACTATCGGACCGGCCACTGAAAGTTTTTCTAGTTTAAAGAAACTCTATAAAGCCGGTATGAATGTGGCTAGATTAAATATGTCACATTCTGATCATAAATCAGCCGGGAAGATCATTGAAAGAATAAAAAAACTTAATAAAGAAGTAAAAACCCCCGTGGGAATAATGTTAGATACCCAAGGTCCAGAGATTCGAACCGGTGACTCAACTTCAGTCGTAGATCTAGTCCCAGGCCAGTTAGTTTCATTTACAGTTAGAGATGAGGTTGATGTAGAGACTACATCTATTAGAGTGAATTATGATGAACTAATAGAAAGCGTAAAAGTAGGGACACTCATATCATTGGATAATGGCTTGTTAAATTTTAAGGTTTTAAAAAAATCTGAAAACGAACTTGAATGCGAGGTTATAGATGGAGGAAAGTTAGGAAGCAAAAGGCACGTCAATCTTCCTGGAATAAGAATAAACCTCCCATCAATTACTGAGAAGGACAAAGATGATATTGCTTTTGGCTTAAAAGAAGACGTAGATTTCATTGCTTTGTCTTTTGTAAGGTCGGCAACTGATGTAGAAGATTTAAGGACACTACTAAAGAAGCAAATAAAGAAAGTAAAGATAATATCTAAAATAGAAGATCGAGAAGGGTTATCAAATATTAATGAAATCTGTGAAGCTTCAGATGGAGTCATGGTTGCTAGAGGCGACCTTGGGATAGAGACAGATTTATTCAATCTGCCTAATGTGCAAAGAAGAATAATGTCTAAATGCGCTAAGAATGGAGTTAGATCAATCGTAGCTACTCACCTTCTAGAATCAATGATTGATAACCCAACACCGACTCGAGCCGAGGTAACTGACGTTGCAAATGCAATCTATGAAGGTGCAGATGCCGTAATGCTCTCTGGAGAAACAAGTATAGGAAAGTATCCAACTGAATGCGTAGATTTTATTACTAAGATAGCTAAACAAACTGAAAAATATAGAACTTTAGGTTACGAATCTAAGTTAATTGCAGATACAGATTGGCAGCATTTAGGAATTGCAGCTAAGTCAATGGCTGAATCAATTCAAGCTGATGGAATAATTGCCATAACTAGGTCTGGTCAAACAGCTGAAATAGTTTCAAACGCAAAACCTTTTATGATTCCAATTTATGCGTTTAGCAACAATAGAAAAACCTTGAAAAAGCTATCTTTAGCTGGTTCAGTAAATTCCTTCTTTTCAAAAATGAATCAAGATCATGAAAAAAATGTAGATTCTGCTCTAAAGATTCTTAAAAAAGAGCTTAATCCAAATGAGAATCTAAAATTCATTGTTATTTCTGGTATTTTGTCTGAGAAATCTGCTGATGCTATAGAAATAAGAAATCTGATAGTCAAATAACAAAGCCTATATATTTAAACAATATGGTAAAGTTTTGTTATGAAACCATTCTCGATAGCAGCTTTACAATTAAATTTAGAGTATTCAGATAATTGCGATCTAGTTGCAGAAAAGACTTATCAGGCTGCCAAAAGGTATCCTTGGGTTCAGATGGTTGTTTTAAGTGAATTGGCTGTTGGCGGTTCAAGTCGGTCCTTAGAGTATTCTTTTGAAAAACAATTACCTAAGTTTCAAGATATAGCTAAAGAATTAAAGATTTGGTATGTCCCAGGTTCTTTTTATGATCATGCTGGCGAAGAAGTTAAAAACGTAGCACCTGTAATCTCTCCTGAGGGAGATTTGGTTACTGCTTGCACTAAAATATATCCTTTCTTGCCTTACGAAACAGGAATAACGCCTGGTTTAGAGCCTTGCGTATTTGAAGTGCCGGAAGTTGGCATCTTTGGAATGCATATATGTTATGACTTATGGTTTCCTGAAACCAGTAGAGCCCTTGCCATGAATGGAGCTCAAGTAATACTGCATCCAAGCTTGACGGATACTTGTGATCGAGACGAGGAAAAGATAATGGCAAGAGCAACTGCTATACAACAACAATGTTATTACATTGATGTTAATGCAGGAGGAAAACAAGGCAGAGGATTGTCTATTAGCTTAGGTCCTGAAGGAGAAATATTGAATGAATCTAGTGAAGGCGAAGAGACTGTTTTAATTGAAATTGATACAGAAAAAGTTGATAGAGTAAGAAAAAGAGGCATCAAAGGCCTAGGACAACCTCTAAAAAGCTTTAGAGATAATCCCGATCCCTTTAACAGCGCAACTATAAATAACAATTACCTTAAAGATTTAGGTGTTTTAGAAATTCAAAAAAAAGAATAAACTCTGTTTGATGAGAACATTAAATACACTAATAACTATATTCATATTGTGTTTTTCTTCATACGGTGTTTCTGATGAATTACCACTAGGACCAAATGGAAATCCTGACTTAAATGGAGTATGGCAAGTTTTAAATACTGCGAACTATGACTTAGAAGCTCATCCTGCAAGAGCAGCAATGCAGTTAGTAGAAGGCGCTGTAGTGCCTGTTCCTCATCCAGATATCTTAGCTTTAGGCGCTGTGGGCTCTGTGCCAGCAGGATTGAGTGTTGTTGTTGGGGGTAAAATACCTTACACAAAGAAAGGTTTGAAACAAAGAGACGAAAATAAAAATAATTGGTTAGAAAGAGACCCTGAAATTAAGTGTTATTTACCAGGAGTACCAAGAGCTACTTACATGCCATATCCTTTTCAAATATTTCATAGTGAGTCTAGCTTCTTCATAGCTTATGAATACGCAGGTGCTGCTCGAAATATTTACTTAGAAAATCCAGGAGAGCCTCCCGTTGATTCTTGGATGGGTCAATCTTGGGGGCAATGGGAAAAAGATTCTTTTGTAGTAGAAACAAAAGGCTTTAATGGCCAAACTTGGCTGGATAGATCAGGAAACTTTCACAGTGACCAATTAAAGGTTACCGAAAAGTATACTTTAATGAATAAACACACCATGCAATATGAAGCAACGATTGAAGATTCTGAGATCTTTACTCGGCCTTGGACTATACAAATGATGCTTTATAAGAAGGTAGGAAGGGATGCAGAATTACAGCAGTTTAAATGTGTAGAGTTTGTTGAGGAGCTTATTTATGGTCAATGGAGAGCAAAAGACTAGTCTAATGAAATTTCTTTTTATAACCATTATAAGTTTGCCTTTAGCCTTATTGGGAACTGAATTTGAGACACCGAAAACTTGGTTTGGAGACCCTGATTTACAAGGAACTTGGACAAATGCTAGTTTAACAACTCTTGAAAGGCCCGATGAATATGAAACCCTAATCGTCAATGAAAGAGACGCTTTGATTGCAAAGAGAATGACAAAAGAATTTGTTGATGCTCAAGATAATTATTTAGAACCAGGAGAGACACCGAAAGCTGGTGCAGACGTCGGAGGATATAACACAGCGTGG
>CABXQE010000028.1 GCA_902514295.1 uncultured SAR86 cluster bacterium | reverse complement strand
CTTCCTTTAGAAGTTAAATTTAAAGGCGTTAATTCTCCATTGAAAGATATGGAAGAATTCACGAATATTGAACAAGATGGTAAATCTCTAAAAAGAGAAACTGATACTTTTGATACTTTTTTTGAATCTTCTTGGTATTACGCCAGATTTGCCAGCTTTGATAGTGAAAACTCTATGCTGGATGATAGGGCAAAGTATTGGCTTCCTGTAGATCAATATATTGGAGGTATAGAACATGCCGTCCTTCATCTTCTCTATTCAAGGTTCTTTTTTAGGTGCTTAAGAGATCTTGGAATCGTCGAAGGAGATGAACCTTTTAAAAACTTACTTTGCCAGGGCATGGTGCTTAAAGATGGATCCAAGATGTCTAAGTCTAAAGGAAATACTGTTGACCCAGCTGATCTAATTCAAAAGTATGGTGCAGATACTGTTAGGTTATTTGTTATGTTTGCTGCTCCTCCAGATCAGTCTCTTGAATGGTCTGACCAAGGAGTCCAAGGAGCTTATAGATTCATCAATAGAATTTGGAAACTTGTTCATACACATATAAATGCTGAAATCCCTGATACCACTGAAATGAAATCTGAAGATCCAGAAATAAAAAAACTTAGATTAAAAACTCACCAGGTCTTAAAAAAGGTAAAGGATGATTACCTGAGAAGACACAGCTTTAATACAGCAATTGCAGCTATTATGGAATTATCAAATAATATACCGAACGAATTCTTGCTTGCGGATGCGGTAACTGATAAGAGAAAAGCAGCAGATGAAGCAATAAAAGCAATCATCCTAATGCTTTCCCCTATAACCCCTCATTTATCTCAACATTTATGGTGGCAATTAAATCAAGATAGTCTGATTGTAGACGCCCAATGGCCTGAAGCAAAAGAAGAAATGCTTGAAGAGGATGTTATGAAAATAGTTATTCAGGTAAATGGGAAATTAAGATCAGAAATAGATGTGGATCCAGATGTTCAAGAAGAGGAAATTAAAAAAATAGCTCTAGAAGATGAAAATACAAAAAAACATATCTCCGATTCAAAAATAAAGAAAATAATCTACGTCCCTGAGAAACTAATTAATATCGTTTTATGAAGTTTTCGCAGAAATTTATCTTTTCTTGTCTTTTTATAACTTTATTTCTTTTGTCGTCATGTGGCTACTCTCTAAGAGAAAGCTCAAGACAGTTATTACAACAAGATCTAGTGCTTATATCAGATAACTCAGATTTAAATCTAGAATTAATTTCTCAATTAAAAGCTAAAGGCAATAAGATCTTTAGGGTTAAGAATATAGAAAACGAGAATGGCCTAATAATTAGAATTAAGTTCCATGAATTAAATAAATTTTCTGGAGCTATAGGTGCTGGTGCGAGGACAACTCAGGCAAGACTGGACTATGTAATCTCCTACGAACTTTCAAGTAAAAGGAAAATCATTATTGAGCATATTTATGAGTCTACTAAATACTTAAGTTTTAATCAGTCAGATCTGCTGTCCATGGAAAGAGAAGAGAAGATCTTAGTAAAAAACTTTATTAATGATGGTATTAAGAATATGGAATTCCTTTTAGCATCTAAAGATAATGAAAACTAATTCAAAGGACCTAAGAGAGTTAGTTCGCAAAGAACTGAATCCGGTTTATTTATTTTTTGCTGAAGAATCAATACAACTGACTTCATTAATAGACTCGGTACTCCTGGTTGCAAAAGATTCAAATTTTGATGAAAAAACAACTTACGTAGTTTCAAAAGATATGGATTGGTCTTTCCTTGATTCTAATAATGAAAATTTGGATTTGTTTGGTTCAAAAAAAATAATTGAAATTAAATTGCTTGGTTCTGGTCCAGGTAATAAAGGCTCTAAAGCTCTTAAGGAATATTCTTTGGATCCAGATCCAAATAAATTACTAATTGTTTCTGCAGAAGGCCTAGATAAGAAATCGCAATCTTCAGCCTGGGCCAAGAGCCTAGAAGAAACTGGGATAATGGTAGTTGAAAATCCTATTCCTCTTAATTCGATGCCTCAATGGATTCAAGGCCAAGCAAATGATTCAAACGTGCAAATAAAAAATGAGGCGGCCCAATTACTTTCAGAAAAAACTGAAGGCAACCTTTTAGCTGCCACTCAAGAAATTATTAAGCTTTCTCTACTTTATCCAAATGTAGAGATCGGTTTAAAAGAGATGGAAGATTCAATATCTAACGCCTCAAAATATGGAATCTTCGATCTATCGAATGCATTTGTTTCAGGAAACAAAAATAGAACATTTCAAATCATTGAATCTCTTAAATCAGAAGGAATGCAACCAACTCTTATTTTATGGGCCCTTACTAAAGAAATTAATAATCTCTATAAAGTGATGGAGGATAACTCAACAAAAAATATCTGGGGGCCTAGGCATTATTTAGAAACTCTAACTAAGAGAGTAAATCAACTTACCAAAACAAAAATACAACAATCCTTGTTAGAAATTGCAGAAATAGATGC
Organism: uncultured SAR86 cluster bacterium; assembly: GCA_902514295.1. Lineage (GTDB taxonomy): Bacteria > Pseudomonadota > Gammaproteobacteria > Magnimaribacterales > Magnimaribacteraceae. The sequence continues at coordinate 5,436 of CABXQE010000028.1, read as the reverse complement.
ATCTATCAAAGGGCTCTCGCCTAAAAATCCTTGGCAAGCAATTAGAGATCTAGCAATTACCTTTTAAGTCTTCCTCTAAGACTTTCAAGGCTTTATGCCAATAATATTCATCTAATTCTTTTTCTGGTAAAACCATATTATCGACTTGGTGAACTGGTTGTATTTCTTTAGTAGAGCTAGTTACCCATATCTCATCAGCTTTATTTAAATCTTCTATTTTTACTTCTTTTTCTAATACTCTGAAACCTTCTTCTAATAATCTTTTCAAGAAGTAGTTCCTAGTTACTCCTAGAAGTATATTTTGCTCTTTAGGTGGTGTAACAATTAAGTCATCAAAAACAAAGAAAATATTAGACTTGGATCCTTCATTTATTTTCTGTCCATCATGAAATAAAATCTCGTCAATGTCAGATTTATCTTCACGATGAAAGGGAATGATATTCGGAAGCAAAGTTGTCGCTTTTACCTCACATCTCTTCCAACGCATATCCTCTTCAAGTTCTACTTTTAGACCCTCTTTATCAGGATTTTCTCTATAAGGGTTAGTTTCTAGCTCAGTTGAAGTCATAAATAGAGTTGGCACTGTTGTACTAGCAGAAACGTGTGATCTTACAGGATCTACCCCTCTTGTTATTTGAATATAGATAGCTTGATTTGAAAATTGATTCTTTTTAAGTAATTCCATCATCAATGGGTGTAAATCTTTTAGAGAGTCAGGAATAGGGATGTTTGTGATTGATAATGAATTTTTTAATCTTTCTAAATGCTCATCAAATAAGAAAAGTTTATTGTTGTATGAAGGAATAACTTCGTAAACACTATCGCCAAATAAAAAACCTCTATCAAAAGGAGAAATTCTTACTTCCTCCTTAGAAATAAATTCTCCATTTAGATAAGTCCACATAAAGAAGTTAGTTATTCTTCAATTAAGAATCTATAGGTAAGAAGTTTAATGTTAGACCACGCTCTACCAAAAAAACCTAACGAACTAACCTCTTCCATCGCTATAGCATCTACGATAGCTAATGATTCTCCATCTAAAAGAAGATCTATTTTTCCAACTACCTGGCCTTTACTAATAGGGGCTTGTAAATAATCGTTTAAAGAGACCCTTGGTTCCACTCTTTGGAAATCTCTAGGCGAAAGAGTTAGGTAAAGATCTTCTCCAGAAGAAAGGTTAACCTGTTCCTCTTCCCCGCCCCATACTTGTTCCGTTAATAAAGATAAATCTCTAGTAAGAATTTTTTTGGTCCTAAAATATCTAAATCCGTAATCTAAAAGTCTTCTATTATCAGTTAATCTTGCTTTCTCTGAAGAACTTCTAAGAGTAACTGAAATTAGCCTAGTATCATTTCTTACTCCGGACGAAACTAGACAATATCCTGCACTCTCAGTATGGCCAGTTTTTATTCCGTCTATAGAATCATCTTGCCACAAAAGACTATTCCTATTTCTTTGCTTTATTTCATTGAAAGTAAAGTATTTTTCTTTATAAAGAGAGTAATGATCAGGAAATTTATTAATTAGATTTGTTGAAAGAATAGCTAAATCTCTTGCAGAAGAAAAATGCTCAGGATCTGGCCATCCACTTTCATTTCTAAATTGGGTATTTTTTAAGCCCATTTCGTGAGCATATAAATTCATCAATTGAACAAAACCTTCTTCCGATGCAGCTACATGTTCTGCAATAGCGCAACTAGCATCATTTCCGGATTGGATAACCATGCCCTTCATAAGATCAGACATTAAAACTCTTGTGCCTTCTCTTATAAACATCTTAGACCCTTGTTTTCTCCAGCAATTCTCACTTATAAGAACTTCATCAGATAAGCTTACAAAACCTTTATCAGCCTGATCAGCGGCAACATATCCTGTCATAATCTTAGTGATACTAGCTGGCTCTATTCTTTCATCTGCGCCCTTCTCTGCCAGAATTCTTCCTGAAATAGAATCCATTAAAATGTAATTAGTTGCATTCAAAGAAGGAGGATCAGGAATAAAACTCTCTTCTGCTAATATTGATAAAGATACGAAAGATAAGATTACTACTTTCAGAAAGTTAAAAGATTTAAACATACTAATTATTCCTGCTATAAATATATTGATAAGGATCGACTAAATTCTATTACCGCCATAACGTATAACTTGCTTCTATTGTATCTTGATAAGGAGTAATAATTATCAAAACCCAGCCAATGCTCGTAACCTTCATCTAATTCAAGAGATATTGGAACAAATTTTAGATTACCTGAAATCTTCTCCTTAGGTTCAAGACCTATTTCATTTAATTCATTTATTGTCATGTAAGGTTTAAATTTTGATTTAAAGCTCGTTTGTTTAGAGGCACTCCTAGCTTCCATTGCTATTGGGGTATTAGGTTTCCACTTTCCTTTCTTGCTTAAGAAGTTAGCCACACTGCCTATTGCATCAACTGGATTGGTTAAAATGTCTCTAACTCCATCTGAATCAAAGTCAACTGCGTACTTTCTATAACTATCGGGCATAAATTGACCATATCCCATTGCTCCAGCAATTGAACCCTCTAAAGATGCCGGGTTAAAACCTTCCTCCCTACTAAGTAGTAAGAATTCTTCCAGTTGAATCTTAAAAAACTTTGATCTTCTTGGGTAATTAAACGAGAGCGTCATTAAAGAGTCTAGCACTCTGATATTTCCCGTTATTCTTCCATAACGAGTTTCTATGCCTATTATAGAAGCTATTATTTCAGCAGGAACTCCGTAAAGATCTTCTGCTTTGTTTAAATCTTCTTTATACAAGTTTATGAATTCTTTACCTGCAGAGATCCTAGAGTCAGATACCATCATTTCCTTATATCTAGACCAAGTCATTGTCCCTTCAGGCTGCCTGTTCATTATCCTCACAACTTTTTCTTGATAAACAGCACTCCCTAAAAGTTTCATAAGTTTGTCGCTTTCAAAACCATGCTTAGCAGACATTTCTTTTATATATTCTTTAACGTCTTCCCTTGAAGAATAGTCAAAACTTTCGTTTGAAGAAATCTCTAAACAAAGTAAGATCAGAGAAGCGAGTAGAATTGTTCCTTTATTAATCATCTAGAAATCTTTTTCATTGATAAAATCACTCCAAAAGCAAGTAAATGAACTACTATCGAAGTGCCTCCTTGGCTTATTAAAGGCAAGGGCACTCCTACTATAGGGATTATACCTATAACCATTAATACATTAATTAAAATAAATAAAAGAAAGATGAATCCCAAAGAGCTGCAAGTAATTCTCTCAAAATTTGTTTCGGATTGATAACTGATTCTAAATACTCTCCAAATAATGAAACCATACAAAAGGAACATTACCAATATACCTATAAGCCCTAATTCTTCAGCTATAACAGAAAAGATAAAATCTGAATGACTTTCAGGAATAAAATCTAGCTGGCTTTGTGTCCCTGATAAATAACCTTTTCCTGTCAGTCCTCCCGACCCTATTGCTGTTTGAGATTGATTTATGTTCCAACCTGTTCCTAAAGGATCTGCTTCAGGGTTAAGAAGAGTTAATACCCTTTGTCTTTGATATTCTAGTAATACATTAGACCAGATATATGGGGCAATAATAGCTAACCCAACTAAATAACCTAAAATAATTCTATAAGGCAATCCAGCTAGAAATATAGGTATCATTCCAGATACAAAGACTATGAGCCCTGTTCCTAAATCCGGTTGCCTAGAGACTAAATAAAAACAAATAAAGGCTGCTATGGTTGTAATAAACCAGTCAGAGATTCTAGGCCTAGATTCTCTCCTGCATAAGTAGGCCACTAAAGATAAAGGCAAAAGCAGTCGAATTATTTCTGAAGGTTGAAAGTTAAAAAACCCTAAATCAATCCATCTGTTTGTCTCATAACCATCGGCCGGATTGATTAGTACATAGACTAGTAACAATAAACCTAACCAATAAGAATTCATTAATATATTCTTATAGGATTCAGGTCTTAACTGTGCAACCAGTAGCATCAATAACAAGCCAAGAAGAATATAAATTAATTGTCTTGATACCATCCCGATGGACTGCCCACTAGCGCTATAAAGCATAAATAAGCCAAACCCGAGAACGACACAAAGAGATACAAATAGAGGTAAATCTTTAAATAGCCAAGAAAACGAATACGAATTATTTATTAAAGGATTATTTATTTCATAATCAAGAGGGGCTCTCCTAGACATCTGCAAGCATCTCCTTTTGATATTGTTCCAATAATTTCATAGCAATCGGTGCAGCAACTGAACTGCCTGATTCTCCATTTTCAACAATGACTACTACGGTTAAGTTTGGGTTGGGTAATGGTCCATAGGTTACAAACAGAGCGTGATCTCTGTTCTTTTCTATTTCTCGAATGCCTTCGTACTCTTCTTTCACGGTTAACTCTTGATCAACTAAACTTTTTATTTGAGCTGTTCCTGTCTTGCCAGCAATTTTGAGCCCTCCTTCTTTATAAATGTTGTGGGCTGTGCCATTCCAAGAGTTAATAACAGCAATCATCGATTTCTCTATAACCTCCCAATTCTCCTTTTTATTTAACTCTATTGAGAATAGAAGTTCAGGTTCAATCACTTGCTCTCCTATACGTTTAACTAATTTGGGTTTGAATATCTTTCCCTTGGTTGCAATAGCAGAGACGGAAGAAGCTAGCTGGAGTGGAGTAACCGTAATATATCCTTGGCCAATTCCCATATTGACTGTATCTCCTACAAACCAAGCCTCTCCGATATTACCAAGCTTCCAATTCCTATCTGGCAATACACTTGAAGACTCATTAATGAGATCAATACCTGTATTTTTACCGAAATAGAATAAGCTTAAGAAATCAGAAATTCTATCGATAGTTAGTTTAGAAGCTAATTGGTAAAAATAAACATCCGAAGATTCAACTATTGCCTTATGGAGGTTTACCTTCCCATGACCTTCTTCTTTCCAGCCTCTATACTTTCTACCCTCACCATTAATCTGAAAAACTCCCTCATCGTTGATTATTGTACTTACATCAATAACTCTTTCTTCTAAACCCAGCAACCCTAAGAAAGGCTTAATTGTTGATGCAGGAGGATAAGATCCTGATACTGCCCTATTAAATAAAGGAGCATCTTTCTGTTGCTCCTTAGGATAAGGAAAACCATTTTCGGTTTTATTGAATATATTTGGATTGTAATCAGGAGAACTTACAAGGGCCTTAATAAATCCTGTATTGGGATCAATTGCAATTATTGCACCTTTTCTACCAGATAATTCCTCTATGGCTAACTTCTGCAATCTGAGATTTAAAGATAAAAATAAATTTAAAGGCCTTTCAGGCTGGGTTCTTTCTATTTCCCTAATCTGATTTCCAAACACATCAACCTCAATGACACTAATTCCACTTCTTCCTCGCATTGCGGACTCATATCTTTTCTCAAGGCCAACTTTT
>CABXQE010000027.1 GCA_902514295.1 uncultured SAR86 cluster bacterium | reverse complement strand
TATCTTCAACCCAAAACATTGATACTGATTTATTTGATATGGAAGCTTATGCGATTGCCAAATTCTGTCTTCTTAATGAGTTAGAGTTTTATTGTTATAAGTTTGTTAGTGACAACGCAAATGATGAGGCAGCTGAGGACTGGAAAAACAATGTATCAAAAGGAGCAAAGGAATTTAAAAAATTAATTGGGTAGATAATATGAAAAAATCACTTCTTTGGTTTGCTTACTTCTTGGTATACACAACGCCCATACAGCTTTTCTTCTGTTTTTGGGTATATTCTTTTTTATTTTCTGCAGAATATAGTCTTCTTTCCTTTAGTACTTCCGAATTTATGGATCTTACTTTTCTTAAACCCATAAAGGCCTGGTTTTATTCATGGTTCTGGAATGATTTCCTTGATCTTGTATGGTCTTTACCTGCTGCAATAATGGTAACTTTAAAGTTGATCATCAATACCTGGTTGGGTTTTTGGCTATTGCCTATAGCTAAAAGATTGAATGGATAAAGACGCCATTGCTAGTTCAGTCACCATTGATGTCTTTAAAGAGGAATATAAATCAGATTTTGAAACTTTAAACCTTCAATGGATCAAAAAATATTTCAAAGTTGAAGCAGAGGACTCAAAAATATTAAAAACCCCTGAATCTTATGTAATTGATGGAGGAGGACAAATTTTCTTTGCTGTAAAAGATGGTAAAGCTATTGGAACTGCAGCAATGATCTTAACTAAAGAAAGAATTTTTGAACTATCTAAGATGGCTGTTGATTCTAGCTATCAAGGCTTTGGTATAGGGAGAATGCTTATCAATGAATGCATACAGTTTGCTAAAAAAGAGAATGCTTTAGAAATTTTCTTGATTACTAATAATAGATTATTACCAGCTTTAGAGCTTTATAATTCATCAGGTTTTGAATTAGATGAAGATTATGATGATAATAGGTATGAAAGAGGTAATACTAAAATGAAACTATTACTTAGATAAGGAGAGAGTTATGGATTTAAATTTAGAAGGTAAGAGAGCCGTAGTTACTGGAGCAAGTCTTGGTATAGGAGAAGCTTCAGTAAAAATGTTAGCTGAACATGGAGCGGACGTTAGTTTCTGCGCAAGAAATAAGGAAGCTGTAGATGTCCTTTCAACAGAAAAAGTAAAGAACGGATCAATAAAAGGGTTTGAAGCAGACATGGGAGACAGAGAATCTACTGAAGGGTTTATAAGGGCTGTTCTATCTGATGGACCTATAGACATATTAGTTAATAACGTAGGGGCATCGCCTTCAAGAAATTTCTTATACATGACAGATGAGGATTGGCAGCAGCTTCATGAGCTTAACCTTTTATCCGCAGTTAGATGCACAAGAGCTTTTTTACCTCACATGAGAGAAAAGAAGTGGGGAAGGGTTGTCATGATTTCAAGTTCTGCAGGAAAATATCCTAATGCAGCCTTAATAGACTATGGCGCTACAAAAGCAGCAATGATTTCAATCTCTAAATCATTGGCAAAGAAGTATGGTTCAGACGGAGTTTTAATAAATTCTGTTCTGCCTGGTTTAATTCATACTGCCATGTGGGAGAGAGCGGCCACCGAAATAGCAGAATCTACTGGTGGGAAAATGGAGGATGTAATTAAAGGTAATGGTAAATCAGTTCCTGTAGGAAGGTATGGCACTTCAGAAGAAGTTGCTTCTTTAGTTACTTTTCTTTGCTCTAATGCGGCTTCATATATTAGCGGAACTTCAATTGAAGTTGATGGAGGTCAATCAGGCCATATTTAGATGGATTCATTTAAGGGTTCTTGCCATTGCAAGAAAGTAACTTTTAGTTTTATCTCTACCAATATTCTAGAAGAGATTTATAAATGTAACTGCACCTTATGCATGAAGAAATCTATAATCATGAAATCGATTCCTAAAAATGCATTTGTATTGGAATCTTCCCCAGAGTTTTTAGAAGAATATGTTTGGAATAAAAAGATTGCTAAACATTACTTCTGTAATCAATGTGGCGTATATACTCACCATATTAGGAGAAGAGACCCTGAACAGATTAGTGTAAATTTAATGTGTGTTGATGGTATATTGATACCGGAAAATACTGCAATCAATCTGATAGATGGATCTAGTCACGATTAAATAAATATGTTGATAGAAAAGAAAAAGAACCATCTTCTACTGAAAGCATGCTTAATGCTTTCTCTAGTTGTTTTTAGCTCTTATTTAATAGTTGATCTAGGCATTCTTTCTTTAATTATAGATTCAGATAAAAGTAAGATTTCTTTAATTATTCTCTCCATTTATGTTTTAGCATGCGCACATTGGTTTTATATATCAATTAATCTTGATAAAGAGATTTCAAGTTTAGATGATAAAAATCATCAAACCTTAATAAGATCTTTCATAGATAAGGCAATAAAAGAAGATCTCCTTTATCAAAAGAATAACTTAGACCTTTTAGAGGACGAGTTGTCAAACAGACATGCATTGGGTTACTTGGTAGTAGATATTCTGTTGAAGCTTGGATTAACGGGAACTGTTATTGGTTTCATATTAATGCTTCTTCCAATTGGTGAAATAAAAGATTTCGATCCTCAAATCCTGCAGAAATTATTAGCTACGATGAGTGGAGGTATGGCTGTTGCTTTATACACCACTTTAACTGGTCTAGTTACTAGTATGCTTCTTAAATTCCAATATTTCTTATTAGATTCTGATCTTAGTCATACCATAAACTATTTATCATCTAAGTTTCTAGATGAAAAATAAGATTTTTCAAAAATTTGAAGAGCAGGACGTCTTTACTGATCTTCTTTTTAATGCACTTTTAGGTTTTGCTTTCATGTTTGCAATCGCCTTTATGTTGATTAACAGCTCAGATGAATCAGGGAACATTGATACAAAAGCAGAGATTTTAATATCTGTGCAATGGCCTGATGAGCATCCAGATGATGTTGACGCAGTTGTAGAGGACCCTCAAGGAGGTTTGGTTTGGTACCATAATCGTGATTCTGGGTTAATGCACCTGGATAGGGATGACAGAGGTAACTTAGCAGATAATATCAATGTTAGTGGTGAAGTCATTTCAAATCCTATCAATCAAGAAACTGTTACCGTCAGAGGTCTTCAATCGGGTGAATATGTAATAAATTTACTTCACTACAAATCTAATTTTAAAGATCCCCTTCCTGTTACGGTTAAGGTCGAGAAATTAAATCCTACTGTTGAATTAATCTATTACGGAGAACATTATTTAAACGGTGTTGGTGATGAGAAGACGGCCTTAAGGTTTTTGGTGGATGGTGAAAAAAATATAAAAAGCCTTAATCAGATGCCTAAGAGACTCTTAACTAAAGCATTAAATAGCTCTAAATAGAAATGTTAGAAGAACGACTCTTTCTAATCCTTTCCTACCTCTTGATAGCCAGTTTATTGCTTCTTTTCTGCTTTTTTACTCCATTTACTAGAAAAATAAAACTTACAGGAATATTAATTGTGTCAGCCTTTTATTTTGCTAGTTGGAATAGTTACATAAATATTCTTGGATGGCCTTCAACTGAAGATCTACCGGATAAATTCAGGATTAGTTGGGTTGTTATTCAGGAACCAAGTAAAGGGGATAGAAAAGAAGGAGGTTTATATCTATGGGTAAGAAAATTAAATGAAGTAAATACTCCCTATGGCATGCCCAGATCCTATAAATTGAACTGGAATGAAGAAAATCATAAGGTAGCTCAGTCAGCTTTGCATAAATTAAAAGAAGGTGAACAACTTAATGGAACTAAGACCTACGGAGTCTTAGATAAAGAAAATGAAGGTGATAAGGCTAACCAATATAAATCTGAGGAAGGAGCGTTAGAGGAGGGAAGGCCTTCTTTTGAATTTGTAGAAGTCCCTCCTCCTGATTTACCTGCAAAAAAGAAAATATAAAACTATTCTTCTTCAACTCCAAACCAAGTGTATTGGGGTGCTTCCATGTTTCCTAAGGCAACTTCTCGATCCTCGTGCGCCCTGGCTTTTACGTAATGATGAATATTTTCCACTTCTTGCTCAGTTAAAACATCTGAAAAAGAAGCCATTCCATTGCTTGCAAGCAATCCTTCTAAGACGATCTGATTGAAAGCGTCATGAACGCCTGCTGACATTTTTCTTAAATCAGGAATTCCTCCAGCAGATTTAACTACAAATCCATGGCAAACAGCACAGTATTGATTGTAATTACTTTCGCCATTTCTTATATCTTCCACACTTGCATTCATTAGTTTCTGTTCAGGTACAGTGTTGTCTCTAACATTTGGTATAGGAAGAGTTTTGTTCCCTCCTAATTTAAAAACTAGCAATCTACCGAAGTTATTGTAGGTAAGAGAAGCTTGGATCTCGATTGGTGGAAGCGGTTCTCCTCCAAAAAGATCTCCTCCACCAGATCCTGTGAGGATAGAAACGTATTGTTCTCCATTAATCTCAAAGCTAACTGGTGGTGCTAACATAGATGTATAAGTATTAAATTCCCATAGCCTGTCACCTGTTGCTTTGTCATAAGCTGAGAACATGCCTAGGGCATCACCTTGAAAAACAAGCCCTCCAGCGGTAGCTAAAACTCCTCCATTCCAATAATGAGGAATAGGTACCGACCATTTCGTTTCACCGGTTAAAGGGTCAAAAGCTTTAAGGAAACCTCCAGGTTTCGGTTGGGATTCCAAATTATTTAAAATATTTTGAGCCAATGAACTCATTTCTATTCCCATATTCCATCCACCTGGGTTCCTTTTATACACACCTGTTTTTTTATAATCCTCTTGAATAGCATAAAAGAAAGGGTTTTCTTGAGTAGGAATATAAGCAAGGCCTGCCTCTAAATCTATCGACATTGCTTGCCAATTATGAGCTCCTAACGGACCTGGTAAAACCCAAGCACCATTGTCAGAGTAATCCACTTCTGGGTTTTCAACAGGTCTTCCTGTTTCAAGATCTACATGAGTAGCCCAAGTAACTGCAGCAAAAGGATGCGCTCTAAGAACTTTTCCATTTGTTCTATCTATAACATAGAAGAAACCATTTTTAGGAGCCTGTAGAAGAACTTTCTTCATTTCTCCATCAATATTCATGTTAGCTAAAGCCATGTCTTGTACTGCTGTGTAATCCCAATTATCTTCTGGAGTTGTTTGATAATGCCACTTATATACTCCTGTATCGGCATCTAACGCTACGATCGATGCCAGAAAAAGATTATCTCCACCTCCTGGAGATCTAATCTCTCTAGTCCAAGGAGAGCCATTACCCACACCAAGATAAATATTATCGAAGTCTGGATCATAAACTATGGAGTTCCAAACAGTTCCTCCACCGCCAAATTCCCACCAGTCTGTGCCTTTCCACGTTTCCGCAGCCATTTCCATGGCTGGGTCTTCAAATCCTAATTCAGGATTACCTGGTACAGTAAAGAAACGCCATACTTGATCACCAGTTTCAGAATCGTATGCAGTTACATAACCTCTAACGCCATATTCTGCACCTCCATTACCTATATATACCTTTCCTTTTGCAACTCTAGGAGCTCCAGTAATCGTATAAGATCTTGTTCTGTCAATAACGGTATCTACTTCCCATACTTTTTCACCTGTTTCTGCATTTAGTGAAAACAATCTCCCATCAAGACTTGCTGAATAAACTTTTCCGTTATAAACAGCTACTCCTCTATTTACAATATCGCAACAAGCTTTCCTGGCCCATTCACCAGGGACTTCTGGATCGAATTTCCAAAGAGTTTCTCCTGTTAAAGCATCAACTGCATAAACTCTGCTCCAAGTACTTGTAAAAAACATAATTCCATCCACAACAATAGGAGTTGCTTCAAGGGCTCTGTTAGTTCCCATATCTTTCGACCAAACCAAACCAAGATCAGAAACAGTTTCTTTATTTATTTGTTTAAGAGGAGAAAACCTTTGCTCTTCATAAGTTCTACCATAAGAAAGCCAATTACCAGGCTCACTTTCAGCTTCTAAAATTCTTTTATCATCAATTAAGCCAATATTAGTAGAGCCAGTAATTAAGTTATTTGATATGTCTGAGTTATCAGAATCATCGTTACTGCACGATATAGTTGTAAATGTTATCCCAAACAATAGCAGTAATAATCTAAATTGTTTTTTCTTCAAGATTTTCATAGTTCCCCCAATAATTATTTAACTTTAAACCAGTAGATACTTGTTAATCAATATCTCTAAAATTTGGTTTCCTTTTCCCTAAGAAGGCAGTTACACCTTCTTTAAATTCAGCTCTATCTAATAAAATTCTTTGCGTATCCCTTTCATAGTCTAATTGTTTATCAAGAGATCCGGAAAGTGCTTTGAAATGGGCTTTCGAAACTTCTTTTAGACCTTTAATTGCTCCATTTGCCAATCTATCAGCTAGCTTCATCGTTTCTTCCATAAGTTGATCATCTGGATAACAATCCCATATTAAACCCCATTCTTTAGCCTGTTTTGCAGAAACGTCATCCCCTAATAGGCCCATTCCATTAGCTCTTGCTCTACCTATAAGGTTCGGTACAAACCAAGACGCTCCTACATCAGGAATAATACCCAAATTAGGTCCAAATACTAATTTAAATTTTGCAGACTCTGAAGCTACGATTAGATCTCCTGAAAGAGCGAGTCCAACTCCTCCTCCAGCAGCTATGCCATTTATGGACGTAATAACTGGCTTATCTATTGAAGTTATTAATCTTATAAGAGGGTTAAATCCAATCTCCATACTATTGGCACCAGCTTCACCTCCAGTCATTCCTTCCTCACTTGGCCAGCCCCCATTAGCTAAGTCTGCACCAGAACAAAACCCTCTCCCTTCACCAGTAATTATTATCACTCTTGAGTCTTTTTCTTTTTCTATTTCTTGAAAAGTTTCATAAAGACCCATTATTAGGTCTCTATTCATAGCATTAAGTACTTCAGGTCTATTTAAGGTTAGGACCATGACACCGTTATCTTTTAATTCTTTTTTTATTGCATTATTCATAATTTAATCAAATTGTTTTTCTGTGCTGGCGAAGAGTAAATAAAAGACTCCTCCAAAAAAGGTTATTCCAGCTACGACATAAAATACCATATCCCAGGAATTTGTGGCATCAAGAATTACTCCAGTTAGAACACCACCAACTAAACCAGGTAAGGCTGCAACCATATTTGTTATGCCCATTAATCTTCCCGTGTGCTTAGGTCCAATATCAGCATGATTCACAATAAAACCTCCAGCGCTAAATCCACCGAAAACATTACCTAAGCACATTATTGCGATAATGCCAGCAACACTTTCTAGCTCAGGCACCAAGCACAAGCAAATCCCACTACCTCCGAAGGCAATGCTATTACAGAGCTTTCTAACTGTGATAAGTTGTATGCCTTTATTGGTAAGGTAATCGGCAAAATAACCACCTATGTTAATAAATAAGAAGGAAGTTATGTGTGGAAGCATAGCTAAGAAACCTACTGCAGCCATAGGAACTCCCAACCCATCTTTTATGAAGATAGGAAGCCAAGATAGGAATACAAAGAGACTATAGTTACTACAGAAGTGCGCAACGGTAATTGCCCAAAGAGGTAAGTTTGATCTCCATTTAGAGAAGGCTAAATGAGAAGCATTTTCTGATGCAGGTGCATTGGTGGTTATAAAATCTAATTCTTCAGACGATATATTTGGGTCTTCTTTAGGAGAGGATTCAGCAATTCTTTGCCAAAAAATGTACCAAATAAATCCTAATCCTCCGTATAAGTAAAATGCCCATTCCCAACCCCATTTCAAGATAATGATTGGAGTAACTACCAATCCAAAAATAGTTCCAATAGGAATAGCACTATTAGTCAATGCAACCGATCTAGCTCTTTCACTAAAAGGCACCCATCTGGCGTACAAACTATGCCAAGCAGGAAAAGTAATACCTTCTCCTAAGCCCATACCTATTCTTGCGATTATTAGAGCTGCAAAGCCCCCATAGAACGCCCAAGGTGTAATTAAGGTAAACAAGGACCACACAATTAAGCCAACCCCAAGAACTATCTTCGCTCCTATCCTATCAGATAACAGACCTCCCCAAATTTGGGTAATCATGTATCCAATATAAAAGCTCCCTAATACAATTCCTTTTTGTGTTTCAGTCCACCCAGCTCCTTCACTCATAGGAATAATAGCAAGTGAAATAACCACTCTATCTATATAGCAAATAAAGACAGCAGCAACAGTAAGCGCTATAACTTTAAATCTTTGTGGCATTTAGGTCTCCTCCCCATTTATTCTTATAAGATAACCCTTTCTGTTTAGAATTAGTATCTAAATCTAGTTTATATATGATAAGTTAGCTAAATATAAGGAGAGCTAAATTTTGAATGATTCTCAACATTTATTTGAAGGTTTAAAAGTTGTAGATGCTGCCAGTTTTATTGCAGGACCTTCTGCAGCGACAATAATGGCAGACTATGGAGCGGAGGTTATTAAGATTGAACCTCCTGAAGTGGGCGATAGCCTAAGGTGGTTAATTACCAATGGAAGAATGCCAGAAGGGAAAGAGAATTATTGCTGGGAACTAACTTCTAGAAATAAAAAAAGCTTATCTTTAAACTTGAAAGAACCTGAAGCTTTAAAGATACTCCAAGACTTAGTTATCTCCGCAGATGTATTTGTTACTAACATGCCTTTTCCTGTTAGAAAAAAATTAAAGATTACTGCTGAAGAAATTTGCCCATTAAATGAAAGATTGGTTTATGCATCTTTAACTGGTTATGGAGAAACTGGACCCGATGCAGATAGAACAGCATACGATTCAATGGCTTGGTGGGCAAGAAGCGGTTTAATGGATTGGGTCAGGCCTTCAGATAATTCACGAGTTGCATGGTCTACCCCTGGAATGGGAGACCATCCTACAGGCATGGCCTTGTACGGCGCTATTGTTACAGCTTTATATAAAAGGCAATTAACCGGAAAAGGATCCGAAGTTTCTACATCTTTAATGGCTAATGGTGCCTGGGCTAATGGAGTTTTTATTCAAGCTGCTTTAATGGGTGTAGAATTTGCTGATCGATTAGAACCTTTACCAAGACACCCTTTCTATGATTTCTACACAACTAAGGACAATAGAGAATTTGCACTTGGATTAATTAATGCTACCAGGGAATGGCCTAAACTAGCTAGGGCTATTAATAGAACTGATCTTTTAACTGATCCAAGATTCGAAGGAGATAATTTAATAGAAAACGCTAAAGAATTAAAAGTTGAACTTCAGTCTAAGTTTTCAAAGATGACTTTAGATGAAATAAATAAACTTCTAAGACCTTCTGGAGTCACTTACGGAGTTTTAGGAAAAACTACTGACCATGAGAAAGATCCACAGTTCTTAGACACTGAAACTTTAGTTCCTTTAGAGCACGAGTCTTTTTCAGAACTTCTTACTATAAATAGCCCCTTTCAAATAGATGGCGAAGATAAGATCTCATTTAAAAGAGCTCCCCATATAGGAGAAAATACGTCGGAGATTCTTTCTGAAATGGGTGTGGATGAAGAAACACAGAAAACTTTAATGGAGAAGGGGGTCATTGCGTAAGATGAAAGGAATTATTTATTTTTTACTAATAGCTACGCTTATAGGCTGTAGCCAAGAAGAAGCCTGTTTAGATGCCGATTTAGTCTTATACAACTCTAAAATTTATACAGCAGATTCAAATAATAGCGTTGTGGAGTCAGTCGCTGTGAAAGATGGTTCCATCATTTTTGCTGGCTCTAATAAAGAAGTTGGATCATATAAATGCAATGCAGAAATTATGAATCTATCTAATGTTTTTGTTTATCCAGGCTTTATAGATTCTCACGTGCATCTTAAGGGGACTGGTTATAGAGAGCTCTCCTTAAATCTTCAAGGATCAAAAAGTTTGAAAGAGATGCTGACCAGTGTGCAAATTTATGCAAATAGTTTACCGAAAGGGGAATGGGTTGTAGGAAGAGGGTGGATAGAAAAAAAATGGCCTGAAGGAAGGTTTCCTACTAAAGATGAGTTGGACTTAATATCTAATGATAAACCTATTCTCCTTGAAAGAGCTGATGGACATGCAGTCATAGTTAATTCCTACGCTCTTTCTTTGGCAAACATCAGTTCCAACACC
>CABXQE010000026.1 GCA_902514295.1 uncultured SAR86 cluster bacterium | reverse complement strand
CAGACATTCTTAAAACAATATTGTCTCTAGTTATTCCAGCGTTGTTTACCAAAACCGAGAGTTGGGTTTCTTTATTTACTACTTCTTCCCAAAATCTCTCCTTCGAATCAAATGAATTTAGATCTAGCACCATTCCTTCTATGCCTTGATCTTCTAATTGTGACGCTCCTGCTGAAGAAGTAGCAGTTCCTAATACACGAAAACCTTCATTTTTTAGCTGCATAGCAATTGCATGTCCTATGCCTCTACTTGCCCCTGTTATTAGAGCTGTTTTCATATAAGGCTCTCCTTATCAAGGAATGATTCATAATCATCTAATGAGATAATTCGCGTGTCTTTAAGAGTTCTTTTCATTAGGCCTGATAAAACTTTTCCTGGACCACACTCAATGCATTTTCCAAGAGCTAATTCATTAAAAGAATTCATTATATCAGTCCATCTAACAGGCTTGTAAATCTGAGATATTAAGTTTTCAGAAATCTTTACCACACTTGAGGTTATAGAGGCATCTACATTTTGAATAATGTCGCATTTAGGTGCTTGCATGTTTATAGAACTTAGAACTTCTTTAAATTTTTCAGAAGCAGGTTTCATTAAATCACAATGAGCTGGTACGCTCATAGGTAATAAAAGCGCTCTTTTTGCACCAGCTTCACTGCAACTTTGAATGGCCAAATCTACAGCTTCCTTAGTCCCAGAGATTACTATTTGGTTTGAAGAATTAATATTTGCTAATTCAACCAATGAGTCTTCGTTACTAATTGATAAGCATATTGAATTTAAATCTTCGTAAGTTAGGCCAATAATAGCTGCAATAGCACCTTCTCCCTCAGGAACAGCTTCTTGCATAAATTTTGCTCTTGATGAAACTAACCTTAAGCCGTCTTCAAAAGTTAAGGCCTCGCCAGCAACAAATGCAGAAAATTCTCCTAAAGAATGACCCGCCATAATTGTTACATTTTGTGCTTCAATCTCTAAGCATTCCCAGATCGCGTTATTGGCAGTCAACATTAAAGGCTGAGTTATTTCTGTTGGAGATAAGTCTTCAGAAGATCCATTTAATACGAGGTCTTTAAAATCTACTCCCAAGACCTCCTTGGATTTATCGAAAACGTAATTAAATTTCTTTTCTTTAGAAAAATAGTGTTCCAGCATTCCAACGGATTGAGAACCTTGTCCAGGAAAGACAAAAGCAACACCTTGGGACATAGTATTATTCTTCTAGAGTTTCTTCAGGTTGCTTAACTTCCACTATTTTTTTTCCTCGGTAGAAGCCATCTGAAGTCATCTGATGCCTTAAGTGTCTTTCACCCGTTACTGGATCAGTTGATAGCGTGGGGTTGGACAAAGATTGGTGAGCCCTCTTCTGAAGTTTTTTTGATTTAGATTTTTTGCTTTTTTGTACTGCCATTACATTGCTCCGGCGAGGATTTTAGATGAACTAATCGATCAAGTCTCTAATTTTTTTAAAAGGAAAGTTTTTTTCTTCTTTTTTTATGGGTTTAATTTCAAGGCATTTTTCTTCACATTTAACAATATTGGGGTAATTTAATGCTACTTCCTCTTGAATCAATTGTTTAATATCGAAATACTCTAAATCTTGATAATGTGTTTGGTCTTGACTTGAACCATCATCCATCATTAATTTTTCATCTTTTATAACTAAATTAGTTGATAAATTTAAATTCACTTCTATATCGTTTAAACAAGATTGGCATTTATCAACAAAAACCGTATTTATAGATCCTTCGCAGTGAAATAAATCTTTAGAAATTAAAGAGATAACAATGTCTCCACGAATTGAGTCCTTAAGACGGCCAATGTCTTGTAAATCTATGTCTTCTAACATCAAGTCCATTTTTATTGGAAATGCGCCTTCTCTTAAATTAAATGTTTTGATGCTGTTAGACATATTTACTGAAAACCTCTGGAACAGGTGTGGATTGTTTTATACCTAAATTCTTGAAATTGATAGATTCGGCATGTAATAACATTCTATTTAAGCCTTCTGACTGATGTTGCTTATTATATTCAGGATCACCATATTTACTATCTCCTACAATAGGGTAACCTTTATGGCTTGAATGCACCCGAATCTGATGAGTTCTACCGGTGATTATCTTTGCTCTAATTAAGCTATTACATTGACCAGAGGATATTAATTTAAATTCAGTTTCCGAAATCTTCCCTTTTTTGTTTACTTGAACAAACCTTTCTCCCGATTTAAGGTTTTCTTTTTTTATAGCTAGCGTAATTTTTTGTAAATCTTTAGGCCATTTACCTTTGACTACCGCTGTATAGATTTTATCTACATGTTTATTTCTAATCTCTTTGTGAAATTCCCTTAAAATACTTTTCTTTAATGCGATCACTAAGCATCCAGAAGTATCTCTATCAATTCTGTGCACAAGTTGTGCATCTTTGTAATTTTTATCTATCTGCCTTATGGTTTCTATCAAACCTAAAGATATTCCGCTGCCTCCGTGGCAGGCAAGTCCAACAGGTTTATCTACAATAAGGAAATCCTTTTCCTTTCTTAGAATTGATCTTTCTACCTTGTCTTTATTTAATTCTGAAGATTTTTTACTAACCTTAGGTTTAGAGGTATAAGGAGGAATTCTAATTATATCTTCTGCTTTTAATCTATAACTTGGTTTGCATCGTGATTTATTAACCCTTACTTCGCCTTTTCTAATAATTGAATAAATCTTAGCTCTAGGCAGTCCTTTTAATTTAGATATGAGACAATTATCTAACCTAACCCCTTCATATTCAGAGCTTACTTTATACATTGAAACTTGGTGAAAATTCTCTTTCATGGTTACAAATCTTTAATATAAGTCGATTTTATGGTATTTTAGCTTTGTAAATGCGCATTTTTAAAGAAAAAGTAGGACGCATAAAGAATTTAATTAAATAAAAGCAGTATAGAGCAAGGCTCTAAAAGAACATTAGCTACGTAGGTGTGGCAACAGATTTTAAATAATTCACCTACCTTTCAACATATATTCAATATATATAAAGCGCTTGCTATCTGCTTTCCTTAAAAGGGGAAAAAATGAAGAGAATGTTAATTAACGCTACTCAGCCTGAAGAGTTGAGAGTCGCATTGGTTGATGGCCAAAGTATTTATGATTTTGATATAGAGCAATCTGGACAAGAAAGAAAGAAGTCTAATATTTATAAAGCTAGGGTATCTAGAATAGAACAAAGCCTTGGAGCCGCATTCATAGATTTTGGCTCTGAAAAACATGGGTTTTTACCTGTAAAAGAGCTAGCACCTAGTTTTTTAAAATCCAAACAAGGTAAAAATTCAATAAATGATTGCTTAACTCAAGGCCAAGAAATAATAATTCAAGTTGAGAAAGAAGAAAGGGGCACCAAAGGAGCGGCCTTAAGCACTTTTATATCCTTGCCAGGACATTACTTAGTTCTTATGCCAAATAATCCAGAATCTGGAGGTATTTCTAAAAGCATAGAGGGGAAATCAAGAGACGAAATGCGAGATAAAATGCGCAAACTTGAGGTTCCAAAAAGCATGGGAGCAATCTTAAGAACGGCAGGCGAAGGCGT
The DNA here is from genome assembly GCA_902514295.1 of uncultured SAR86 cluster bacterium. GTDB lineage: Bacteria > Pseudomonadota > Gammaproteobacteria > Magnimaribacterales > Magnimaribacteraceae. The sequence goes on along the minus strand of CABXQE010000026.1, from coordinate 7,456 downwards.
ATCTTTTGAGGAACTGAAGTGGGATTTGGATTATCTTTTAAATTTGTGGGATGCGATTCAGGAAGCTAATCAATTAAGAAAAGCTCCCTTTCTAATCTATAAAGAGAATGATCTTATATCAAGATCTTTACGTGATTTTTTAAGAGAAGATATAACTGAAGTTTTAATTGATACTGATGAGGCCTATGAGAAGGCATTTGATTTTACTTCAAAATTAATGCCTGACTTTGAAGATAAAGTAAAACGTTACGATGAAGCCATACCTTTATTTACTAGATACCAGATTGAGAGTCAGATCGAAACAGCCTATCAAAGAGATGTTGAACTACACAGTGGTGGCTCTATAGTTATCGATCAAACAGAAGCGCTAGTTGCTATAGATATAAATTCAGCCAAGGCTACTAGCGGAAGTGACATTGAAGAAACTGCTTTAAATACTAATTTAGAAGCAGCTACCGAAATCGGTAAACAACTGCGACTTAGAGATATTGGTGGGTTAATAGTAATCGATTTTATAGATATGCTTTCTTTAAAAAATAAAAGAGCAGTTGAAGATAAGTTATGGAGTGCTCTTTCTATTGATAGAGCAAAAGTTCAAGTTGGAAGGATCTCTAGATTTGGTTTATTGGAGATGTCTAGACAAAGATTAAGGCCTTCGCTTCAGGAAAGATGGACTCAAGACGTAGCCAGTCTTTCTACAGCTGTTCTTAGATTAATAGAAGAAGAAGCCAGCAAAAAGAAAAGTGGCGAAGTTAGGGCTATTGTTTCTTCAGACATGTCAGTTTTTTTGCTAAATGAAAGAAGAGCGAGAATAAATGAAATAGAGGAAAGAACTGATGTTAGGGTCGTAGTTGTATCTGACCCAACAAGATCTGATAACAGGTTTGAGGTAAATAGACTTAAGAAAGATGATAAGAAAAATCAGGACCATGCAAGTTATGAAATTCAAAGCGAGATAGGAAATAATGACGATTCAGACTTAAGTTATAAAAAGCCAAAATTTGAGAAAGCTGCAGTAAACCTTACGCCTCCAAAAAAACCAAGAAAGAAAGGTGAGAATTTTATAAAGAAAATATTTAAAGCTTTAATTGATCCGACAGACAATGAGGATATTAGACCTAAAAAGAAACCTTCTAATCAAAGAAGAAGGCAAAGTAATAACAAAAGAAACAATCAACCTAGAAAGCAGGCTAATGATAAGAGCACTCCAAACAAGCCTAGAAAGCAGGCTAATGATAAGAGCACTCCAAACAAGCCTAGAAAGCAGGCTAATGATAAGAGCACTCCAAACAAGCCTAGAAAGCAGGCTAATGATAAGAGCGCTCCAAACAAGCCTAAACAGAGAGTTAACGACAAGAAAGATATTAAGAAAAAAGATGAGTCAAAAAAGAGGCCTCAACCTAAAGCGCCTAACAAGGAAGTTAAAGAAGCTAATAAAGTAAGTGATGAGAAAATTAAGAAAGATAAACCTTTATCTAATAAGGATGAAAAACAAGTATATAAAAAGAGTGTAGAACCTAAGCTTGACGAAAAACCTAAGAAGACTAAAAAGGAAGAACCGAAAAAAGTAGTTCAAAAGCCAGAAGAAATATCAAAAGTTGAAGAAATTAAGCCTTTAAAAAGTGCTAAAGACTGGGGACGAGCTTCCAATGATCCTAGAAATAAATCTTAACTCTTAAGCTTCTCTATATAGCTTTCTATTAACTGGCCAGAAATAGATATATTTCCTGTTGGCACTTGAGGTAATTCTCTGTAATGAAACCAGTCAGCTAAATCTATTTCCTCTCCATCTGGGGTTATATCTCCATCTAAGTATTCAGCATGAAAACCTAGCATTAATTGACTAGGAAATGGCCATGATTGACTTCCAAAGTATTGAATATTTTTTACGTTCACTTTTACCTCTTCATATATTTCTCTATGAATTGCAGACTCAGCAGACTCACCTGCTTCTATAAAACCAGCAAGAGTACTGTAGAAAGTGCCTGGAAAATTCTTATTATGAGCTAATAACAATTGCTCCCCTTTCGTTACTAGTACGATTATGCAAGGTGAAATTCTCGGGTAAACAAGTAGGTTATTACACTCACAGAACATTGCCCTTTCTGTTTCATGTTTATTCATTTTAGACCCACAAGATCCACAAAATTGATTATTGTTAGTCCACTCACTAAGCTGCAGTGATCTCGAGCAAATGGTAAATAATGAATCCGGAATCCTTCCTAGTAGATTTCTTAATGGAGTTAGTAATAAGCCTTCATCAAGCTTACTTTCATTAGTTAATTCAGATAAAAAGCAGGGCTTGTTATTTAAGTAACCTAAGAATTGTTTATTAACCATTTCCATTTCAGACCACTTAAGATCATCTTCTTCAAATAATAGAAATTCTGAGGTTTTGGATGTTAAGAACTCTTGATTTCTTAAAATAATTGATATACCTGATTTCGAAGATGTATTGATATTTTCTGGAGTAAACACTAAATTATTATTAACAGGAATCATTTTTTAAGTTTAAGCTATATAGCTATAGTTTAAAATAGAATAATCAAACAGAGGTAAGTATGGAAACGATTGTGATGGATAAAGGAATGTTAGTTTCAGGAATTATATTGGCTGCTAGTTTTATCCTTATATTTACTGAAACTCTTCATGGATTTCATAGAGTAAAAGTAGCTATGGCGGGAGCTGCTGTAATGCTCGTGGTAGGCCAAGCATATGGTTTCTACTCTCCTGAAGAGGCATTTGAAGCAGTAGATTGGAATGTTGTATTCCTTCTTGGGTCCATGATGGCCGTTGTGGCAATTATGATCAATACAGGCGGCTTTGAAGTGCTTGCAGCCAACATAGGAAAGATAGCAAAAGGCAGACAATTTATGCTCCTTGCCCTTCTAGGAACGGCGGTAACCGTTATATCTTTATTATTAGATAACGTCACCACAGTGGTAATTTTTGGTCCATTAATTGTTTTGATCTGTCAAAAAATGAGAGTTAGTGCAATCCCTTATTTAATGGCAGCTGCATTATTGTCCGACACTGGAGGTGTAGCTACATTAGTAGGCGATCCTCCAAATTTAATGATTGGGTCTGCATTTGATATTGCATTCATGCCTTTTGCTTACAAAATGTTCCCAATCGTTTTTGTGGCCTGGATGGCAACACTTTTCTTCATGAGATATTTATTTAAAGAAGAGTTAGCGATTGTGCCTGAGGGTAAGTTTGAAGATTCAGTTCCTTACAAAGATAAAACTCTATGGAATAAGGCAGTTTCAATTTTAGGACTAATGGTAATTCTCTTTATCATCCATAACACCATACATTGGGAACCGTGGATGGTTGCAGGAACAGGTTTAATTCTTTTAACCATTCTAGCTAAAGAAATTGAGTTTGAAGATGTTATGAAAAACATGACTCATGAAATACCTTTACTTATGTTTTTTGTTGCTCTGTTCATGATTGTTGGAGGTGTAGAGGGAAGTAAATTTCTTGAATACCTCGGACAATTTATTGTTCCTTTCCTGATTGATCCTGTAACAGGTGAAGTTATTCAAGAAAACTTCATGATGACTTGTATCGTATTAATGTGGGTTGCAGCTATCATGTCTGCAGCAATAGATAATATACCTTTTACTGCCGCAATGATTCCTATTATTGCATCCTTAGAAACTGTTGGAGTAAATATTGCAGCCTTATGTTGGTGTCTTGCAATAGGAGTGGGTATGGGTGGTAACGGAACCCATATAGGTTCAACAGCAAATGTGTATATCGTTACTGTTTCAGAGAAACTTGCCAAAACAACAGGAAATCCAGATATGGCAATCACTCCCCTGAAGTGGGCTCAAAAAGGACTACCCGTCATGATTCTGACTTTAATGATTTGCACCATAATCATGTACGTATTCTTTGATTATTACGCGTTGCCCCTTCATTGATGCATAAATTTTGTGTTGCTCCTATGATGGATAGGACGGATAGACATGAACGTTATTTTCTTAGGACAATAACAACTGAAACTTTGCTCTACTCAGAAATGATACATGCGAATGCCGTTGTGCATGGAGATACAACATCTCTATTAAAGTATCATCAAAATGAACATCCTTTAGCTATACAGCTTGGTGGATCGGATCCTTCTTTGTTAGCTGAAGCTGCACTAATAGCACAAAATTATGGCTTTAAAGAAATAAATTTAAATGTGGGCTGTCCTAGCGATAGAGTTCAGAAAGGAAAATTTGGAGCAATATTAATGAAAGAACCCAATTTAGTTGCTGATTGCGTTAAGGCAATGATAAAAAGTACAAACCTACCAATAACTGTCAAGTGCAGAATCGGAGTGGATGATATGAATGAAGATTCTGGATTAGATAATTTTATAAACCGCGTAAAAGATGCGGGTTGTAATACTTTCATTGTGCATGCAAGAAAAGCTTGGTTAGAAGGTCTTAGCCCTAAAGAAAACAGAGAGATTCCACCTATAAACTACCCACGAGTCTATAAGCTGAAAGAAGATCATTTTGATTTAAAAATTGTGATAAATGGTGAAATATCGTCTATCGAACAAAGCTTATCTCATCTTAAATATGTAGATGGAGTTATGATGGGAAGAGAAGCTTACGATAACCCTTTTTTATTAAAAGATGTAGATACATCTATTTTTAATAAAAAAACGAAGATAAAATCTAGAAAAGAAATACTTATGGATTATCTGCCGTATTTAGAATCAGAACATCGTCAAGGTGTAAAGCTAGTACATGCAACAAAACATTTAATGGGCCTCTTCAAAGGTTTGCAAGGTGCGAAAGAAATAAGAAGATTTCTTACCAAAATAGACTCAATTGAAAGTCCAATAGAACAATACAAACAATTAGCTTTAGGATTTAATGAATGATTAAAAGAATAAAAAATTTAATAAGTAATTTTTCTAAGCAGGAAGAAGACAAGGAAGAGGATAAGATTTCTTCATTAGATAAAGCTTGTTCAGCTCTATTAATTGAAGTTGCATATGCAGATAGAGTATTTGATGAATCTGAAATTATTTCTTTGAAGGAATCATTAAAAGAAACTTACAAGCTTGATGACGAAATTATTGATGAATTAATTTTAGATGCAAAGAAAACTGTAGACGAGTCAACATCCTTATATGAATACACGAGAGTAGTTAATGACGAATTTACTTATTCTGACAAGCTAGAACTTCTTTCCAGGATTTGGAAACTTGCTTTCGCAGACGGTAATCTAGATAAATATGAAGATCACATAATAAGAAAAATATCTGATTTAATTCATGTAAGCCATTCTGATTTTATAAAGATTAAACTTGAGAATAGAATTAGTTAATCTTCAAAATCAAAGTCGTCGAAATCGTCTTCTATAAGGCCGTCATTAATATCAAATTCCCTACTTTGAAAATAAGCATCTCTGTAAAACAAATAATCATCACCTATAACAATACTCTCTAAACCAAGGTATCTTGCTCTTTTATCCAGTAAATCAATAGCGGTTAATTCGTAACCCGTTCTGTCATGATCAATAAGCAGAAGAGGAGTCATAAAAGCTTCAGGAATTCTAGCTAGAGTATCTCTTAAAGAACTAGGCCCAAGGACCGGAAGAACAATATATGGACCATCACTAACCCCCCAAACGGCTAAAGTTTGACCAAAGTCTTCCGAATGCTTTTCAAGACCTATTGTGGAGGCCACATCAAAGAGACCTAATATTCCTATAGTTGAGTTTAAAGTGAATCTAAAAATATCCGAAAACCCATCTTTTATCTTCCCTTGCAATAAATTATTAAGTGCTATGTTTACGTCTTCAATGTTATCCGTAAAATTTGTCACGCCTACTTCCACAAAGTCAGGTGTTACCTTCCTGTAGACTCTGGCTATGGGAGTTGCAATAGACTCATCAAGATTTTGATTGAATTTATGTGTCTTCTCATTTAAATCTTGAAAAGGATCTACTTCTGATAGGGCAACGGGGAAATAAGTTAAAGAAAGAAAAACTATGAGAGCTTTACACATTATTTTGTAACGTTCGTTTGAGGAATAGAGTCCACCTTCTTAGACCTTACTTTTTTTATTAATTCAATTATTTTATCAGCTAGAGTTTCAAAAGAAGCTTTTATCTGATCTAAATCATGTAATTCTTTATTATCCTTCTTTTCTATTAATGGCAATTGTGCCAAAAGGCTTATCTTATATTCAGCTGCTAAATCTTTTCCTCCATCTTTTCCAAATAAGAAGTATTTTTTTTCTGAATCGTCTGGTTGAAACCAACTCATATTTTCAATTAATCCAATAATAGGGATAGAAAGTTTTTTAATCATTTCTATGCCTTTCCTGGCATCAGAAATTGAAACATTCTGAGGAGTGGTAACAATAACAGTACCTGTTAAAGGAATTTTTTGTAGTAAAGTTAATTGAACATCGCCAGTTCCTGGTGGTGTATCTATTATTAAATAATCTAATTCACCCCAATTAGTTTGAGAAAGTAATTGCATTACCGCACCGCTAACCATAGGGCCTCTCCAGATTACTGGCATCTTCTCATTAGAGATTAGTCCCATGGAAATAAAAGAAATCCCTTCTTTGTTTAACGGTTCAATAATTTTATTATCTGTTATCTTTAATTCGCCTGGTTCAGAATTAAGTAGAACCGCTTGACTTGGGCCATATATATCTGCATCGACAAGTCCTACTACATATCCTTTATCCTTAAGAGAAATTGCCAATTGTAATGCAATAGCAGACTTACCAACTCCACCCTTTGCAGAAAAAACGCCAACTATATTCTTTACTTTTCTGAGAGTCTCAGGAATTCTTAATTTGTTATTAACTGCTTGATTCATTTATAAAAAAGAAATCTAAATTAACTAAGTTATAATTACTATTTATATTTATAAATCTAATATTTTAACTCCAAGATGTCGAATAATACTGAAAAAAGAAATATTTTAGTTACAAGTGCTTTGCCTTATGCCAATGCACCGCTTCATCTCGGACATATTTTAGAGCATACACAGACAGATATATGGGTTAGATATCAAAAATTAATTGGGAATAATTGCACTTACGTATGTGCTGATGATGCACACGGTACGCCTATTATGTTAAAAGCCGAAGAGTTAAATAAAGAACCTGAAGATCTAATAGAAGAAATTTATGTAAATCATGTAAATACTTTCCATTTATACAATATTAGTCATGATAATTTTCATACCACTCACAGTGAAGAAAACAGAATTCTCTCTGAGAGAATCTTTAATGCTTTAGATGAAAAAGGTTTAATTGAAGTTAGGACGATTGAACAATTATATGACACTTCAAGAGATATGTTTCTTTCTGATCGTTACGTTAAAGGGTCTTGCCCTAAATGCTCTGTAGAAGATCAATACGGCGATAATTGCGAAGTCTGTAGTGCTACTTATGACGCGATAGAATTGATTAATCCTGTCTCTGTC
>CABXQE010000025.1 GCA_902514295.1 uncultured SAR86 cluster bacterium | reverse complement strand
GAGAATCAGCCACCCAACCTCCTCCAGCTTGTATATATAAAACTTCATCCTTGATGACGGCGGTTCTTATAGCAATAGCCATATCCATATTACCTTGCCAAGAAAGATAACCTACCGCCCCTCCGTAAATTCCTCTTTTTACAGGTTCAAATTCGTCGATAATCTCCATGGCTCTAACTTTAGGTGCTCCAGAAACTGTACCAGCCGGGAAAGTAGCTTTAAATAGATCTATAGCACTTAAGCCTTCATCTAAATCAGCTTCCACATTAGATACCATATGCATAACGTGACTGTACTTTTCAATACCAAATTGTTCTGTGACCTTAACTGTTCCTGGTTTAGCTACCCTTCCTACATCATTTCTTCCTAAGTCTATTAACATCAGATGTTCGGCAATCTCTTTTGGGTCATTAACCAAATCTTCTTCCATAGCAGCATCATCGGTTTCATCTTTTCCTCTTCTGCGAGTCCCGGCTATTGGTCTTACAGTAATCTTGCCATCTTCAAGTCTTGCAAGAATCTCAGGAGAAGAACCTACAATATGAAATTCTTTCAAATTTAGATAATACATATAAGGGGAAGGATTTAATTGTCTTATAGACCTATATAAAGCTACAGGGTCAGCATTAAATGGTATAGACATCCTTTGAGAACAAACAACCTGCATAATGTCACCGCTTTCTATATATTTTTTAGCCTTATCTACAGAATTCTTAAATTCTTCCTCACCAAAACCAGAAACAAAATCTGTTTCTTCAATACTCTTAACTGGTTTATTAAAATCTTCAAATGGTAAACTCTCTTTTAATGTATCTACTAGTTCGTCTAAGCGCATATTAGCTTTCTCTTGATCATCTTCTGATTCAACTAATACAATTAAATGTAATTTATTCTTAAGATTGTCAAAGACAGCCACTTCATCCGAAATCATAAATAGAGCATCAGGAGTGCCAATAAGGTCTGGCGGCTCGGAATCAACTAATCTGCTTTCAATATATCTAACACAATCATATCCAAAGTAACCAACCAAGCCGCCATTAAATAAGGGCAAATCATCAATCTGCTCTATCTCAAAGCTCTTGTGAAGTTTGTCTATATAATCCAAGGGATCATCGCAGTGAAAGCTTTCAATAATCTCTCCATTAAGCTCAACTTCTATCTGGTTCTTTCTGACGAAAATAATTTTAGAGGACTCTAAACCTATCAAGGAGTATCTGGCCCAGTTTTCTCCCCCTTCAACTGATTCAAAAAGATAAGTGTAAGGACCATCTGCAAGTTTTCTATAAACACTCAATGGAGTTTCCATATCAACCAGAATCTCTCTAGAAATAGGTATCTTTGTTTTAATTTCCACTAATCACTCAACCTTAAGAGAGTCTCGCATCTTTTGTATGATTTCAGAATAATCGGGCTCACCAAAAATAGCAGAGCCAGAAACAAAAGTATCAGCTCCTGCATCAGCAACTTCTCTTATATTTTCTAACTTAATGCCTCCATCGATTTCTAATCTTGTTTTAAGGTTATTTTTATTAATGATTGATCTCATTTTTGTAACTTTATCTAAAACTGAATCAATAAATTCCTGTCCTCCAAAACCAGGGAAAACAGACATCAATAGAATCATATCCAATTTATCTAAAAAACTATCTAATACTTCTATTGAGATATCAGGATTAAGAACAAGTCCAGCTTTACAACCGTTATCTTTTATTAAATCTAACGATCTATCCACATCATCTGAAGCTTCTGGATGGAAAGTTATGTAAGTTGCTCCAGCCTTCGAAAAGCTTTTAATTAATTGGTCCACAGGCTTTACCATTAAATGGACATCAATAGGTGCAGTAATTCCGTAGTCTCTTAAAGACTGACAAACCATAGGTCCTATTGTTAGATTGGGAACGTAGTGATTATCCATTACATCAAAATGAATCCAATCTGCGCCCGCCTTTAGAACTGAATTAACTTCTTCTCCTAAACGAGAAAAGTCAGCAGAAAGTATTGATGGAGCAATTATGTAATCTTTTGTTGCCATATAAACGGCAAGTTTACTCTCAGCTTAATGAGGCGTCTAATTTTTCAGCTTCTTCGAGGGTATTTAGATTATCCAATAAGCCATCAAAAAGTTCTCCAGAAACAAGATTGTTTAATGATGCAGGCAAAAGAACCTCCTCCCAAAGACCATATTTTTTTTTATCTATATTCTGAAATAATTTAGGAGACAGAACAGAAATACCGGAATAAGTATAAGTTGAACCTTCCCCGTGTAGTTTAACTAAACCCTCAGTAAGGCAAACATCTCCCTTTTGATTAGAAATAGGATTCTTAATCAGAACCATATGTGCCAATTTTTTATCTTGTAGTTTTAAATTTGAGAAATCAAAGTCTGTCCATACATCACCACTTAATACTATAAAAGGTTCTTTGAAGAGATGAATGGCATTAGCGATTCCTCCACCCGTCCCTAGAAGTTCAGTTTCAATTGAATAAGAAACCTTTAATCCATAGTTAGAACCGTCACCAAGAACATCAATAATCTTTTCTCCTAAATGAAATATATTAATTACCACCTCATCTACGCCACAATTTTTTAAATTATTTAAATTTCTTTCTATAAGAGAAATTTCACCTATCTTAAAAAGTGGTTTAGGTTTTCTTTCTGAAAAAGGTAAAAATCTTTTTCCTTGGCCTGCAGCCAACACAAACGCTTTAGTCATTTATACCCCCTAAATTTTCTTCTAAAGCGGGTTGAACTTTTGATTTTAATAATTGTGAAAACTCTTTGAGTCCATCGTATTTATTGCTTGTTTCGATGACATAAATAAGGGTTTGTTTTAAATCAGGCAGTCTAAAAGACTTGCCGTCTCTAACATGTAGTCTTGCTAAAGTACCTAGAATTCTTAATTGTCTTTGTAATCCAGCAAAATCTAGATCCTCATTTAAAGAAATTAAATCTTCCGTGACTTGTATACCTGCTTCGTTAGATAAGGATACATACGCTTCTAAGTAATACTCTATTTCTTTGTCGGAGATAGGGTTATCTATATCTTTAATTAAGGAAACAAGGTCTAAAGTGGAGGGGCCATATGTAAGGTCTTGGAAATCTAGCACTCCTATTGTCCCATCTTCTTTTAACATAAGATTCCTTAATTCAAAGTCAAAGTGACATAAAGTCCTTTTTTGCTCTAAAAATTTATTTGATATAGAAATATAAGCATCATTAATAATATCCTTCTCTAGGGAATGAACTTCTAACTTCAAGTAATCCAATAAAAACCATTCTTCAAACAGTTTCATTTGTTCTTTTATTGAAACTTCATTTAATTCATTGATGTCATCATTGGTTTCTACAGATTGCAATTTAATTATCTGGTCAATGGCCAATAAATAGAGATTCTTTCGATTACTACTATTTACTTCATCCAAAAATACCTTGTCTCCAAAGTCCTCTATCAACATAAATCCATTTTCTGCATCGAAGGCTTCAACCCTAGGAACAGAAACATTGTTTTTAATCAGGAATTCTGAATATTTGATGAATTCATCGTTTAATTCTTTTTGTGGGTCTGAAAGAGCAAGGATAAAGCTTTTCCCTTTCGAGTTTACTCTGTAATATTTTCTAGAGCTTGCCTGCTCTCTGAGAAGCTCCATAGGCCCAAGATCTGCAATCTGAGACTTTGCCCATGTATATAAATTATCTTCGAGATTTAGCATTACATTAACCTTACAAGATCATTTCTTTATTCTAACTGACATCAGCTTGCTTTATGATCTATAAATAAGTTTATGGAACAATCCAAGTTAAATATACTCTAATGATCTGTATGCCTAAACAATATACATTTCTTAGATTCTTAAGTCTTTGGTTTGTGCTATCAATCACAACGCCATTATGGTCAGCGGAAGAAATAAAAATTGATTCTATAGATGCCCAAATAATAACCACCATAGACCCCAATACCCTTTCTTTAGAAGGTAATGTAGTTATAAAAACAGAACTACTAGAATTTTGGAGTGAAAAAGCTATTTATGATAAGAGTAAAAAAACCATAAAACTTGAAGGCTCTATAAGAGTTCTCTCTAAACACCTTGATATAAGTGCCAAAGAAATGGAAGCTAATTTATTAGATAGAACTTTCTATATTGCTGAAACATCCTTTTCTTTTATGAAAAAGAACTTTGGTAGTGCTGATTCAATTAGGGTCTATGCCAATGAAAAAATTGAACTATTAAATACTTCTTTAAATAGTTGTTCAATTGAAGATCCTGCTTGGCAATTGAAAGCAGAAAGTCTCACCCTTCTTGAAACGGGTAGAAATGCAATTATTAAGGGGGTCAGTCTCAAAATTAAAGAAATTCCGGTTCTTTATATCCCTTATGTAAGAACTGCTGTTGGAAAAGATAAGTTTTCAGGGTTCCTGCCTCCTTCTTTAAAACAAGGAAGAGATGGAATCGATATCTCTATGCCTTATTTTTTTAACCTTTCATCTAACTATGACCTCACCATTTCTCCCAGATTCATTGAAGAAAGAGGTTCAGGTATAGCTGCAGAATACAGATATCTCACTGAAGCTTCTAAAGGAAATATTACTGCCTCAAATATATTTAATGACAGAAGATTTTCTAATGAAACCAACTATCAAGGCAATAGGTGGATGGCTCAGTGGTTTCATAGATCCCAAATTGGCTCTAATCTATTCATAGATATACATACTGAAGGTGTGAGTGATAATTTCTTTTTTGAAAATCTAAATGAAGATATCTTAGGAACTAAACAAAAGAATTATTTAACAAAAAGGGTAAGTGCTAAATGGATTGGAGAGTCGCTAAAGCTTGAAGGAGAAGTCAAAGAATACGAAGATTTGAACCCGTTTACTTCTGAACAATACGAAACTAGACCTAATTTCTCACTGATTTTCCAAGATAGGTATAAAGGGATTAACTTTAGGCTATTATCTAACTACACTAAATTTGCTTTTGATGGGTCTTTCAATCCTTTTAATAAACAAAAAGAAATCACAAGGAAATCTATAGAGCCTTCTTTAAGTTATAGTAAATATTTTGCTAGTTCCAGTTTTTCTATCGCTATTGGTATCGAAGATTTAAAATACGATATAAATTCCAGTTCCTTTGATAGATCTTCAAATTGGCTTGAAACAGAATATAAAATATTCTTTGAGAATAGGTCCAACCAATCATTTAAATCCTTAAACCCGACTTTTAAGTTTATTTTGCTTAATGAAGAATCACTTCCTGCTGAGTCGATAGATTCAAGACTTATGGGACTTAATTATAATAATATCTTCTTAAGAAACTGGTACTCAGGCCCAGATAGATTTTTGAATCAAGATAGAGTTATTTTAGGTATAGAACACCAAAATATAGACTTAAAGAATAATACAAATTTGAGTTTCTCTATTGGCAAAGCATTCTTTTTAAAAGATGAATACGCTATTGGTATTAAGAATAAAAGGACCTCCCCTTTAGTAATGGAATATAAACAGAAATTAAATAGCTATTTATTCACAAATGGCACGTTAGAGATAGATTCAGATTTTGATAAAGTTCATTCCAGCTCATTTGGTTTAATGTATGAGCGAGATGAAAGTAAAAGAATTGAATTAAGATCTGTTTACAAAAGGCTCAATCCTTCTATAAGCAATATGCCCTGGTTTGATAATGATCTACCTATCTCCCAATTAGAACTATTAGCTCAATGGTCTATATCAGATCAATTTATGATCTTTGGAAAATTACAAAAGGATAACGAAATTCATAAATCCAAAGACCTCTCTTTTGGGTTTCAATATTCCAACTGTTGTTTGAAGGCAGGATTAATGAAAAGAAAATGGAAAGACCAAGATTATTACGCTTGGCATGCAAGCCCTACAGAAGCTTTTAAAGCATTGGCAGGTGGTATCAATCCTGAACTACAAAGAGATAATGTTTATTTCTTCTTTGAGCTTAAAGACATAGGCAGAATAGGAAAAGAAATATCTGAAGTAATCTCATCTACAGTGCTTGAATAATTGCAAGAATTTTAAAAAAGAAGACAATAGCACCTATGAATAGATTTTGGCCTTACGAATACTCAGTATTTGCTTTCAAAAATTTGATTTCTTTTATTTTACTTAGTGCATTATCTCTAAATATAAATGCCAAGATAGAACTCCTAGATAGAGTTGTGGCAGTTGTTGATTCAGGTGTAATAATGGAAACTCAATTAAATTCAAGAGTTGAAGAAGTATTAAAACGACTACAAAGCAACAAAGCTGAACTGCCTCCTTTAAACTTATTGGAAGAGCAAGTCTTAGATAGGTTAATTATAGAAGAAATTCAAATGCAGATTGCTGACAGAGCGGGCATAAAGATAAGTGATTCTGAATTAAATCAAACCCTGGCCAGGATTGCTTCACAGAACAACCTGAGTTTAGAAGAGTTTAGGGTTACACTTGAGCAAGAGGGTGATTCTTATAAGGTTTTTAGACAAACTATAAGAAAAGAGCTAATTATACAAAGAGTCCAAAGAGGAAAAGTTGGATCTAGAGTAGACATATCTGAGCAAGAAATAGAAAACTTTATAAATTCTGAAGAAGGGAGAACGGAGTTAGCTGAGCAGTATGATGTTCAACACATATTAATCTCTGTAGAAGGAGGATTAAACGAAACTGAAACAATAGCTATAAAAGAAAAAGCTCAAGACGTATTAAAGAGACTTGAGGAAGGTGAAAGTTTTGAGAAGTTAGCAGCAACTTATTCTTCCGGGCAAAAGGCTTTGGAAGGAGGTTTTCTTGGATGGAGAACATCAGCGGAATTACCTACCTTATTTTCAAAAACTGTTTCTTCTTTAAAAATTGGTGAAACTTCAGATTTAATTAGAAGCGGTGCAGGCTTTCATATATTAAGACTTAATGACAAAAGAGGTAATACAGTTAAGTTTATGGATCAAACTTTAGCAAGACACATACTTGTCCAGCCTTCTGAAATTAGAACTGAGAAACAAGCAGAATTATTAATTAAAGATATATATAAAAGACTTCTTGATGGAGAAGATTTCAAACAACTGGCTAGGCAATATTCGGAAGACCCTGGTACAAAAATGGATGGCGGTAATCTGGGGTGGGCAAACCCAGGAGAATACGATCCTGCCTTTGAAACAACTCTTAACGCGACAAAGATTGGAGAGATTGCTAACCCTGTTCAATCTTCATTTGGATGGCACGTCATTGAAGTGTTGGATAGAAGAAATGAAGACGTAAGCCAAGAGCAACAGAAAAACAGAGCTTACCAAATAATTTACGAAAGAAAATTTGAGCAAGAACTTCAGAGTACGTTAATTGAACTTAGAGCAGAGGCTTACGTAGATATTAAGCTCAACTCATGATCAAAATAGCTGTCTCTTCTGGAGACCCGGCAGGAATAGGTCCTGACATTTGCATCAAGGCCTTTGGTCAAAAAAAAATTTATGATTTCTCTCCAGTTATTTTTGGTGACAGAGAGCTATTTCAATCTAGAGCTAAAACTCTAGGTATCGATGCAGATATTCAAGTCTATAAAGGACAAGAAAAAGAATTATCTAATGATAGTCTTTGGATAGCTAGCCGAGACTGTGACTTGAATATACTTCCAGGGAAACCAGATCCAAATTGTGCCAATTTTATAATTTCGAATTTTCGACAGGCGGTTGAGAGAACTATCTCTGAAGAATTTGATGCTGTTGTTACTTGTCCTATAAATAAAGAAATTATCAATAAAGGAGGGATAGAGTTTACTGGGCACACCGAAGAGTTAGCTAGACTTTCAAAAAAGGAAAGAGTGGTTATGATGCTTGCTACTGAAGAATTAAAGGTGGCTCTTGCCACTACTCATCTTCCACTTAGAGAAGTTCCTGAACATATTACTCAGGACCATATAAAAGAAACTATCTTAATTATTAATAATGATCTTCAAGAAAAATGGAAAATAAGAAATCCTCTTATTAAAGTTTTAGGACTAAACCCACATGCAGGAGATGGAGGTTTTCTTGGTTCTGAAGATCAAGAAATCTTGATACCAGTTATAAAGAAACTTAATGGTATGGGTTTGAATATCTCTGGGCCTCATTCTGCAGATACGGCTTTTATAGATAACAATAATCAAGCTAAACCAGACGCCATATTAGCCATGTATCATGATCAAGGCTTGCCAGTAATAAAGACAATAGGATTTGGGGGAATAACAAATATCACTCTCGGACTGCCATTCATAAGAACTTCAGTAGACCATGGAACTGCATATGATGTGGCCGGATCAATTGAAGCCGATGAATCAAGTTTAATAGAAGCTGCTAAAACAGCAGCGTCAATAGCAATAAGTTGAAAATGACAAAGGCCAAAAAAGATTTGGGCCAAAACTTTTTAATTGATGAAGTTGCCTTAAATAAGATATTTGAGCTGATAAACCCTAAAGCAACGGATCATTTCTTGGAAATAGGTCCCGGCAGAGGAGCTTTGACTAAAATTCTTGCGAATAACGTAGGGAGACTAGATGCAGTGGAGCTAGATAAAGACTTATTGTTAAGCTTAAAACTTATAAACAACAAGAAACTTTATATACATAATGAAAGTATCTTAAATTTTAATATTGAAAACGTAATGGAGGGTAAAAAATTAAGACTAGCAGGAAACCTTCCTTACAATATTTCTACAGACATTTTGCTGTGGAGTCTAAATAACCTAAATCAATTTAAAGATATGCATTTTATGTTCCAAAAAGAATTCGGAGAAAGACTTTCTGCTGAACCTAACAATAAAAGCTATGGAAGAATATCCGTACTTACTCAATATTTAACGGCATTAGATACTGTTCTTTACCTTGAACCAGAAAGTTTTAAGCCTAAACCTAGTGTAGAAAGTGTATTTATTAGATTTATACCCATAAAGGGTAGACACATCCTATCCCCTATTTCAATAAAATTACAAGAAGTCACCAATGAAGCTTTTATGCACAGAAGGAAGATGATCGGAAAATCTCTAAAGAAGATTCTAACTTCTAAACAATTGGACCAATTGGATATAGATTTATCCCTAAGACCAGAGAATATATCTGTAAATGACTACGTTAGAATTGCTGAAGCTTTAACCTAAATGGCAAATTACGCAATTGGTGATATTCAGGGATGTTTCGATGAATTGATAATTTTGTTGGATAAAATTAAGTTTGAAACAAACAAAGATCAATTGTGGATATGCGGAGACCTAATAAACAGAGGCCCCAAGTCTCTTGAGAGTTTAGAATTTTTGTATTCTATTCGTAAAAATTGTTACATAACTCTTGGAAACCACGACCTTCATTTCTTAGCCGTAGCTGAGGAAGTAATAGAAATATCCGACTCAGATACGTTTCAAGAAATCCTTAAAAACAAGAATCTTGATATTTACCTTAATTGGATCAAAGAAATGCCCTTCCATCATATAGGTAAGATAAAAAATAATGGTAAAACCAGATCATACGTAATGACTCATGCTGGCATTCCCCCTCATTGGACAAAAGAGAACTTGAAAAAATACTCTCTAGAATTAAATAAAACCTTACAAGGTCCGGAATCATTAAATCTTCTAAAAAACATGTACGGCAATGAGCCAAATCATCCATCAAGGTGTGTTACAGAAATGGATAGATTGCGTTTGCATATAAATTATCTTACTCGCATGAGATTCTGTTCAAGAGATGGGTCCTTAGATCTAAAAAACAAAGGGAAGGCATTTGATGCACCTTCAGGAATGAAGCCTTGGTTTGATTGGAATTTAAAGATCTTGAAAGACCCTGTGCATTTACTTTTTGGCCATTGGGCTGCCCTGGAAGGCGTTACAGGGAAAAAAAATATTACTGCACTGGATACAGGGTGTGTATGGGGTAATAAATTAAGTGCTTTAAGATTAGAAGATAATCGAATCTTTTCTTGTAATAAGATAAATTAGCACTATGAAAGTCTATTTAGTTGGAGGAGCTGTAAGAGACTCTTTGTTAGGTTTACCTTTCCATGAGAAAGATTGGGTAGTTGTTGGTGCAACAAAAGAGGAACTAACTGATAAGGGGTACAAACAAATCGGAAAAGATTTCCCTGTATTTCTTCACCCCGATACTAAAGAAGAATACGCCTTAGCAAGAAAAGAAAGGAAAACTGGAGCGGGACATAAAGCGTTTAGCTTTGAATTTGATAAAAATGTAAGCTTGGAAGAAGATCTTGAAAGAAGGGATATAACCATAAACGCAATAGCGCAAGACGATGAAGGAAATTTTATTGATCCTTATAATGGTCATCAAGATATAGAAGACAAAATAATCAGGAAAGTTTCTAAAGCTTTTAAAGAGGATCCTTTACGTGTCTTAAGGGTTGCTAGATTTTCAGCAAAATTAAAAAATCTCGGATTTACAATAGAAGAAGGCACAAAGAAAGAAATTAAGGATATTGTAAATTCTGGTGAATTAAAAACCTTAAGTAAAGAAAGAATCTGGATGGAAACACAAAAGGCTTTAGAGACGGAAAATCCAGAAATCTACTTTGATGTAATAAATGAATGCGGTGCTTTAAATCAGATATGTCCTTTAAATAGTATTGATACAGATTATCTTTCAAAGGCTGGCCAAGAAGAAACAGATACTGCTTTTAGATGGGCTTGTTTAGTGTCTCCTAGTTCATTAGTAGAAGAAATAAATAATTCTTTTAATACGCCAAAAGAATTTAAAGAAATCTCGGTCATATGTAATCAAATAATTACTTTTAAAGGGTTAGACTCTATAAGTGCGGAAGACATTATAGAACTCGCCGACAAAACAGATATATACAGAAAAGAGGAAAGATTTCTAAAAGCAGCAGCAGCCTCAACTTTTTGCACTAAAAGTAATTCTAAGAAAGAATTAAATTGGAAGATTCTAGTCAAATGTATAAACGATATAAAAGCCTCCACTGATCTCAAAGAGGGTAAATTAATAGCTGAAAAATTAAAGGAAGATCGTCTTGAAGCAATCCGGCTTTATTTATCTAAGTTATGACGGATAAATTTGTTCTAATAACGGGTGGTGCGAAAAGAATTGGAGCCACAACAGCAAGGTACCTACATGAAAAAGGTTTCAACGTAATTCTTCATTACAATACTTCAGAAGCAGAAGCTAACACTATGAAAGAAGGACTAAACAAAATTCGAAGGAATTCTTGTTCAGTAATAGAAGCAAATTTTAACTCTGATACTTCTATTAATGAACTTATAGACAAAGTTAATGAAATAACCGAAACCTTAGATGTTTTAGTCAATAATGCTTCGAGTTTTTATCCAACTCCTTTAGAAAAAGCTTCTTTAGTCGAATGGAGGGACTTAACGGATACTAATGTAACTACGCCCCTATTCTTAACCCAAGCTTTATCTCATCATCTAAAAAAAGCAAAAGGCTGTGTAGTCAACATCTCTGATAGTTTAGTAAAGAATGGTATTAAAGATTACAGCTTATATACAGCAGCTAAGTCGGCATTAGAGGGAATAACAAAATCATTGGCAAAAGAACTTGCTCCAGAAGTTAGAGTTAATGGAATTGCTCCCGGTGCTATCCTTTGGCCAGATGACAAAGATTTATCAGATCAAGAAAAAGAATCCATCTTAAAAAAGGTAGCCATAGGAAGGACGGGTAAACCAGAAGACATAGCCTCTTCAATTTTTTTCCTAACGCAATCTAAATACATAACTGGTCAGATAATTAATGTAGATGGCGGTAGATTTTCTTTTTAAAATATTCATTTAACTCTTTAAATTAACCTTTAACTGGTTTAACTTATCTATATATGGAATTCAAAGAAAATGAGAACACAGGAACTATGCAAGTGCTGGAAAAGCACACCATAGACTCAGCAGCACTTCAAGAATACATGCAAGCAAACGTAAGTGGATTTGATGGCAAAATTTCAATTGAAGAGTTTAAAG
>CABXQE010000024.1 GCA_902514295.1 uncultured SAR86 cluster bacterium | reverse complement strand
TTCATGCGAATTAAATTCTCCTTTACCATTTATTTTGTAAATAGAATCAGAATAAAACTCCGTTGCTGCTACATCCAGACATAAATTAACTTCTTCTCCAGGTTTGTATCCTGCTTTTTCGATCGATTCCATAATTAAATCAAGTGCCGATTCTGGTGTGTCCAGATTTGGGGCGAAGCCGCCTTCATCTCCTACAGATGTATTCAAATTCTTGTCTTCTAAAGTTCGTTTTAATGTGTGAAATATTTCAACTCCGCATCTTAAGGAATCGGAAAAAGAATTAAATTTATAAGGGCGAATCATAAATTCTTGAAAATCTATCGGGTTATCAGCGTGTGCGCCGCCATTTAAGATATTCAACATAGGAATAGGTAGTTTCTGTTCAATTTTCCTGTCGTAAAATTCAGAAGCCTTATTATTTATATATTTATGTAAGTTAATTTTTATGGAGCTAGCAGCTGCTTTTGCACAAGCCAAAGAGACAGCTAGTATTGCATTAGCTCCAAAATTTCCTTTTGAATCAGTACCGTCTGCTTCGATCATTAATAAATCATTACCGAATAGATCGGACGCATCCTTATCTCTTAATAACGGTAAAATATCATTGTGAATGCTATTTACAGCGTCTAAGACACCCTTGCCAAGATATCTATCTTTCTCACTGTCTCTTTTTTCAATTGCTTCGTACTTTCCAGTAGAAGCTCCTGAAGGAACTAAGGCCAGTCCTACACTTTCATCAGATAAAATAACCTCAACCCCTACAGTGGGGTTACCTCTTGAATCTAATAATTCGTAAGCTTTTATATCTTTAATCTTCATTATTCAATTAATTAAATTTTAATTAAATGATTTTACTAAATCATCTATAGCTTTTATCTGCACTAAAAAGTTTTCAAGTAGATCTATTCTTAGTGCACAGGGACCATCACATAAAGCTTTCTCAGGATCAGGATGAGTTTCTAAAAAAAGACCTGCCAAACCAAGAGCCATTCCAGACCTTGCTAGGTCTAATACCTTTGAGCCCCTGCCATCAGTTCTATCCCCCAAACCTCCTGGTCTTTGCAAAGAATGAGTAACATCAAAAATAACAGGATAACTAGATTCCTTTAATTGAACCATTCCCAGCATATCAACTACTAAATTGTTATATCCAAAAGAACTTCCTCTTTCACAAATCATGATTTGTTTATTCCCAAAATATTCACATTTATTAATTATATTTGTAGTATCTTCTGGGGCCATGAACTGCCCTTTTTTTATATTTATAGGGATTTTGGTAGAGGCAGCTTCTCTAATTAAATCGGTCTGCCTAGCCAAAAAAGCAGGTATTTGGATTATATCGAGCACTTCTGAAGCCTTAGAAACCTCTTCAACAGTGTGCACATCTGAAATTATTGGCACCTTAAATTCTTTCTTTAAGTTAGAGAGAATTCTAAGACCTTCATCAACACCAGGACCTCTATAAGAATCAATAGAAGAACGATTGGCTTTGTCATATGAGGCTTTGAAAATATAAGGAATACCTAATTTCTGTGTAACCTCTATGCAATGAGTTATAACTTGTTCAATTACTTTATCTGATTCCAGAACATTCAACCCAGCAATTAAAGTGAAAGGGTTAGAATTACTGATCTTTAATTTATTTACACTTACTTCTGTCATGAATTATTTTTTTAATCTTTTGTATTTCTTAGCAGCTTTTATAAAACCTGAAAAAAGAGGATGGCCTGCTCTAGGATTAGATGTAAATTCTGGATGAAATTGACATCCAACAAACCAAGGATGTCTCTTCAACTCAATCACCTCTACTAAAGACCTATCTTTAGATCTTCCTGCTACTTTCATTCCTGATGAGACTAACATATCAAGGTAATTATTGTTCACTTCATATCTATGCCTGTGTCTCTCTAAAATCTTTGCTTTTTTATAAAGCGATCGAGACAAAGAATCTTTATCCAGTAAACATTCCTGAGCTCCAAGTCTCATGGTGCCTCCTAAATCTGAATTTTCATCTCTTTTTTCAATTGTTCCTTCAGAATCCATCCATTCACTAATTAGACCGATAACTGGGTGTTTAGTTTCTTTATCAAATTCCGTGCTATTAGCTCCTCTTAAACCAACTACGTTTCTTGCGTACTCAATAACTGCTATTTGCAAACCTAAACATATTCCTAAGTACGGTATCTTATTAATTCTTGCAAACTTAACTGCGGCTATCATTCCTTCTATTCCCCTTTCTCCAAAACCTCCAGGAACAAGAATGGCATGTGACCCTTTTAATAAAGATTTAGAGTTTCTTGCGTTTATCAATTCAGAATCTACATACCTTATGTCGACCTTTAAACTATTCTTTAATCCCCCATGCCTTAGAGCTTCATTTAAAGATTTATAAGCGTCTGCTAATTCGGTGTATTTTCCTACCATGGATACGGTGACTGAATCTTTTGGATTTAAATCTTCATCAATAACCCGCTTCCAATCAACTAAAGAGGCCTTACGACATGTCAAGTTAAGTTTATTAACCACTATTTCATCTACCTTTTGGTTATTTAATTCAACTGGTATTTTGTAAATAGAATTAACGTCCGGCATTGATATAACAGAACTCTCTTCTACGTTAGTAAATAAAGCTATTTTTCCTCTCTCTTCATCTGCTAGAACTCCATCGGATCTGCAAATCAATATATCTGGCTGCAATCCGTGAGATAACATCTCTTTTACAGATCTTTGTGTAGGTTTAGTCTTTGTTTCGCCAGCTGACTTTAGAAAGGGAACCAAAGTTAAATGTATAAATAAAGTCTGGTTGGATCCTAGTTCCAATTTCATCTGCCTAATTGCTTCTAAGAAAGGTTGAGACTCTATATCTCCTACAGTTCCCCCAATTTCTACAATAGCTACTTCAGAATTTCCTGCGCCTTTTATGATTTTATTTTTTATCTCATCAGTTATATGAGGAATAACTTGTACCGTCCCTCCAAGATAATCTCCCTTTCGTTCTTTTCTTAATACCTCTTCATAAACTTGGCCAGTAGTAAAATTATTATCCTTGGTCATCTTAGTCTTTAAGAATCTTTCATAATGACCTAAATCTAAATCTGTCTCTGATCCATCTTCAGTGACAAAAACCTCCCCATGTTGAAATGGGCTCATAGTTCCTGGGTCTAAATTAATGTAAGGATCAAGCTTAAGAATTGTTACCGTTAACCCTCTACTTTCAAGTAATGCTCCAATAGATGCAGAAGCAATTCCTTTTCCAAGAGAAGAAACGACGCCTCCAGTAACGAAAATAAAACGAGTTTGAACTTTTCCCATCTAAATAGCCTTTAGAAGCTTTAAATAAAACCTTCTATAAGATGGGAGGACAGATTAACAAAAACCTGTAACTTGAACAATAAAATTAATTGATTAGGCAGATAAATCTAGAGGTCTCTCTAACTCAGCCCAAGAAATATCTCCATCATTAGAGTGGGATTCAAATTCTAAAACCCCAAGCTGATCGTACAATGGCCTAACTTTATCGGTCAATAATCCAATTCGTGATAAATTTGGCATAACTCTAGAAAAGAGTAACCGCTGAAATTCTAGAGCAAAGCCTGCATTATTGGAGAATTCTCTTGCCTCATCCTCATTCCAACCAAATTTTCTAAATACGTCCGTCGGAAATAATCTCTCTTTGCTAATTAGACATGCTTCGTAAGCAAACATAGCTCTATCTTCTTTGTCTTCTTCCGATAAATTTTCTATGAACTCTTCTAGATAATTAACACCAAAAGTAACGTGTCTAGCTTCATCTCTGATTATAAAATGCAATAAGTCTCTTAAAACTGGATCTGGTGTAACTGCTTTAGCAGTATTAAACGCCGCTAAAGCTAAGCCTTCTATGATGATCTGCATTCCTATTAATTTAAGATCCCACCTTTCATCAGTTAATATCTTATCTAGGAGACTTTTTAAACCAGATCCTACCGGATACATCAATTTTGATCTTTCTTGGATATATCTATTAAAAGCTTCAACGTGTCTAGCTTCATCAAAGGCTTGTGAGGCAGCATAAAGTTTTGCTTGATAAGTAGGTGCACATGAAACCAACTGCGAAGCAACCAACAAAGCCCCTTGTTCACCATGTAAAAACTGACTAAATTGACTAGCTCCTCTGTGTCTTAAAAATTCTCTCTTTCCTTCATCATCTAATTTTTTATAAGGTGGATATTCATCCCAAAACATAGGGGGGATTTCTTCAGAGACTATTAAAGGCCTGTCCCAATCTATATCTATAGAAGTATTCCAATTAAGTTTCTTTCCTAGTTCATACAATTTAGCAATCCTATTATCTTGAGTTGTATAGTCCCAGTTATAGGTTCCAGTTAAAGGAGTTTTGAAGATCTCAGCTATATCCTCAACTTGTTCTGGATTAAGGTCCAATTCCTCATCATTAAAATCTGTAATTTTTCTGGGCGTATCATCCGTGTACTTAACTTTCATAATTATGAATCCTCTTCTTCGTCATAAAAATTGGGAGGCTGGAATGTTTCAGCTTTAGAAAGGTTTTGGAAAGTAGCTATATGCTCAATAAATGCAACTTCTATAGCACCTGTAGGTCCATTTCTTTGTTTTGCTACGTTTACCTCAGCCTTTCCTCTACTTTCTAGATCTGATTTATCATAAACACTGTGTCGATATAAAAAAGCAACTACATCAGCATCTTGTTCTATAGCTCCTGAATCTCTTAAATCAGATAAAATAGGTCTTTTATTGGGCCTTGAATCAACAGCTCTGCTTAATTGAGATAAAGCCACAACTGGAACATTTAATTCTTTAGCTAAAGCTTTTAGTGATCTACTAATTTCGCTTATCTCGGCAACTCTATTTTCACCCTTTCCCGGAACTTGCATCAACTGAAGATAGTCAATAACAATTAATGCTAAATCTTCATTTTCACGTTTAATTCTTCTTGCTCTAGCTTTGATTTCTGAAGGCGTTAGTGCTGGTGTATCATCCAGCAATATACGTTTTGAGCTTAAAACTGATAAAGCCTTATCTATTCCTTCCCAATCATCTTCTTCTAACTGCCCTCTCATTAACCTCTGCAGATCAATATTAGAAATGCTTGATATAAACCTCCTAACTACTTGTTCAGAAGACATTTCCATACTAAAAAGCAGTACACTTTGATCTGTTTGTCTCGCTACATTCTCAGCAATATTGAATGAAAAAGCTGTTTTTCCCATAGAAGGTCTTCCTGCTATAACAATTAAATCAGATTTCTGAAACCCTAAAGTTAAGTTATCAAGCCCAGTAAAACCTGTACTGACTCCGACCAAAGAACTTCCACTCTCCGCAGCTTCTTGGATATCAGCATAAACAGGACCTAATAACTCTTTAACTATCCTGGGACCTACTGACCTGTTTAAGTCATCCCTTAAACTTAATATTTTTTCTTCAGCCTCGTCAATAATCCTATCACTTCCAGAAGCATCAGACTCTTTTGCGACTTTAGATATATTGTCAGCAGCAACGATTAATCTTCTTAAATTTGATCTTTGTTTAATAATATCCGCATAACTTTGTATATTAGCTACGCTGGGAGTCTCTTTTGCCAGAAGAGTTAAATAATCTTTTCCTCCGGAATTAATAAGTTTTGGTAAATCTCCATTTCCTTCTATTGCTTCTTGAACGGTAATTACATCGACAGGTTTTCCAGCATCTTGTAGTAGATTGATAGTTCTATAAATTAGCCGATGTTCTTCTTTATGGAAATCATCTTCTTTTACTAGATCAGAAACAAGATCCCAAGTCTCGTTTCTTAACATGATGCCTCCTAAGACAGCTTTTTCAGCTTCCGTAGAAAAGGGTAATTCTTTTTTTATAGTAGTTTCTAACGCCATGCCAATTTTTTGGAAAGGGATTAATTTTCCCACTCAAAAGAAATTAAAACAAGGTGTTTTAAATTAAATTTCTTCTTTAGCAGCTATGACTACTTTAATGCCCTGAACAACTTCAGGATGAAGCTCAATATCTATGTAATATTCACCAACTTCTTTTAAAGTACCTTCAGGTAATCTGATAGAACTTTTCTCTAAATCTATTCCCTTTTCAACTATGGAATCAGTTATTTCTCTAGTTCCAATAGATCCATATAAAGTACCTTCTTCAGATACAGGTACTTCAATATTTAGAACAAGGGATTCAAGTTTCTTAGCTTCTTCTATAGCAGTTTCTTTTCTCACTGTCTCAGCTTTCAAAAGATCTTCCTTACGCTTCTCATATTCAGCTTTATTTTCTTCATCTGCCCTTATAGCTTTTCCTGTTGGAATTAAAAAATTCCTCCCGTAACCAGACTTTACTTTAACTAAATCTCCTGGGTCGCCCAACTGAGCAACTTTTTCTAACAGTATTAATTCCATGTCTTAATTATAATGTGAGTCTGTATAAGGAATAAGAGACAAGTGCCTAGCTCTTTTTACAGCTTTATTGAGTTGTCTTTGGTATTTAGCAGAAGTCCCTGTCATTCTAGCTGGGATAATCTTTCCAGTTTCAGTTATATACTCTCTTAAGAGTTTGAGATCTTTAAAATCAACCTCTTCAATTCCTAAAGATGTAAATTTACAAAACTTAGGTCTATTATCAAAATCACTCTTTCTTTTTTTAAAATTCTTTTTTTGCTTCTTAGCCATAACTATTCTTCTTTAGGTTCTTCTTTAGGTTCTTCTTTAGGTTCTTCTTTAGGTTCTTCTTTAGGTTCTTCTTTAGCTTGATTAGAAATTTCTACTTTCTTGGCTTTTTGAACATCAGCATTTTCTGACTTTTCAATTTGCTCTCTTGCTTCCTGGTAAGAATCTTTTGCACTATCTTCTTTACTTTGAATTAAAAGTGCTGAGTCTTCAGTATGCGCCTTCTTTGCAGTTACAACTAGGTTTCTAATAATTGAATCGTTAAACTTGAAAGAATTCTTAATTTCTTCAACTGCCTCTTGATTGCACTCGATATTAATTAATCCATAGCTTGCCTTGAATTGATCTTGTATTGGATAGGCTAATTTTCTATTTCCAATATTTTCTGATCTATGAACTTTTCCTCCGGAATCTTTTACAAGCTTATCTAATTTAGAAAGAATTGAAGAAGTCTGATCGGATTGATCAGGATGGACTAAGAAAACAATTTCGTAATGTCTCATAAGTTCCTCTTGGTTAATAATTCCCACCAGCAAGGGTGTGGAATGAGGTTAGGGGCGGCATTTTATGGTTAACTAAGACCCTTTGCAAGCTAAAAGGAGTATTTTGCATACTAAATCCGCAAAGGAAATACCTTCAAAAGATGCAGCTTTCGGGTAAAGGCTTGTTTCTGTAAGTCCAGGGACTGTATTTACCTCTATGATTTGAAAATTGCCCTGTTCGTCTTGTATAAAATCCACCCTACCCCAATCTTCACAGCCTATAGAGGAAAAGGCATGCCACGCTATGTCTTGTATTTCTTTAAGTTCAGTATTATTTAGATCTGCTTTTAAATATTCAGTTTTATTACTTTCATATTTAGACTTAAAATCGTAAAAAGATCCACTGGGTTTAATATGAATTGGGTATAGAACTTTTTCTCCCAATATAGAAACAGTAAGCTCTCTTCCTGGAACAAAGGCTTCAACCAAAAGAGTATCATCAAATTTCAAAGCTTCTTTCATAGCTTCTTCTAAACTTCCCTCTCCTGGCTTTACTATAGAAATTCCAAAACTTGAGCCTTCTCTAGAAGGTTTAACCACAAAAGTTTTATCTAAGGCGGTAATGTCCTCTTCTTTAGATAAATACGGGGTTAATTTCATTGAAGGAGTTCCTGCTTTCTTAATCTCTACGAAATCAGGGGTAGGTAATAGTAAATCTCTCCAAATCTTTTTTGTTTCCGATTTATCCATAGCAATATCACAAGATTCAGGGTTACTTCCTGTGTACATAATGCCTTTGTCTTCTAACATTCTTTGAATATAGCCATCCTCTCCGCCCCTGCCATGCAAGGCTATAAATACTAATTCAATTTCAGAGGATATATTTTCAGCATCTGTTTTGGATTGAAGATCAATGAAATTGTAATTAACCTGCAACTCTTCTAGTGCTCCCGATACAGCCAACCCAGACTTTAATGAGATTTCTCTTTCAGCAGACCAACCACCAGCTAAAACGGCAATCTTCTTATCTTTAAGAAAAGAATAATCTTCCATCAGCCTAAATACTTATTCTTTATTTCTGAACTTACATCCGAGATATTTCCTGCTCCTTGCATAATAAGAACTGAATCTTTGTCTACTTGACCTTCAAGAGATCTAATAATTTCATTTCCAGAATTTAATAACTTAACCTTATCAAAACCTTGATCTAAGATTTTTTGCATTAATTCTTCACTACCAATCCCTTTTATAGGACTTTCTCCAGCTGAATAAATATTTAACAAGATAAGGTTATCTACTTTGGTCAACACGTCTACAAACTCATTGAATAAATCATTTGTTCTAGTATACCTGTGAGGTTGAAAGACCATATTTAGTTCTTTATTAGGGAAAGATTCTCTTATGGAATCAATAGTAGATTTAATCTCAGAAGGATGATGACCATAGTCGTCCACTAAAACACAACTAGATCTATTTATTGATAGCTCCCCAAGAACTTGCATCCTTCTATTTATACCCATGAAGTTTTTTAGAGAATTATTGATGACCTTGGTCGAAATTCCTTCTTGAATACAAAGAACTACTGCAGCAGCTGCATTTAAAGCATTATGCCTTCCCAGCATGTTAAAACTAAGGTCTAAGTTTTCCGATTCAGATCTTAAGTTAAATGATGATTGAAAATCGCTTGAGGAATAATTAGAAAGTACGTAATCATTACCTTCAGCAAACCCATAAGTTATGTAAGGTCTTGAAAATTCAGGTATTAATTCTCTGACTACTGGATCATCTCCGCAAACTATAGCAATCCCATTGAAAGGAAGTTTTCTTACGAAATCTAAAAAAGCTATCTTGAGGTTCTCAAAGCTATTCTCATAATTCACTAAATGATCTGGTTCTATATTAGTAATGATTGACATGCTAGGCTGTAACAAGAGGAATGACTGATCACTTTCGTCTGCTTCAGCAATTAAATATTTTCCTTTGCCTAACTGAGCATTAGAATTAAAACTATTAATTATGCCTCCATTAATGAAAGTAGGGTCGAGACCTGCTTCAGTCATTATGGAAGCGACAATGCTTGTTGTTGATGTCTTTCCATGCGTTCCAGCAATAGCTATCCCTCTTTTGGTGTTCATTAAACTAGAGAGCATCTCAGCTCTTGCAAGAATAGGAATAGATCTCTTTTTTGCTTCCTTAATTTCAGGATTACCTTCAGATATTGCACTGGATACAACTACCATTTCTACCTTTTTTAAATTAGATGCAGAATGGTCATACGCAATTTCTATACCCATACCAGTCAAACGATTAGTTATGTCAGACTCCTTTGTATCTGATCCAGTTATCGTATAACCTAAATTAAATAAAACTTCTGCAATTCCGCTCATACCACTTCCACCAATCCCAACAAAATGGATATTATTTAAAGAAAATTTAGAAGGATTCATTAATTATCTCTACAATTCTATTACCAGAAGAAACTGGAAAAGCATCGAAAGCATTTAAGCTCATCGAATGTCTCGCATTATGATCCTTTTCTAAATCATTTAGAAGCGTGAATAGTCTATCTGCGCTATCTAAAGATGACTCTAATAGAATTGAAGCTTTCTTATCTTCAAGATATTTTGCATTAAAATATTGGTGATTATCAGCTGCCCAAGGTAAAGGGAATAAAATTGAAGGTTTGGAGGAGCAACATATTTCACTTACTGTCATGGCTCCTGATCTTCCTATAACTAGATCAGACTCATGATAGGCTCTCCCTATATCTTCTATATAAGAAACTACTTCGTAGCTAAAAGATTGCTTAGAATAAACATCAACTAATGAACTTTTATCTAGATCTCCAATTTGGTGAACTATGCACCAGTGTGAAGGGATAATCTTGTCTTGGAATGCCTTTAAGACTATTTCATTTAATTGTTTAGAGCCTTGACTGCCTCCTAAGATAAGAATATTGAAATGTTCTTTCATAGTAGTTTCAGATTCAGGGTTCTTAATAATCTCAGACCTAACTGGATTACCTACCGTGAGAATCTTTGAAGATTTATTAAAAGAACCAGGGAAGGCCTCAAAACTTAACTTTGAAAATCTATTTAGAATCCTGTTTACTAATCCAGGTACACTATTTTGTTCATGTATGAAGAGTGGGATAGACAATATTAAAGACGCTAGAGCTGGTGCTAAGGTGACGTAACCACCAGTTGAAAATACTATATCGGGCTTTATCTTTTTAATTATGAAAATGCTTTTTACAACATTAATTTCAAGATAAATCAGAGAAATAATCTTTCCGAGAAGATTCTTGCCTTTAAAGCCTTTCGTATCAAGACTTATAAAATGAAAACTTTCTGATTTAGAGAAAGTACTTTCTAGTGAGTCCTTTTTTCCTATCCAGGATATAGAAAATTCATTTCTTTTAAACTCTTTGGCTACAGATAAAGCTGGATAGACGTGGCCTCCTGTTCCACCGGCTAAAATTAGAACTTTCATTAAAAAGAAACTCTCCTCTTTACGCTTGCTATAGGCATAGATATTTTATTTTCATAATCAATTCTAAGTATAAGTCCGATCATTGAACACATTATTAATATATTTGTCCCACCGGCACTAAATAAAGGCAAAGTAAGTCCTTTAGTTGGCAAAAGACCCGTCGCAACACCTACATTTATAAATACATGCAATCCAATTAAAATTGCTGCTCCAAAGCAAAAGAAAAAACCAAAATGGTTTCTTCTTTGAAGAGACTGTCTTCCAATTAAAAATACCCTAAAACAAATGCCAAATAACATCCCCATAATTAAAATTCCAGTTAGGAGACCTAGTTCCTCAATTAGGATTGAGAAAATAAAATCTGTGTGAGCATCAGGTAAATAACCCATTTTCATTAAACTCTCACCTAAACCAACACCAAACCAATCCCCTCTCCCTATAGACATAAGGGATAAGGTAAGTTGATATCCTTTATCAAAAGGATCGCTCCAAGGGTCTACAAAAGAAATGATCCTCTCCCATCTCCACGGAACGTATGTTATTAAGAGAGCTATTCCAAACAACCCTATTAAGAAAACTACTATAAATTGTCTAATTGGAACACCTGCTACAAATAATACCCCCAAAGCAGAAGCAAAAATAACTGCCGAAGCACCTAAATCAGGCTGTATAAGAATTAATGAGATAATACTTACCAGTAAAACAGCTGGCCTAATAAAACTAAATAAATCATTTTGAACAAGCTCAATTCTTCTAACGCAATATGTTGAAATATATAAAATACTTAAGAACTTCATGATTTCTGATGGTTGAAGACTGAACCCAAATACTCTTATCCATCTATTGGATCCATTAACTTCTACTCCTATTCCTGGGATAAAAACAAGAATCAATAATAAAATCCCTAAAGCTAGCAACCATCTATCGAATTGGCTTCACAAGTTTAAGGGTATTAGAAAAATAGTTATCAAGAAAATTAGGCCTAGAAAAAGATGAAATAATTGTTTGTTCAATATATATGTAGGGTTCCCATATAAAGAATCTGAGAAATGCACTGAAGCAGTGGTTAATACAAGAAGTCCAATAAACCCTAGTAATACAAACAAAGAAATTAAAAAATAATCTAATTTACTAAAGTCAAAATCAAAAATTTGTTTATAAAACATAAAATTATGATCGTTTTACTAACTCTTTGAATCTACGCCCTCTCTCACGATAATCCTCGAACATATCAGTACTGGAGCAAGCAGGAGAAAGTAAAACAAGATCACCAATTTGAGATTCTTTCTTGGCTAACGAATAAGCAGAATCCAAATCAGCACAACAAACACAATTAGTAAAATGTGATAATAATTCTTTTATAAGATCTTTATCTTTTCC
>CABXQE010000023.1 GCA_902514295.1 uncultured SAR86 cluster bacterium | reverse complement strand
AACAAAATCAGCAACAATTAAAAAATAACCTGCAAAATCTAGTTTACATATCATGTCCAATTCATAATCCAGTCTCTTAAAATAAAAATCATTATTTACTTCATAAGAATTTACAGAGTCTTTTATATTTTCAATTCTTTTCTTAAGTCCTTCTTTGGATATACTTCTTAAATGATCTTCTCTTGTTTGGCCTTTAGGTACTTCAAAGTCTGGTAAATAAAATTTACCTAATTCAAGGTCTAGATTACACTTCTCTGCAATTTTTACAGAATTTAAAAGTGCTTCGGGTAAATCAGAGAATAGCTCAACCATCTCTTCTTTAGTTCTGAGATACTGAGTTTCTACATAATCTTTTGACCTTCTAGGATCATCTAAAATCTCACCTCTTTGAATGCATACTCTTGCTTCATGAGCTTCAAAATCAGAAGGGCTAACTTCAGGATCTAGTGGCATAAGAAATCTCACATTATTAGTAGCCACAACAGGAACATCCATTTTTGTCGAAATTTCTATAGCCGCATTGTTGTATTCTTCTTCATTTGTTTTCCCCAGTCTGTGAACTTCTATAAAGAAATCTTCACCAAATAAGCTTTTAAAAAATTTAATCCTTGATTCAGTTAAAGGAATATTTCCTGCCAATATAGATTGACCAATATGCCCTTCCATTCCACCAGATAATGCAATTAATCCTTCTGAGTAGTTCTGAAGTAAAGAGAGTTCTACCATAGGCTCACCATTTACTTGGCCATCTACATAAGCTTTAGACACAATTTTTGTTAAATTTATATATCCTTGCTTATCTTTTACTAATAAAACAATAGGAGCTGGTAGAGAATCTTTATCCTTAATAACATTAACTTCCGCACCCACTATAGGTTTAATACCTTTTTCTCTAGTGCTCCTATAGAACTCTAAGAGCCCAAAAAGATTAGTTAAATCAGTTAATCCTACGGCGCTATATTGCAAAGATGATGCCCTAGACACCAACTCCTTTATTCTTATTATTCCATCCGATAAAGAATATTCAGAGTGCAAATGAAGGTGAACAAAATCAGGTCTTTCCATATTCACAAATTTAAGTTAAATAGTTCTTAATAGGTTTAAACGATTGCCTGTGTTCGCTACAGGGTCCAAACTCGTTCAATGCCTCCATATGAAGCTTTGTGGGATATCCTTTATGTTGACCAAACCTGTAATTTGGATATTTTCTATCTAGCTTTACCATTATTTTATCTCTTTCAACCTTAGCTAAGATTGAAGCTGCCATGATACTTTTTTCTATTGCATCTCCTCTTATTATAGCTTCACAAGGTACATCTATTTCAGGCGTATATTGCCCATCAACTATAACTTTTTCTGGAACTTCTGATAAGTTTTTTATTGCCCTTTCCATAGACAATAATGACGCTCGCAAGATATTGATATCATCAATTTCTTGGGCTGTTGCTATTCCAATTGCCCAGCTTACTGAATGTATCTTAATTTCTTTAGATAAAAGCTTTCTCTTATTTACAGAAAGCTTTTTAGAATCATTTAAGCCTCTTAAATTAGATTGAGGGTTAAGTATAACTGCAGCTGAGACAACGGGACCGGCTAGAGGCCCCCTTCCTGCTTCGTCTACTCCTGCTATTATCAATCTATTAGATTAGAGATTTCTTTAGCTGCAGTTTCAGAACTCCCAGCTTTTAAATTTTCATGGATTGCATGAAACTCTTTATAGTAGTAATCCAAACCCTTCAGTTTTATTTGATCTATAGCTTTAATTATATTTTCTGCACTAACTTCGTCTTGAAGTAATTCTGGTAGAAGCTCACCACCAGCTAGAAGATTAGGTAAAGAGAAATTATCTATCGAAAGTAATGGTTTAATTATTCTATAGCTCAACCAACCAGTTTTATAAAGAGTTACACATGGGGTTCTTAATAACAAAGACTCTAATGTTGCGGTCCCTGAAGTAATAATACCAATCTCACAATTAGATAGAACTTCTTGAGAATTATCAAAAGAAACCTTTATAAGATCTTCTAAAGGTTCATTTATTAGGTCTAGATGATTTTTATCTGATAAGGGCATGTAAAATTTATAAGATTCGTCTTTTCTACTTAATTCTTTAGCCGCTCTAATCATTTCATCGGCAAGTAGAGAAATTTCAGATTTTCTACTACCAGGAAGTAAAGCTATACTCTTAGCTTCTTTTCTTTTAATCAATTCTTTCTGATCTTGATTTAATCTATATGCTATAGGATGTCCTGCATAACAGGTTCTTACATTTGAGTTCTTATAAGCATTTTCTTCAAAAGGAAATAAAGTAATAACACTGTCTACCGATTTTTCAATTGATTTAATTCTTCCTTTACGCCAAGCCCAAACAGAAGGACTTACATATTGAACTGTCCTTAGTCCCAATTCTTTTTTTAAGAACTTTGATAAAGGAAGATTGAAGTCAGGAGAATCTATTCCTATAAAAATATCAGGCTTCTCTTTTAAAAAAAAATTCTTTAATTCTTTTCTTAAAGACAATAATTCTTTCAATCTAAGTAATGGTTCAATAATTCCCATTACAGATATCTTATCCATAGGGAATAAAGACAGAAGTCCTTGGAGATGCATCTTTTCACCTCCTACCCCTACAAAAGAAATATCTTGAAAATGCGTCTTTAAGGATTCCATTAAAGGACCTCCTAGTTCATCTCCAGATTTCTCACCAGCAACAATTGCTATTTTTATTTTTTTAGAATTTAAGGAATCCGACATCAACGAGAAATACCTCTCGTGGATTCTTCAATTGATACCAAGAAAGCATTTACTTCATCGCATTTATTTCTCAAATCAGATAATGCGGATAGGGCCTCTTCGACGGTTAACTTTTGTCTGTAAATTGATCTGTAAGCAGATCGAAGAGATTCTATTACTTCTTTAGAATATCCTAAACGCTTTATCCCTGTGGTATTGATTCCAAAAGGTTTAGCAGGATTTCCTCTTACTTTTACATAAGCTGGGACATCTTTATTCACCGAACTTCCCATTGCGCAAAAACTATAACTACCTATAGAACAAAATTGGTGCACGATTGCGTACCCCCCTAAAATAGCACCGTCACCTACCTTTACAGATCCGGCCAGTGCTGCCTGATTGGTAAGCACAATATCATCTCCTAAAATACAATCATGTGCGATGTGAGAATAGGCCATTATTAGGTTTCTGTTACCTATTAGAGTCTCCCCTTGATCTTGCACAGTGCCTCTATGAAT
The DNA here is from genome assembly GCA_902514295.1 of uncultured SAR86 cluster bacterium. GTDB lineage: Bacteria > Pseudomonadota > Gammaproteobacteria > Magnimaribacterales > Magnimaribacteraceae. Next base: position 10,356 of record CABXQE010000023.1, on the reverse strand, counting down.
AGTTACCCCTTCTCTAATTATGTTGTCATCTCCTATTCTTAATAGAGTGGGTTCATTCTTGTATTTCTTGTCGGGACTGCCATCACCTACTGTAGAGAATTGGAATATATGATTTCTTTCACCAATTATAGTAGGTCCTTTTAAGATGACGTGGGATTCAACCTTAGTATCTTTTTCTATGGTTACATCAGGTCCAATTAAAGAAAAAGGCCCAATGTCTACAGATTCATCTATTTTCGCTGAAGGGTCAATAATAGCAGAAGGATGATGCATGGTTTATTTTGGTCTATCAGCGCAAAGAATAGTGGCTTCAGCTACTAACTCATCTTCAACGGTTGCCTTACAGTCAAATTTCCAGATTCCTTTCTTGTTAGTAATCACTCTTGAAGAGAGGATAAGCTGATCTCCAGGCACAGCAGGTCTTTTGAACCTTAAATCATCTGCACCTACAAAATAATATATAGAGCCATCTTCCGGTTTCTTGTCCATTGTTTTAAAGCCCAGTATTCCTGAAGCTTGTGCCATAGCTTCAACAATCAGAACTCCTGGCATAATTTGTTTTCCTGGGAAATGGCCAATTAGGTACGGCTCATTGGTAGTAATATTTTTATAGGCTACTATGAAATCTCCTAACTCCATCTCAGTCACCCTATCAACCAGTAGCATGGGGTATCTATGGGGTAAAAATTCCTGAATTTCTTCTATTTTTATATCTACTTTCATATTTATTTACTTGTTATAAACTTGTGAAGTTTTTTAAAACTCACTGCATTCTTTTTCCAATCCTTGTTTTTCATAAATGGAGTACCCGAAGAGTAAACCCCTTTTTCTTTTATAGATTTAGTAATTAAAGACATAGCAGTTATATGTACTTCATCCGTTACCTCAATATTATCTACAACAGCACAACAACCAGCTAAAGTACAATTCTTACCAATCGAAGAGCTGCCTGCGACAGCGCTATTTGCAGCAATGGCAGTTCCAGATCCAATCTTCACGTTGTGAGCTAAGTGAACAAGGTTGTCTATTTTTACATTATCTTCTATAAGCGTATTCCCAACTGAGCCTCTATCAATAGAAGTATTGGATCCAATCTCTACATTATCTCCTATTATAACCTTTCCTAAATGCTCAATTTTTACCCATTTCCCTTTATCTTTTGCAAACCCCAGTCCATCAGAGCCTATAACCGTTCCACCATGGATAATGCAATTAGAGCCTATTTCTACTGAGTCATAGATAGTTACATTAGGATAAATCTTAGATCCACTTCTTATAACTGAGTTTTCCCCTATAAACACTCCCGATCCAATTAGCACACCATCTTCTATAGTCACACCGTCAGAGACATTAGCAAAATTAGCTACATTAGATTTCTCAGAAATAGAAACATTTTTTCCTACGTGTGCTAATTTCGAGATGCCAAGAGCAGTGTTTGTATTGTCTAATTCCTTAAAGACTTTTGTAGACCTGGCATATAGAAGGTAAGGATCTTCCCCTATTAACTTATTCCCTGAATAACCTTTGGATAAGTCATTAGAGCAAATTAAAGCTCCTGCTTTAGTTGAGGTGATAGATGATAAAAACGACTCTCTTGCAATAAAGGCAACCTCGTCATCAGATGCAGAATCTAAAGCATTAAGTCCTAGGACTTCTTTAGTAGGATCGCCTTCAAGATCAGCTCCTATTTTATAAGCTAATTCCTTTAAAGTGATTCCTGAAACAAGAGACACAAAAAATTAATCTTCCTTCTCATTCATTGCATCTATAACTTCTTGAGTTATATCAAAGCTCTGATCGGCGTGTAACAACATTCCTTGTTGGCCTGTATTTATCAACATAGTAATGCCTTTACTCCTAATAAGTTCAGTAACTATTACTTGGAATTTTTCTCCTTGTTCTTGCGAAAGAAGCTGAAACGTCTGATTACGGAATTGATTTGTCTTCTCACTTAAGAAGTTAATATCTTGTTGTAAGGATTGTAATTTCTGAGCAGCCTCTTGTTTTTCTTGATCAGACATAGTCGGTCCATCTTTTTGAGCTTTTTCTTGGATATTTCTAGCTTCAGTTGCTTTAGCCTGTAACTCTTCAACTACTTCTTTCCAGTCATCAGAATTTTCAAGCTCTTCTATCCCTTTTTTTGCAAAATTAGTATTAAGTAACGCAGCTTGAGGATCAAGCGTTGCAATATTTAAATCAGCAGAAGAAAGAGGTAAAGACATTAACAATAATGCCGATATAGTCAATAAAGTGTGTTTTATAAGTTTCATATTCTTTCCTAATTAATATCCAGGTTGTGAAGTTTACATTTTTGTGATCAGATTTAGTAGCTTTAAGAGTAATTAAAACTGTGTGCCTATCTCGAATTGGAAATTCTCTGTCTCATCTAATGGCCCTTGGTTAGTTGGAGAAGAAAGAGCTAAAGACATAGGACCAAGCTGAGTAATCCAAGTCACTCCTACTCCATAAGAATATCTAAGTTCGCCTAAGTCTAGTTCACTACAATTTATATTGATTTGAGTATCTCCACAATCTTTAGAAAAAACATTGCCTACATCTATAAAGAATGAACTTCTCATAGATCTTTGGTCCTCAACAAAAGGTAGCCTAAATATAAAATCGAAGCCTCCTTCAACCAAGTACGCGCCACCGATAGACCTATCATCGTTATAGTAGGCATAAGGATTTATCATAGGGTTTCCTTCTTCATCCAGAATCTGATTTCCCTCATTATCAACAAAATAAGGTGAAGGGATTGCTCTAGGACCTAAGGTATTTTGTTTAAATCCTCTTACGGAGCTAATGCCTCCTGAATAAAAATGTTCGAAAAATGGTGCTACTTTAGTATCTCCATAAGCTTCTAACGCTCCTATTTCTCCTCTAAAACCTAAAACAAACCTGCCGCCTAATATAGGTTTAAAGTATTTATGCCTATAAGTTGCTTTTGTATAAGTTAAAGAACTTCCTGGTATAGCTACTTGTAAAGCAAAAGACTGGGATTGACCTGCCGTAGGAAATAAACCTCTATTCAACGTAACTTTAGACCAGATAAATTGGGTTTTAAGAACTTCAAACTTGTTTCCTTCAGATTGAGTAAAGTCAAGAATCTGAGAAGCTGGCGTCGACCCTGGATCAATGCTCGTATTATCGTAATTCACATTCAGTCCTATTCTTTCAATATCGCTGATTGGAAGTCCAAACTGTATACCTGCACCAAATGAATCAGAGGTGTAACTAGCTATATTGAATTGACCGTAATCAGACTCTCTAAAGTAAGCGCTATATCCTCTGCTAACTCCGTCCATCGTGAAGTAAGGTTCAACATAATTAAAAGAATAGCTTCTTTGCCAAGTACTATCATTAATACCAATTCCGATGGCTTTACCCGTTCCAAAAGCATTATTTTCATTGTAATTTAAGCCCAATACAAAGCCGTAAGCTCCATAACCAAGGCTTCCGCCAACAGATCCAGAGTATTCTTCTTCAACAGTGAACTCCACATCTATAAGATCATTTACCCCTGGAACTGGTATCGTTTCTGATTCTACTTCTTTAAAGTAACCTAACCTTTCAAGCCTTAATTTAGAATTCTCTATTAAGTTATTTGAAGCCCACGCTCCTTCCATCTGCCTCATCTCTCTTCTTAAGACAACATCATGAGTCCTCTTGTTCCCTTTAAAGATAATCCTTCTTACATAAGTTCTTTGTTGTGGGTCTACATAGAAAGTTAGATCTACGTCACCAGTTTCTTTATTTACATCCGGAACCCCTCTGATCTCAGCAAAACTATATCCTTCATTACCTAATATATTTTTAAATAGTTCTTCTGTTTCGGTTATAAGATATTGATTAAAAATTTCTCCAGTCTTAATTAGAACTAATGAGTTTAGTAATTCTTCATCTACGGGTAGATCACCTACTATTTTTACATCTTTTACTTTATAGGTAGAACCTTCATCTACATTTAAAGTTATAAATACAGAAGTCTTATCAGGGGTGACACTAACTTGAGAGCTATCAAGTTTAAATTCTACATAACCTCTATTTTTATAATAAGATTCAAGAGACTCTATATCTCCTTTTAGTTTTTCTCTTGAATACTTATTATCACTTGTAAAAAAGGAAAACCAACCGCCCGTCTTTAATTCAAAATCTTTTAGAATCTCTTCGTCTTGAAATGAGGAATTTCCTACTATATTTATATTCTTAATTTCAGCGACCTCTCCTTCATCTATCTCTATATCTAAAGAAACCCTATTCCTTGGTTCAGATTCAGTTGAAACATCTACTTTCGCTCCATACCTTCCCTGAGAAACATATTGTCTTTGAATTTCTAAAGCCAAGCTATTTACTATAGATCTTTTATATACCTGACCTTCTGACAAACCTGCATCATCAAGACCTTTTAGTAGGTCTTCTGTTTTAAGCGCCTTATTTCCATCTAACTCTATAGAGGCGATAGAAGGTCTCTCAACAATGCTAATAATTAGTGTATTGCCCTCTCTTCCTATTTGAATGTCATCAAATTGTTCCGTTTTAAATATTGTTTTAGCAGTCTCTTGAAGGTCAAATGTATCAACTGTATCTCCTACGGCAATTGGCATAACATTAAAGACACTTCCTGCAGAAACTCTTTGTAAACCACTTATCCTAATATCGCTTACAACCCATTCCTCTTCAGTAGAGACAGGAAAAGGAAATACAGCAATTAAAGCAAAAATTACTGAGTAATATTTCAATTTAATTTTAAACATTAAATTAGCCTTACTATGTCGTTAACAAATGCAAAGATCATTAAACTTGCAACCAATAAAACACCAATCCTTAAAGAGTGCTCAAGAAAATTATGTGAAATAGGTGATCCTTTAACCTTTTCTATCGCAATCATGAGTAATTGTCCCCCATCTAAGACAGGAATGGGGAATAAATTTATAAGACCTAGATTAATACTCAATATCGCAATCATAGATAAAAAAGATAAAAGTCCTGCTTTTGCAGCTGATCCGGCTAAGACCGAGATCTGAATAGGGCCTCCTATATTTTCTGCTGAAACAGAACCGCTTATCATCTTCCCAATAGATACAATGATTAAATTTGTAAATTTATATGTTTCTGTGAATCCAAACACAAAGGCTTTGATTAAGGTTTCTTTCTTCTGGACAACTATTTCTTCAGGCCATTGACTTAAATCATTAGAAGCAAAAATTCCAATTCTCCCTTTATTTATATTATTTTCGTTAAAACTCTCAGTTCTCAATGAGTATAAGAAAGTGTCATTGCCTCTGAGCACACTTATTGAAATAGTTTCATTAGGAAGATTGCTAAGTACTTTTGATAGTTGAGACCAAGAGTTGATAGAATTGCTATTAACTGATTGAATTATATCTCCTGCTTTCAAACCAACTCTGCTTGCAGGACCATCCTCTAACAGCCCTCCTATAACAGGTGGTACCAATGGTTCTATTCCAAAAGATCGGGCAGGGTTACTTTGATCAGAAGTTGATAACCAGTTTTTTATATCTACAGTTGAATAAGAAGTAAAGTTTGAACCTTCTTTTATAAAACCAATGCCAATCGAACCTGTGTCTCCAATTCTGCTAGACAAGATCAAGTTTATTTCATTAAAAGTATCTAATCTGGTTTCATCTATGCTGACTATTTTATCCCTAAACCCTATATTAGCCTCTTCAGCTAAACTGCCTTGGCTCACTCCTCCTATATAGGAACCCAAGTGAATAGTACCTATTAAAGAAATTAAGAAATAGATAACTATAGCTAAAAGAAAATTAGCTGCGGGCCCTGCCACAGTAACAGCCGCCCTTTCGTTCAAAGTAGCATCGAGATAAGATTTCTTGCCCAATAAATTTGAATCTTCTTGGCCCTCTGGGATAACGTTTTCACCAAGCATTTGAACATAACCTCCTAAAGGAAGGATTCCTAAAGAGTATTTACAGTCATTCTTACCTTGAAAAGAACATAACTCCTTGCCAAATCCAATCTTAAATTTCAATACATGTATATTGAAATATCTTGCAACCGAAAAGTGACCTAGCTCATGAATACCAACGATTAAACTTATAAGAGCTATAAAAGAAATTATGATGATTAATAAATCCATTTTTAATTATTTATTATAGAAGTAGTCTCCAAACGAGATTCTTTATCTGATTCAAATATATCTTGTAAAGATTGGACAGCTTTAATTTCGATTCTATCCAAAACTTTAGAGATTATTTCATAAATTTGCATATAGCTTATTCGACCATCTAAGAACGCTGCCACACACTCTTCGTTCGAAGCGTTTAGAATAGAAAAACTAGTTCCACCAACTGGTAAAAGATCTGTTGCTAATTTTAAGCATGGGAATTTTTTTGTATCAGGCTCTTGGAAGTTTAAAGATTTGATTTCATGGAGATTTAATTGATTTGTACCTGAATTTATCCTGTTGGGATAACCCAAGCCATAAGCTATAGGTATTTTCATATCAGGATTTGATAACTGAGCCAATACAGAATTATCTTTGAACTCCACCAAAGAATGAATTATTCCTTCAGGATGGATCAGTACTTCAATATTTTCGCAATCAAATAGCCATCTAGCTTCTATAACTTCTAAACCTTTATTCATCAATGTTGATGAATCAACCGAAATCTTCTTACCCATGTTCCATACTGGATGATTGATAGCATCTTCCGGAGTAATAGAAGAAAATTCATTTGCATCCTTGGTTAAGAAAGGACCTCCAGACCCTGTCAAAATAATTCTAGAGACACCGGAATTATTACCTTCATTATTTAAACATTGATGTATAGCGCTATGCTCACTGTCTATAGGAAAAATAGTTGCCCCTGTTTCTTTACATAAATTGTTAAGATACTCTCCTGCAACAACATAAGACTCTTTGTTAGCTAACAAGATTTTTTTTCCTTTTTGGATAGCAATGTGAACTGGGGTTAATCCTGCTATACCTACCATGCCGGCAACAACTACATCAGTTTCATTAGAACCAATAGCTTCCTCGAATTCTTTTAAAGATTGAATCACACAAGTTTGTAATTTTTCTTCTAAAGCATTGTCTTCAAAGATTTTTCTAGCTTGCTCATCTTCTAAATAAATGAATTCAGGATTAAATTCTTTACATTGCTCTAAGAGTAATTTGTGATTTGACTTGGCTGTAAGTAAATTAATTGCAAAATCTTTTTTGTTTTGACGTATTACCTCTAAGGTTGAATTACCAATGGAGCCTGTTGATCCTAAAATTGCTATATTCATAATTAACTTAGTATGATTAATGCAAATATAAAGATGGGAATAGTTGCTAAATGACTATCGATTCTATCTAGCAAGCCTCCATGACCTGGAATAAGACTTGAAGTATCTTTAACCTCTGCAACTCTTTTAAATAAGCTTATTACTGCATCTCCTATAACCGCAACAAAAGAGGAGACTAATATCAAAATAACGAACTGATAGAAGTTCTTCTCTATCAAACTAAATGTTACTAATAGAATAATAAGAGGGGTAAAGGCCATGGCAATTAAAAAACCTTCTACTGTCTTATTAGGACTTACATTCTGTATAAGTTTATTTTGACCGAATTTCTTTCCTCCAAAAAAAGCTAGAGAATCCATCAGGACACTTATTAAAACTATGATTAAAAGCGCAGCCCTATTACTAATATCCATTCCAAAATATACAAGAACTGGTCCATCTTGATTAATTAAGAAATATAACGAAGCAAAAAAACCTAGATGAATTGTTATTCCAGATATTAACCAAATTAAGTTTCTTTGTATAAAGGGTTTGCTAACGGGAAAACTAATTACGAGAAAAAACAATCCTAAATAAGTAATGGCACCAAAGCCGATAAAAGCTTTATTTAAGCCAGGAAAAGAAGAAAAATAAAATAAAACTAGACTGAAACAAACAAATAATATTGTTAATATGTTAGAGAATCTCAGGCTTAAGAATTCTATTAAAGAAATGCATGTTAATAGGAGTATGAAATAAATTAAATATTCACTAGGTAGCGCAAAAATTAATGAAACTATCCCTATAGAAAGTATAAGTGCACTAATAAGTCTTTGTTTAAGCATGGTTATAGAGTGAAATTTGATTTATCTCCAAATCTTCTTGTTCTAGTTGTATATTCTAATAGAGCTTTTTCAAATTCATCATCATTGAAGTCAGGCCACAAAAGATCAGGGAAATAGAGTTCAGTGTAAGCTAATTGCCATAATAAGAAATTACTAATTCTTTGCTCTTTTCCAGTTCTTATGCATAGGTCAGGATCGTTGAATTTAGCAGTAGACAATAAAGAAGTAAGATCATCTTCAGATATGCTCTCTTGGTTTGAATCAATAAGTCTATTGACTGCGTTAACAATATCCCATCTCCCTCCATAACTTGCTGCAACAACTAGATCTAATTGTTTTTCTTTATCATCGCAAGCAGTGAGCTCTTCTGATTTCTTCATTTGATTTAGTAATTCATTATCAAACTGGGATAGATCTCCTATGAAATTCAATTGGACTGAGTTCTTTATTAGATTAGGGACCTGTTCTTTTAATGCTGTATTGAGGAGTTTCATTAAAAGGTTTACTTCATCATTAGACCTTCCCCAGTTTTCACTGCTAAAAGCAAATATGGTTAGAGTTGATATTCCTTTCTTAACAGCAAATTCAACAGCCTCTCTTGCCCTTTCTACACCTTTTTGATGTCCTGCTACACCAGGTAGATTCCTTTCAGATGCCCATCGATTATTACCATCCATAATAATGGCAACATGACTTGGTATAGTGTTGGGGCTTTTACCTTCCATAACAAAAGGTTTAGAAATCGAGTAAGTCTTTTTCTTTAGCTTCCAGTGCTGTATCTACTTTTTCTACAAACAGATTGGTTAACTTTTGTATTTCTTCTTCTCCTTGTCTTTCTTCATCTTCGGAGATTTCCTTTTCTTTTAAGAATTCTTTAAGTTGCGAGTTGCCTTCTCTTCTTGCATTTCTAATAGAGACCTTTGCATTCTCTGCCTCAGCTTTAGCTTTTTTTATAAAGTCTCTTCTAGTTTCTTCAGTTAAATCAGGCAGAATAACTCTAATGGTTTCACCTGAAGTAGCAGGATTCAATCCCAATTCAGACTCTGAAATTGCTTTCTCAATCTCTTGCACTATTCCCTTTTCCCAAGGGGATATAGCCAAAGTTTTAGCATCTTCTATAGAAATACTTGCAACTTGAGCAAGAGGGGTCAATTTTTCGTAATATTCTACCTTTATGCTGTCGAGAAGTGACGGTGTAGCTCTACCAGTTCTAATCTTTTTAAAAGCGACATCGAGAGCAGCCAGACTCTTTTCCATGCCTATTTCAGTATCTTCTAATATCTCTTTTAACATCTAACCCTCTATCTGAGACATTACCTCACTAGCAAAATCTACTTTTTCTACTTCAATCCCTTCTCCAACTTCAAATCTTGTGAAGCCTATAATACTTGCGTCGTTATCTTTAAGTATATCGTTAATTTTTAAACCTGGATCTTTAACAAAATCTTGCTCAGTTAGACTTACTTCTGATAAAAACTTTCTAACTTTTCCTTCGATCATTTTTTCAACAATATCTGCAGGTTTTCCACTTTCTTCTGATTGTGCCTTATAGATTTCTCTTTCCTTTTCAATAACATCTTCTGGGATATCGGAAGGAGAAATGGCCATAGGGTCAGTGGCAGCTGCATGCATTGCAATATCTTTGGCTACTTCTTCTGTTCCTCCTTTAAGAGAAATAATTGTGCCTATTTTATTGTTGCTATGTAAATAAATACCTGAAGAATCTGCGTTATCTACACTTGCAGTTGCTCTACGAACAACTATGTTTTCGCCTAATTTTTGAACTAGTTTTTCTCTTTTTTCTTCTATTCCTGATTTCAAAAGCTCTTCAAGAGATTTATCTCCGTTAGTAGAAACAATTTCTAAAACTTCTTGCATAAATAAATTAAATGATTCATCCCTAGCTACAAAATCTGTTTCGCAGTTAATTTCAACCATAAATGATTTACCGTCAGAACTTTTGATACCTATCAATCCGTCAGCAGCTGATCTGCTAGATTTCTTGCTTGCCTTTAATCCGCTTGTCTTCCTTAATTCTTCTACAGCTAAGTCTATATCGCCGTTAGCTTCTTCAAGGGCTTTTTTACAGTCCATTAAACCTAAGCCAGTTTTTTCTCTTAATTCCTTTACTTGAGATGCAGAAATATTACTCATGTCTTAGTCCTCTGCTTTAGTGTCATCAGATTCTTCTTTTTCCTCTTCTTCAGACTTTACATCATCTGAAGATTCTTCTGATTCAGAATTTTTAACCTCAGGATTA
>CABXQE010000022.1 GCA_902514295.1 uncultured SAR86 cluster bacterium | reverse complement strand
GTGTCCAATGGTTTCTTTTTCGCTTTCATAATATTAGGCAAAGAAGCATATCTGGGCTCATTTAACCTTAGATCAGTTGTAATGATTGCAGGCAGGTTTAATAATACTGTTTGTAAGCCTCCATCTATTTCTCTAATGACTTCCACCTTACCGTCTTGAATGTCAACCTCTGAAGCAAATGTACCTTGAGCATAACCAAGCATTGCGGCTAGCATCTGACCAGTTTGGTTTGCATCATTATCTATAGCTTGTTTTCCTAGAATTACTATTTCAGGACTCTCTTTTTCCACAATAGCTTTAAGTGCCTTAGCCACACCTAGGGGCTCAGGGGCTTTACTAGTTTCTATTAGGATTGCTCTATCTGCACCAAGAGCTAAGCAAGTTCTTAATTGTTCTTGAGAAGCAGAATCTCCAACAGAAACCGCTATTACCTCTTCAGCTTTTCCAGCTTCTTTTAGTCTTACAGCTTCTTCAATAGCTATTTCGCAAAAAGGATTAATTGCCATTTTTGCATTGCTTAGATCTGGACCACTCTCATCAGATTTTGCTCTGACTTTAACGTTGTAATCAACTACTCTTTTTACGGGAACTAGAATCTTCATACTATTTTCCTTATATGGTAAAATTCAAAGATCGTATTCTATAACTGCAGCCCCACTCAATACAAATAAATATTTTAAATATGGAAAATACTGAAAGAGAATCAATGGAGTATGACGTAGTTATTGTTGGAGCTGGCCCAGCAGGACTTTCTACAGCAATAAAGTTAAAACAGTTATGTGACCAAAATTCTAAAGAAATTTCTATTTGCGTAGTTGAAAAAGGTTCTGAAATTGGAGCCCACATCCTTTCAGGTAATGTTTTTGATCCAAAAGCTCTAAATGAGCTAATACCTGATTGGAAAGAATTAGAAGCTCCACTCAACACTCCTGTAAAAAAAGATTCAGTACGTTATTTGCTTAATGATTCTAGTGCATTTTCCATACCTACACTATTTGCAACAACATTTAAAAATCATGGCAATTACATCATGAGTTTAGGTAATTTTTGTAGATGGTTAGGTGAATACGCTGAAGGACTACAAATAGATATTTTTCCTGGTTTTACAGCTTCTAAACTTATTTATGATAATGAAACTGTAATAGGAGTTTCAACAGGAGATATGGGTCTTGACGCTTCTGGTGAAAAGAAACCTAGCTTTGAACCTGGCATAGACCTTTTGGCTAAATATACGGTCCTTTCTGAAGGATGTAGAGGGCATTTAGGAAAGCAGGTAATAAACAAATTTAATCTTGATCAGGATAGTGATCCTCAGCACTATGGCATAGGCTTTAAAGAAGTTTGGGATATAAATCCTGAGTTGCATGAAGAAGGTCTAGTTGTTCATACAATGGGGTGGCCTGCAGCAAAAGGAGTTCTATCAGGCTCTTACTTCTATCATGGTGAAAACAATCAAGGATTCTTAGGTTATATAGTACCTTTAGATTACGACAACCCACACATCAGCCCTTTTGATGAATTTCAACAATGGAAACATCAGGCATCGATTAAAAAATATTTAAAAGGAGGTACAAGAACTGCTTATGGTGCCAGAGCTCTGATTAAAGGTGGTTACCAATCAATTCCTAAGATGCATTTCCCTGGAGGGTTGCTTGTAGGAGATGATGCTGGAACTATGAATTTTCCTAGAATTAAAGGAACGCATACTGCAATGAAATCAGGAATGATAGGAGCGGAAAGTATTTACGAAGAATTAATTAAAGAAGAGCCAGATAAAGACATTGCAAACTTTCAATTAAACTTACAATCTTCTTGGCTAGAAAAGGAACTTCATAAAGCTAGAAATTTTTTACCATTTATTCATAAGTTTGGAACTTTATTAGGTGTTGCTTTAGCCGGTATGGATCAACTGATATTTAGAGGTAAATTACCTTTTACACTACATCACGACCGACCAGATCATGATTGCTTAAAAGAGGCCCATGAAATGCCGCGAATAGATTACCCCAAACCCGATGGAGTATTTAGTTTTGATAAGCTCTCTTCTGTATTTTTATCAAATACTAATCATGAAGAAGATCAGCCCTGTCACTTAGTATTAAACGATCCATCCATACCTTTAGAAGTTAATTTACCTAAATACGATGAGCCGGCTCAAAGGTATTGCCCAGCAGGAGTATATGAAATAGTTGAAAAAGATGGGGAGAAAATCTTTCAAATAAACAGTCAAAATTGTGTTCATTGCAAAACATGTGACATAAAAGATCCTTCACAAAATATTAATTGGGTAACACCTGAAGGATCAGGCGGTCCTAACTACCCAAATATGTAATAAAATCAACAGCTTAAAATAAGTATAAACAAGTAAAAAAAAGTTAAAAAAAAGTTAAAAAAAGTGTTGACCGATTAAGAAAAGAGAGTATTATTAACTTACTTAATTATCCGATCTGAAAACAACTCGAGACGGTAGAAAGAAGAGATAAGAAAGTTAGAGAACGAAAGAAGAAAGCTCTAATAAATAAAGGTACCAAAAAAATTTATTAGACCACCAAGATTAAAAGAGAAATTAATCAAGGCGCTAAAAGAAGAAACTCAATTTTAGACTCTTTCGAACTCGAACTAAACAGAGCTAAGGCTCTGTTTTTTTATGCCCCTAGTATAATTTAAAGAATGATTCTTGACTTACAACCCCTAAATCAGCACCCTTTTCTTCTCCTAAATCAATTAGTTTGTAATAAACGTTTCTAGATATTAAAGCTTCTAAGTTTTTCCTTACTAGTACGTATGGTGAAGGCTCTAAAGTTTCCTTATTTACTTCAACTCTTAGCGGGTGATCTGAATTTAAAGAAAAAGTCTCATGAGTATTTGTTTTAAAATTTATTATTTGTTGTTCACCAGAACTTAGAACCTCAAAATCGATAATTATGAATGGTTTATCTTCTACAAGAATCCTAATTTTTTCTACAGGAGTAACTAGATAATAAAAACCATCAGAATCTAATCGCAGTACTCTACTAAATAAATTGACCATTCTCTCTCTTCCAATCGGAGAATTCATAAAAAACCATTTTCCAGATCTATCAATTCGCATCTCTACGTTCTCACATAAGGGCGGGTCCCATTTCTCAACAGGCGGGAAACTATCTTCGTCTAGCTTTGATAGTTCTGAAAATATTGATGAGATTGTTGGCTTATTCATTTATATAAATATTTGATAAATAAGAATCTGCAAGGATAAAAGAATTAAAATAAAACCTATAATTTTTTCAAATAAACCTAAGAATGAAGAAAATTTTCTTTTAAAGCCTTCACTAGTAAAAACATAGGAAATAATTGAAAACCATACGAATGTAGCCAGGGCCATATAGGCTCCATAAAGTAAAAGGTATAGGTTATTTCCTGTATCTATAACTACGCTAAACACAGTAACAAAGAATAAGATGGCTTTAATGTTTGTAATATTCGTAATTAAACCTGCTAGAAAGCCATTAAGTTTATCTGTGTTCGTATTTTCTTCTTCAATATTACCTTCTTCTTTACTGCCTAGAATTGAAATAAATCCCAAATACAATAAATAAAGTGATCCTATGAATTTGAGGATTGTTGAGAATAGTTCATTGGATGTTATTAATAAAACCAAACCTGTTATTGCTAGAAGCGAATGGAATAGTATTCCTACCCCTATTCCTAAGCTGGTCCAGATTGCAACTTTTCGGTTATATCTTAAGCTTTGTCTTGTCACTAATGCGAAATCAGGACCAGGACTTGCAACCGCAAATAAATGCAAAATTACTACAGTAAGAAACTCCATCTTTTTAAATTAATGTAGGTTCTATTTCTAATTTAACTCTAAATTTGCTGTAAATATCATCAATAATAGAATTAGCAAATCTAACCACTTCTTTTCCATCTAGACTGCCGCTTGTTGTTAGAACTGAAGCATGTTTCTCAGAAATCCTTACGTTCTTTACGCCCTTTCCTTTCCATCCACCTTTTTCTAATAGATAACCAGAAGAAACTTTGTATGAAGAATTAGTTTGATAATAAGGCACATTAATTATCTTAGTTAGTTTTTTAAAATCTTCCTCTCCTAGGACCAAGTTTTTAAAAAAACTACCCACATTAAATTCTTTATTATGATCTGGTAAAATAGTACTCCTTAAGGATGACACGCCATCAAATACATCTTTAGGTGTTAAAGTTTCTATTTCCATAGAACTAGCTCTAAAAAATTTTAGTAAAGAATCATAAGATATATCTATATCAGGGTCTGTGTTAGTTCCAAAAACAACGGAAGTAATAAAATATTCTTTTTTATTCTGAAATAAGCTGGATCTATAACCAAATTCACAATCTTCTTTAGAAAATAGTCTTTCTTCTGCTGTAAGTGTATTGATTGTTTTAACCTCTTTAATAAACGCAGAAACCTCTTTCCCATATGCTCCTATATTCTGTATAGGTGAAGCGCCAACGGTGCCAGGTATAAGTGCTAGGTTTTCTAAGCCATATCTTTCTTTAGATAAACTCCATTTAACAAAGTTGTGCCAATTTTCACCCGAAGAAATTTCTACTATTCTTTTATCGTGCTCAATCTTTCCAAAGATATTATTTCTTATTATCAATCCATCATAGTCACTGGTGAAGACAACGTTTGATCCTTCTCCGATAAACAACAAAGGAATTTTCTTTATCTTAGAAAATTCAATTGCTTCTTGAAGTTGCTCAACAGTCTCAATTGAACAAAAATATTTTGCAAATTGATTGATTCTTAAAGAATTAATGTCTTTTATAGAATAATTCTCTTCAATCTTCATTTTATAAAGAACTAGCAATTTCTCTAGCAGACTCTAGCTCCTCCTCAGTATCTACACCTAAATGGATATTACTTATGGATTCTTTGGCATATATAACTTCACCATTATCCATAGCTCTCATTTGTTCAAGTAACGTATCTAGCTCTCTTTCACTTTGAGGCCATTTTACAAACTGCTTTAGAAAACTAGATCGATACGCATAAATACCAAGATGCATTTTAGCTTTATCAATATCATTCTTATCATCTATCTTTCGAGAGAAATTAACTACGCTTCCATCGTCTTTAATCCACAACTTAACGACACTTGTATTAGTTATGTCCTTGGTATCTAAGGTTGCGTATAAAGTTGCCATGTTTGAAGATTTTTGCACCATTAAATCGAATAAATTATTTATATCTTCGGGATCTATGAAAGGCTCATCTCCTTGAACGTTAACAATGATCTGGTCCCCTTCTAAATTTATGTTATCCGCTGCTTCAGCAAGCCTATCTGATCCTGTTAAATGATCTAATCTGGTTAAAATAGTATTAATACTATTATTGGAGCAATGAGAAATAATCTCTTCTGAACCTGTAGCAACTAAAACTTTCTTAGCCTTGCTTTTAAGTGCCTGTTCATAGACTCTCTGTATTAATGTTTTATTACCTATAAGTTTTAATGGTTTTCCAGGTAACCGGGTAGACTCCATTCTAGATGGTATTAAAACAATAAAATCCGGCATCTAATCTATTTTACGAGCTTCATCAGGAAGCATTACAGGTATTCCATCTCTAATTGGATAGGCTAATTTACTTTTTTTACAAATTAATTCATCTCCAACTTGCTCTAACGGCTCTTTGGATATAGGACAAACTAATATGTCTAATAACTTCTTGTCTAATGCAGTCATTTAGCCTCCAATTTCTTTTAGTTTTGCAAGTAATTCTGTTTTAAAACTGTCGTCTTTAATTTCAGCTTCAATTGATAAGTACCAAAGATTTTTATTTTTCATATCCATGCATCTGACTGCGTCCTTTTCTGTCATTAAGATTGGATGATTGTCCTCAAAATTTAAATCCTCTTCTTTAAATTGATAGTGGTCTGGAAAACTATGCTCTACAAGATTGAGACCTAAGGCAGTTATAGTTTTATAAAATTTAGAAGGATTTCCTATTCCTGCTACTGCATGCACATTTCTTGATAGTGGCCAGTCCTTTGCTGGAAACCTTCTATTGTCACTTAGCCTAACCCACTCCAATGGCTTATAAGTCATTAAACAGTCTTCGTTAATTTCTTCAATATTTAATCGTTTTGTTGAGCTAACAATAAAATCAGCATCTTTAGAACGCTCTATTGGTTCCCTTAATGGACCAGCTGGTAAGCAGAGACTATTCCCTATTCCTCTTAGTCCATCAAATACAATTATTTCCATATCCCTACCTAACTTGTAATGTTGCAATCCATCATCACTTATAACTATATCAGTATCTGTATCTTCTAATAATTTCTTAACAGCCTGGGGTCTATTAGGAGAAATGCAAACTGGCCTGTTGGTATTTCTATGAATAATAAGTGGCTCATCTCCTGCATCCTCTACCCTCGAATCATCATTAATGACTAAAGGATATTGATTTGATTTACTACCATAACCTCTACTTACTATTCCAGGCTTATATCCTTGCTCCTCAAGAACTTTAGAAAGCCAAATAACAAAAGGTGTTTTTCCAGAACCTCCTACAATAATATTTCCAACAACTATTACGGGAATGTTAGGCTTCCACGAGAGTTCTGAATTAAGTAAAAATTTGTTTCTTCTTCTTGTAACTAAAGATTTAATCAGTCTAGAGAATGGCCATAAGATCCACAACCAAAGTCTTTTCTTATACCAACTATCTTCAATAAAACTAACTTGATCTATTTCAGTGTCTTCAGGAATGGTTAAATCTGTGACCTCATCTGTTTTAGTTTCATCCTGAGGATCGTCTTTGAATTGATTTCTGTGTAGCTCTGCATAATGGCTACCTTTTTCTATAAGAGATGAATGATCACCTACTTCTACAATCTTTCCATGATCTAATACAACTATCTTATCTGCAGATTCAATCGTTGAAAGGCGGTGAGCAATGACTAAAGTAGTCTTATTTTTAGATAATTCAACAAGCGCTTCTTGAATATAGTTTTCTGATTCTGAATCCAAAGCTGAAGTAGCTTCATCAAGTATAAGTATGGATGCATCTTTTAATATAGCTCTCGCTATAGCTATTCTCTGACGCTGACCTCCAGAAAGTAAAACACCATCATCACCTGCTTGCGTCTCATATCCATCTGCCATTAATTCTATAAAAGAATCAGCATTAGCTTTTCTCGCTGCTTCTTTTATTTGATCAAAATCAGTATCCGAAGATCCATAGTTTATATTGTTGGCAATAGTGTCATTAAATAAAGTCACGTTTTGGCTTACTAAGGCTATATGTGACCTTAAATTAGTTATCTCATATTCACTTATAGATATGCCATCCACCTTTATGTCTCCTTCGTAACCATCATAAAACCTGGGCAGTAAACTCATTAATGTTGTTTTCCCGGCACCAGATTTTCCAACAAAAGCTACTGTTTCGCCTTTATTAATTGTTAAATTAATATCTTCTAGTGTATTTCCTCCTTCTCCTCCTTCATATGAGAAATTAAGATTTGAAAAGGTTATGTCTCCTTTGATTGCATCTGAAGTATAAGAGCCTTCATTTCTTTCAGGAGTTTCATCCAACTGACTAAATATATCTTCAGCCGCAGCCAATCCTTTTTGTATTTGGCTATTTATTTCGGATAGTTGCCTAACGGGTTTTGCTAGCATTCCTGCAGCGCTAAAAAAGGCTATAAAAGTACCTGGAGTCATATTAGAAACAATGGAGGCATCAAGCGCCAACCAGGTTATTAAAGCTAACGCTGCAGATACAAAAAGCTGAACTAAGGGGGAAGCAATTGAATTAGTAGCTTCTAGTTTCAGATTCTGCTTTCTATTGTTATCGCTTGCGTCATTAAATCTATTGATTTCATATTCTTCTCCACCAAAAGACTTCACTTCTTCATGGCCACTTATGGTTTCAGAAGCTACATGCGTCACGTCTCCCATGGCTGTCTGAATTCTTCCACTAATCTTTCTAAGCCTTCTTGCAGCCACTCCAACTATAATTGCAATGAAAGGAGCAGCTATAAAAAGAAACATAGCTAATTTCCAATTGAGAAACATTAAATAAGTAATTAAACCTATAACTAGCAAACCTTCACGTATAAATATTTTTAATGCATTTGTGGCCGCCCCTGTAACTTGCATAACATTAAAGGTTATTCTTGAGATTAAATGCCCAGAGCTATGTTGGTCGTAATAAGAGCTTGGCAGAACAGTAAGTTTATTAAATAGTTCAGTCCTAATATTATGCACAAGCCTATTTGATATAGAAGAAAGTAGGTAATTTCCTACAAAAAAACCAATGCCCCTTACTAAAGCTATAGTAATTAATGCCACAGGCAGAATAAGCCTCATGTCCCCGACGGGGTCATTAACGTAATCAATAACTCTCTTTAGCCATTCAGTTGCAGCAACTTGCGAGCCTGAGTAAATAGCAAATCCTATAATGCTAACAACAAATAAAGGTATATAAGGCAACACATATGAAAGCAATCTTCCATAAAGGCGGAAACCTGATAGTTTTGTATTTTTACTGGCCATAGACTCTATTCTAGATTCAATAACCTATCCAGTCGACTTGAGACGTTATTATCGTGTGTTGCAATAATTAAGCTAATATTAAGATCTTTACTTAAATCCAGTACAAGATTCATAAAATTATCTACATTTTTATTATCCAAGTTTCCTGTTGGCTCATCCATTAATATTGATGATGGCTTATTTATGATTGACCTCGCAATTGCAACCCTTTGCCTTTCACCTCCAGAAAGCTGACTTGGCTTACTGTCTTCTTTGGATTTTAGATCAACTTTATCTAATATTTCTTTAGCTTCCCTTAAACTATTATTCTTAGATTCACCGGATAGCCATAAAGGGAAGGCTACATTCTCTATTGCACTAAATTCTGGTAGTAAATGGTGAAATTGATAAACAAACCCAATATTTTTATTTCTAAATGTAGCCCTGTCATCTCTATCCAATAGGACAATATTTTTTCCATTGAAATTAACTTCACCTGAGTCGGGTAAATCCAGTCCAGCTAAAATATGAAGAAGCGTGGATTTTCCACATCCTGAGACTCCAGTTAAACCTATGCGCTCTCCCTTTCTTACAGAAAAACTTAGGTTGCTTAAGACAATAAGTTTCTCATCAGCTTGGCTATAAGCTTTATTTATATTGATACAGTTTATTAGATCATCATTCATACTTGAGTGCCTCCGCTGGTTCAACTTTTGAAGCTATCTTCGCCGGGTAAACACTAGCTATTGATGCCAAGAAAAAGGAAATAATACAAATAGAAAATATCCAACTACCTCTAATATCTATAGGGAAATAATCTATAAAGTATACTTTCATAAATTGAATTCCAAATAGACTCTCTATAAAACTAACGATTGTTCCAAAGTAGCTTGTTATAAGTAATCCAATCAATAGTCCAATTAAGACTCCTGCTAAGCCGATTAAGAAACCAAAAAATAAAAAAATGTTTTTAATGAACCGATTCGTAGCTCCTAAAGAAATTAAAATGGCTATCTGAGATTCTTTTTCTTTAATTGTCATGATAAGCATAGACATCAAATTATAAGATGATATGAGAACTAAGGTCATCAGCATGAAAGCAACTAAAAACCTTTCCATTTGAATAGCTTCAAATAAAGTGCCGTAACTTGTTTCCCATGTGCTTGCTTTGTAATTTACTTGGAATTCTTTATTTATTCTCAGTAAATCTGACTTTATGTAACTTTTCGAATTAAATAGATTTGAATATCTTATTCTGATTCCATGTACATACTCTCCCGTTCTCAATAATTTAGACGCGTTGTCCGTGTTTAAATAAACGTAACTTTGATCAATTTCAGGAGCGCCTAAACTAAAAATACCACTTATTTTAAATTTCTTTGTTCTGGGTAAAATCCCTGCCAAACCTAAAGCCGTTTCAGGTACTAATATATTTACTGAATCACCTACTCTTAAATCTAATTGAATTGCTAAGATATCTCCGATTACTAAGTTGTAGCCATTTTCTTGCAATGAATCCAGAGACCCTTCAACAAAATGGTTCTCAATTGTTGAAACGTTCTTTTCATACACAGGGTTTATTCCAAATATATAGACTCCTTTTAGATAAGTTCCAGAACTTAATAAACCTTGAGTTTCTATATAAGGTGCAGCACCTAGGACATTAGAATTCAGCATTAAGGATTCGCTTATGTCATCAACTTCAGCCCTATGAATATTTCCTTGTATAGAAGCGTGAGGTATTGCTTGAAGTATTCTAGTTTTTAATTCTCGTTCAAATCCATTCATTACTGAAGTAACAAGAATTAAGATAGCTACTCCTATAGCAATGCCTGCGAGGGCCATTCCTGATTGAAATGATATGAAACCTTGTCCTTTACTTTTGAAGTATCTTAGAGCAATAAAAAGAGATATATTTTTCATAAGAACCCTTTATCACTGTAAGGAAAAGCTAAGCTGATTTTGAGTTATCTTCTTTCTTTTTATAAGGAGGTACTAAACCTGCCACCTTATTTAAATTTAACCAGGACTGTTTATATACTGACTTAGCGTGACTAAATTCTTTAAAGCCATCATACCCATGATAAGAACCCATTCCGCTAGGCCCCACCCCACCAAAAGGTAAGTCTTCCATGGTTATATGAGAGATAACATCATTTACTGTAACGCCCCCTGAAGTCGTATTATCAAGGACGTAGTCTTTCTCCTTAGAATCCTCTCCAAAGTAATAAAGTCCTAGGGGTCTATCTTTACTATTAATATAATCCACTGTTTCTGATACATCTTTATATGTCTTCACAGGTAAAACAGGTCCAAAGATTTCTTCCTGCATAATCTGCATATCTTCAGTAGGGTTTAAAATGATTGTTGGAGGTATCTTATGATAAGGTTGCTGACTAAAATCTTCGTTAGAAGGATTTATCTCTACTACATCCGCTCCTTTTTCTTTAGCATCAGATATATACCCTTGAATACGATCATAGTGCTTTTGATTGATAATAGATGTGAAATCATCATTATCTTTCATATCAGGATACATTTCTGAAGTGACGTCAACAGTGGCTTGAACAAATTCATCAACACTGTCTTCTGGTACAAGCGCATAATCAGGAGCTAAGCAGATTTGACCAGCGTTCATTGTTTTTCCTTGCATTACTCTAGTTGCCGTCTCTTTAATTTTTGAAGATTTACCAACCACAACAGGAGATTTTCCTCCAAGCTCTAAAGTTAAAGGTACAAGGTTTTCTGATGCTGCTTTCATTACGTGTTTAGCAATTGCTGTGCCACCTGTAAAAATTAAATGATCAAAAGCAAGTCCGCTAAAAGCAGCTCCAACTTCAGGGTCTCCTGTAAATACTGCTATCTCTGATTCATCAAAAAACTCTTCTATCATTAACTTCGTTAGATCTGATGAAGCAGGCGTAAGCTCTGAAGGTTTTAACATCACCCTATTGCCTGCAGATAAAATTCCAGCTAATGGGGCTAGGGCAAGATTTAGAGGGAAATTCCAAGGGCTAATTGCACCTACAACACCTTTGGGTTGATATCTAATTTCAGCTTTTGCACCTAAAAGAGAAAGAGCCGATCCTAATGGAGCTATAGCTGCTTTTCTTTTTTCAGTTTTCATCCATTTTTTTAGATTTTTCTTCGCATGCATCATTGGCCCTATAACTGAATCAACTTCAGTGGCTGCAGACATTACCGGATCTCTATTACCAAAGTCATCTTGTAAAGCTGAGATTATGTCTGATTTATATTTAGTTACCATGGAAACTACCCGATCCAGGCGATCAGATCTAAGTTCTAGACTAGGTGCTCCTTCTTTAATATTTAAGCTCTTTTGAAGCTCTAATACTCTATGCATATTTTGTATGGTTTCATTACTCATATCTTACCCCTTAATTAAACTGATCTTTTGGCTTTATCTTTCTCATTACTGCTTTTAATTGTATCTCTAATGGCTTCCCAATCCTTATCTTCAAGAGAGGCTAATGCTCTATAGAATGTTCCGCCCGTTAAGTACTCTGCCCCATCTATAGCAATTGTTTGGCCATTTAAATAGTTACAACCATCAGACATGAGAAAAGTAGCTAAGTTCCCTAATTCTTCCATCTCCCCCACTCTTCCCATAGGGTTTTGGCTGTATGTTCCACTAGAATCTGAAGCTGCAGCATCTGGGTCTTGACCTGGAGACAATCTGGCCCATGCTCCTTCTGTAGGAAAAGGTCCTGGTGCAATAGCATTTATTCTAATTCCAGTTTTTCCCCATTCCGTTGCTAAAGATTGGGTCATGGCATGAACGCCACTTTTGGACATAGCAGAAGGCACCGTAAAAGCTGATCCTGTCCAAACCCAAGTAGCTAAAATTGATATGATGTTTCCACCCATCCCAAGTTCTAACCATCTTTTTCCTATAGAATGAGTTACGTAGAAAGTTCCATGAAAAACAATACTAGCTATAGCATCAAAGCCTCTGTGAGATAAATCTTGGGTTCTAGAGATAAAATTTCCTGCGGCATTATTAACTAAGCCATGTATAGGAGCTTCTTCAAAGATTTCACTTATAGTGTTATCCACGTCTTGAGGTCCTCTTATATCTAAACCATAACATTTAACTGAACCTCCATTTTCATCCATAAGCTCTTTAGCAGTATCCTCTAAC
The DNA here is from genome assembly GCA_902514295.1 of uncultured SAR86 cluster bacterium. GTDB lineage: Bacteria > Pseudomonadota > Gammaproteobacteria > Magnimaribacterales > Magnimaribacteraceae. Next base: position 1,685 of record CABXQE010000022.1, on the reverse strand, counting down.
ACGCTTACTCTTCTTCCACAAATTAGAACCTCTGCTCCGTATTTTAAGAAATACCTAGACATCTCTTTTCCCAGGCCTGATCCACCACCTGTTACAAGAATTCTTTTTCCTTTAAGTAGATCGTCTTTAAACATGCTATCTCCTTTATTAATTAGGTCAGTTACTATATCAAATAACTGCGTTTTAACCTTTATTTTATTGCTTAAGGCAAGTCTGGAGGCTCTTCAGTATAGGTTTTATAGTCTTCTCTGTAATTCTTTTTTCTTATCCATTTGTGCCTTTGATTAGTTAAAACAAAGATAAGACAAAAAAGCATCAAACAAGAACCTAATAAATAAGGGTATGAGGGATTTATTGTATATAAAGGCATGGAAATAATTGGAGAAATTACATGCCCTATCGGTATTACCATACCTAAAAATCCACTGGCTGAACCTTGATTTTCCTTACCAACTGAAAGAGAGAGAGAGGCAGATATGCCTGGACCCAACATTCCTCCGCCTAAGCCATAAAAAAATAGTGCAATATAAATATGCACAAGAGATGTGCTGTTAGCTACTCCAATTAAAGAGAAGAATATAATTAAGATTCCTAATCTGATTAAAGATCCAGGGGAGGTTTGTAATCTATCAGCTATCAAAAGCTGCCCATTTAGGATACCAAGTGCAGATAACATAAAACCAACACTTGCCAGAGCTATAAAATTAGTGGAGTCAGGATCAATAACATCTTGGAAGTAAAAAGATGATGTCTGAACTAGTGCCGCGTTACATACTCCAAAGGAAGCAGAAACTATTAAAAATGGCCAAACCCGATTATCAAATAGAGTAATTTTTTTTAAATCTTCTTTGATCTTTGGTAACGGAGGTGATTTCTGCCTAGTGATTAAAACAATTACAAAAAGGGCTCCCAAAGCAAAAAGATAAAAAGGAGCTGTATAAGAAATAAGTAACAGAATTCCAGCCAAGGCCGGTCCTAGAATTCTTCCCATAGAAAAGCCAGAATCAAGTCTCGCAAAAGCTCTGCTTCTATCTTCGATAGAAGATATATCAGCTACCCATCCCCCAGACGCCGGTCTGGTTGCGCTTCCAAACAATCCATTTAAGACTCTTGCTGCAACTAATAAAATAAAAAGTATTAAGCCTGTTAATTTTCCTGCTTGACCTATAGAGATAGTGAAACTGAAAAGAATTAAAGAAATTGCAAACCCTGATAATCCAATGATAACTACTTTCTTTCTTCCAATAGAATCACTTAAAGAGCCCCATATAGGACTAAAAAGCATCCATACAAAAGCTGAAGCGGCAAATATAGATCCAATTTGCACTTCCGTTAAGCCTAGATCTCTTGCTATAGGAGGTATAGTTATAAAAACTACTGACTGACCAGCTCCAACACATAATAGTCCAGCAGCTAAAATCCAGATCGTATTAGGTAACTTCGATAAATCTTTACTCATAAGTCATGATCAACATATGAATCTTATTATTTTCAGGATCATGAATTAAATATTCGTAATAGCTTGATAAGCTGTGGGACCATTCATGCTCATAGACCTTTGCCTCATTAAAAGATGAATTAAAGTCTAAGCATCTTTCTAAAAAATACAAAATAGAGTTTTCATTAACCAATTTATTTAAAAGAAATTTAACCTTTGTTAAAGATTCCTTAGAAATGGGTGGGCA
>CABXQE010000021.1 GCA_902514295.1 uncultured SAR86 cluster bacterium | reverse complement strand
AGCAGAGCCGAGTACAGGCTGATAATGAGAGAAGACAACGCAGACATGAGGTTAACTGAGAGAGGAAAAAAACTAGGCCTAGTCCAAGACAAACTTTGGGAAGTTTACAAAGACAAAAAGAACACAGCCCAAGCCGAACTGACAAGACTGGAAAAAGAAAAAATATCACCCAACACAAAAGAAGCCGCCCTCCTTGAAAAAGAAACAGGAGAAAGGCTGAACTCGTCAAAAACCCTGAAAGAGATTTTAAAACGCCCCAAAGTGTTATACGGTCATCTACCACGAAAGTTAGATGGAATTAAGAGGAGCGCCATTGATGAGATAGAGGCCTCAGTGAAATACGCCGGGTATATAGAAAGACAGAAAACAGACATCGAGAGACTACAAAAAAACGAAAACACGAAAATCCCTAACACAGTTGATTACGAAAACGTGATAGGCCTTTCAAACGAGGTAAAACAAAAACTTTCAGAGGCCCGACCCCAAAGCCTGGCAAGGGCTTCAAGACTTCCCGGGGTAACGCCTGCCGCAATTTCACTTTTAATGGTTCACTTGAAAAAAGAAAGAAAACGAAAAGCAAGTTGAAGGAAGCGACCAAAACCAAACAATACGCAGAGCTAATTCGGTCCTGGAACAAAACCCACAACCTTGTATCACGAAGCCAAGCACAAAACCTAGATCATCACATAGAAGATTCTCTTTCTGTGTTTGATGGGGTTGGTCAGGTTGTAGTAGACCTTGGAAGCGGAGGAGGCCTTCCAGGAATCCCGATAGCAATAAAAGGGCCAGACAAACAGGTTGTTTTGGTAGAAAGCAGCTCAAAGAAAGCTTCTTTTTTATTAAACGCCTCAAACAAACTCGGTCTAAAAAACGTAAAAGTGATACATGCGAGAATCGAGGACATTGACCCCGCCACCCTACCCAAAAACTATGAAATAATAGCCAGGGCCGTGGGCTCCACAGAACACCTTGTTAAGCTGACAAAGAAACACCTGAACCAACCAGGAACAAAGCTTAAACTCATGAAAACCGAGGATCAGCTAAACAGTGAAACACTGCCCCCAGGCTATGCCATAAAAAAAACACTAAAAATACCTTCAAAAGGAAAAGACAAGGGCCGCATCTTGGTTACAATAGAGAAAGATGGTTAATACATTAGTTATTGCAAACCAAAAAGGTGGCGTAGGGAAAACCACAACAGCCATCAACCTGGCCGCTTCATTGTCCGCAATGAAAAGAAGCGTGCTTTTGATTGATTTAGACCCCCAAGCAAACGCGACGACAGGCTCCGGCTTACAAAAGACCGACGGAGAGGAGGGTTCGGTTTCTGCTCTTATGGGGTCCGCTGGACAGGCAATATTTGCTTCTGAGGGGATGGGTTACGATGTAATGCCCTCCGGGCCTTCTCTTGTTGCTGCCGAATCACACCTAAGAAATGGAGGGGACCAAGAAAGGGCCTTAATGAATTTTTTATCAGAAAATGGAGGGCATTATGACTACATCTTAATAGACTGCCCACCCTCCCTAAACCTGTTAACCTTAAATGGGCTAAGGGCAGCAAAAGACCTCCTTGTTCCCATGCAGTGTGAATATTTTGCACTGGAGGGCCTGGCTGGACTTCTGGAAACTGTGGACCAACTAAACCAAACCACGGGCCACAATTTGCAGCTTAGCGCCATAGTAAGAACTATGTTTGATCCTAGAAACAAACTGGGCAGACAGGTCACCCAGGAACTCGAAAAGCATTTTGGTGAACAACTATACTCAACCGTTATCCCAAGAAACATAAAATTAGCTGAGGCCCCAAGCTTTGGAAAATCAGCACTGTCGTATGAGCCCAACGCAAAGGGCACACTGGCCTACCTGTCTTTGGCTGGAGAGTTGATTGGAAGAATGGAAGACCGGTACAAAGGTGCAGCCAATGAGTAAAGACAAATCGAGCTTAGGGACCGGACTAGACTCCTTGTTGGGCGATAGGCCCAAAACAGATCCTCAGGGGATAAAAGAGATAGCGACTGAAGACTTGTCGCCAGGCCAGTACCAACCACGAAAAAAAATGTACAAAAGCACCCTTGAAGAGCTTGCACAAAGCATAAAAGAGCAAGGCATCTTGCAGCCGCTAGTTGTAAGAAGACAGGCCTCTGGCAGGTTTGAAATTGTGGTGGGAGAGAGGCGCTGGCGCGCTGCTCAAATGGCAGGCTTATCTAAAGTTCCTGCAATGGTTAGAGACTTAAACAACGACGAAACGGCCAAGATAGCATTAATTGAGAATCTTCAAAGGGAAGACTTGAACGCACTTGATCAGGCGCGGGGGCTGCAAAGACTTCAACATGAGTTCAACCTTTCCCAAGAGGCCCTAGGTAAGGCCGTAGGAAAGTCCAGGTCTGCGGTAACCAATCTTTTGCGCCTATTGAATTTAATGCCAGAAGTTCAGACTTTATTAGAGGAAGGCAAGATTGAGATGGGCCACGCCCGCGCGTTACTTTCCTCAGACTCCACCCAACAACTTGGACTCGCGCAAGAAGTTATCAAAAGGTCTTTGTCTGTTAGGCAAACTGAGGCCTTGGTGGGAGGTCGAAAGCAAGGCAGGTCAACCAGCAAGAGCGGCAGCACAAAAGACCCAAACACAAAAAAACTAGAGAGAGATTTATCTGAAACCTTGGGCGCAGAAGTTTTAATAAAACACAACAAAAAAGGGAAAGGAAGCCTGACTATTGGTTTTGAAAACTTAGACGTGCTTCAGGGTCTTTTAGATAGAATAAAAAAATAAAAAACTTCAAATTTGTGCTTGGACTATGTTCCACACATCTCTATAATTGCGGCGCCTAACAAAATCCAAATGGCCAATAAAGAACTTAATTCGACAGACTACATACAGCACCACCTTCAAAACTTAAAATTTGGTGAATGCTCTGATGGGAGGTGGAGATTTGCAGATCACCACATAAATATCGGAGAGGCCCACACAGAACAAAAAACAACAAACACCTATACGTGTGATGCAGAAAATATGGGGTTTAACGCAATTCACGTTGACACTATGGGGATGTCTATTTTACTAGGGAGCTTGTTTTGCTTTTTTTTCTGGAGAGTGGCTAAAAACGCCTCTGTAGATAAGCCTTCCAAAACACAGAACGTAGTGGAATACCTTTTTGATTTTGTAAGGGGGGTGGTAAACGATAATTTCCAAGACAAAAGCAACAAACTTATTGGCCCGCTGTCTTTCACTATTGTGTGTTGGGTATTTTTAATGAACTTAATGGACCTTTTGCCAGTTGACCTTGTTCCTTGGATAGCTAATGGCTTCCAGTCTTCTACAGTTTACGGTCCAATTCATTATTTTAAGGTTTTACCTATAGCAGATGTAAACGCCCCAATGGGCATGGCTCTAGGTATAGTCATATTGATCCATTATTACAGCATAAAGAAAAAGGGCCTCGGAGGCTTTTTGGGGGAACTAACACTGCAGCCCCTAGGAAAGTGGGCCATGCCCCTTAACATGCTTATTGAGATACCTGGGTTTTACGCCAAACAAATAGCCCTCGGCCTAAGGCTGTATGGGAACTTGTTTGCAGGTGAGATGATTTTTATCTTAATAGCTCTCTTCTTTGGAGCTTTTTTTGATAGTTTATATGGGGCCGCACTTGGAGTCTTTGGAATATTATTGAGTCTTGCTTGGGCAATTTTTCATGTTTTAATAATAGCACTACAGGCGTATGTTTTTATGATTTTAACGGTAGTGTTTTTAAACCAGGCACATGAAACACACTAAATTTTAATATTTATATAGTAAGGAGAAAAAAATGGAAGGAATGCAATTAGTAGCGGGGGCCCTTTTGGTGGGCTTCGGAGCAGTGGGAGGCGCCGTCGGCGTTGGAGTTGTTGGTTCAAAATATTTAGAGGGAATTGCTAGGCAGCCCGAATTACAGGGGTATTTGTTGGGGCAGTTCTTTTTTATGATGGCTGTCGTGGACGCCTTGCCAATTATTTCATTGGGCATAGGTCTTTTACAGATATTTGCTTAAAAAAATATAAGAAAACGATATGGATTTTAATTACACACTAATAGGGCAGCTTTTAGCCTTTATTCTTTTTGTGTGGTTTTGCATGAGGTTCATATGGCCGCAGCTTCTTGAGATACTGGAAACAAGAGAAAAAGAGATAAGCGATGGCCTTGAAGCCGCCAGTAGAGGTAAAAGAGAACTAGAAGATGCAAACTCTCAGCGCGAGGTGATTGTTGATGAGGCCAAAAAAGAAGCAGCAGACCTATTAAGTCAGGCAAGTCAGCGAGCCAACCAAATGGTAGAAGATGCGAAATCTGAAGCACAAGAAGAGGCTGAGAGGGTAAAGGCCTCTGCGAGCGCAGACCTAGAACAGGCAGCAAAAAAGGCCAGAGAAGAGATTAGATCAGAAGTGGCCGCATTGGTTGTTTCGGGAGCAGAGAAGGTCTTGGGGGCAGAGATAGATAAAGACAAAAATGCCGAGCTTCTAGATGAAATTTCTAAGGAGTATTAATTGAGTTTAAGTACAACGGCAAGACCATACGCCCAAGCCTTGTTTGACCACTCTGAAGGCTGGCTAAATGACCTCAATCAAATAGAAGCTGCTATGGCAGAAGACGCGGTAAAGTTATTAATATCATCGCCTGAGAAAGCCTACAAAGAAAGGGCAGAAGCCTTTGTCTCTTTATTTGACGGCGAGGTTCAAAGCAAAACAATAAACTTTCTTAAGGTTCTTGGAGAGGCAAAACGCTTATCATTATTGCCCGCAATAAACCTAGAGTATAAGAGGTTGATGGATGCGAAAAACTCTTCCTCGGAGCTAACAATTACCTCTGCCTATGAACTCACAAAAAATCAAATAGAAGTAATCATTAAAGGGCTAGAAAAACGGTACGGGAAAAATATTGAGGTTAAATCAGAAGTTAATACCTCACTTATAGGGGGCTTTTCAGTTAAGTGTGGAGACGAGGTTATTGACCACTCTATAAAAGGAAAGCTAGATAAATTAATTAATCAAATAAAATAAAAAAATGGAAGAATTAAATCCCTCAGAAATAAGCCAAGTTATCAAACAAAAAATTGATGCACTTGATACATCTTCAAAACCCAGCAACGAAGGAACTGTGGTTTTCTTGGCTGATGGTATTGCAAGAATACATGGCCTTGGCGAAGTTATGAATGGAGAGCTAATAGAGTTTGAGCATGGAGTTATGGGGATGGCCCTGAATCTAGAAAGAGATTCTGTAGGCGCTGTAATTTTAGGAGATTATAAACTTTTGGCGGAAGGCAGCGCAGCAAAATGTACTGGCAGAATATTGGAAGTCCCTGTGGGCGAGGCACTGTTAGGACGTGTAGTAGACTCTCTTGGTGAGCCGATTGACGGCAAAGGAGAGATCAAAACAAAAGAAACAGCGGCAGTAGAAAAGGTGGCGCCAGGAGTAATTTCTAGAAAACCAGTAGACCAGCCAGTGCAGCTTGGAATTAAAGCCATTGACACCATGGTCGCTATTGGCAGGGGGCAGCGTGAGTTGATAATTGGAGATAGGCAGACTGGGAAAACGGCCATAGCAATTGATGCCATCATCAACCAAAAGGACACCGGCGTTAAGTGTATTTACGTGGCCATTGGACAAAAACAATCTTCAATAGCCCAGGTGGTAAGAATTTTAGAGCAGCATGGAGCTATGGACAACACAATAGTGGTGGCTGCAGCAGCAGCGGACCCTGCCCCCATGCAATATATAGCACCCTTTTCGGCTTGTTCTATGGGAGAGTATTTTAGAGATAGGGGTGAAGACGCCCTTATCGTTTATGATGACCTGTCCAAACAAGCGGTTGCCTATAGGCAGATGTCTTTATTGCTAAGAAGGCCGCCTGGACGGGAGGCCTATCCGGGGGATGTTTTTTATCTTCACTCAAGGCTGTTGGAGAGAGCTGCCAGGGTCAATGAAGAATATGTAGAAAACTTTACTGAAGGCAAAGTAAAGGGTAAGACTGGTTCGTTAACTGCCCTTCCAATAATTGAAACCCAAGCAGGAGATGTATCTGCATTTGTGCCAACAAACGTAATTTCGATCACAGACGGTCAAATATTTTTAGAATCTTCCCTCTTCAGCTCTGGTTTGAAGCCCGCAATGGATCCAGGTATTTCTGTTTCTAGGGTGGGGGGTGCTGCTCAAGTACCTATAATGAAAAAACTTGGAGGAGGAATAAAAACAGCTTTGGCGCAATATAGAGAACTAGAGGCATTTGCTCAATTTGCTTCAGACTTAGACGAAGCCTCTAAAGACCAATTAGAGCACGGCGTCAGGGTGACCGAGCTAACTAAACAAGATCAATTCTCCCCCATGTCTGTTGCCGAAATGGGATTGATGTTATTTACGGCTAACGAAGGTTATTTAAGGCAAGTAGAGGTAGAGAAAATTAAAGATTTTGAAAAAGCACTATTGTCTTACATGAATGCAGAGCACAAAGATTTAATGGATCGTGTTTCTGAGACCGGTGAATACAATGATGAAATTGAAGAGGCCTTCAAGGGGGCTTTAGACAAATTTATGTCTTCACAAACTTGGTAAAAAAAGATGGCTAACAGCAAAGAAATAAAAACCCAAATAGCGAGTATTGGTAACACCCAAAAAATTACCAGCGCCATGGAAAAAGTTGCCGTTAGTAAGATGAAAAAAACGCAAGAAAAAATGCTTAAGGGAAGGCCTTATAGAGACAGAATGTTGGAAGTAATAAGCCACCTGACCAATGGCCAGCCAGAATACAAGCCCACTTACATGGCAGAAAGAGAACCCAAGAAGGTAGCTATCATTGTGGTTAGCTCCGATAAGGGCCTATGTGGAGGCTTGAACGCAAACCTTTTAAGAGAGGTCACTCAATTTGCGGCCAAAGAGGCACAGCTAGGTCAAGAGATAAGTTATTCACTTATAGGCACAAAGGCGCAATCCTTTTTTCGTTCGTATGGAGGAAACGTTGTTACGGCTACTGAAAAATTAGGAGATGACCCCTCCATAGAGCAGTTGGTTGGTTCAATGAAAATCCTTTTAGACTCTTTCGCTGAAGGAGAAGTTGATAAAGTATATTTAGCGAGCAACAAGTTTGTTAACACCATGACCCAACAACCAGAAGTAACCCAACTGCTACCTCTTAAAAAAATAGAAGAGCAAACAGAAGAAGAAGTTGACGGCCCTAGATGGGACTATATATATGAGCCCGATGATTCAAGGGCCCTTTTAGATGCTCTGATGGAGAGATACATAGAGTCTCTTTTATACCAAGCAGTAATAGAAAACATAGCTTGCGAACAGGCAGCGAAAATGGTCGCCATGAAAAGCGCCACGGACAACGCAGGAGAGTTGATAGAAGAATTGCAACTTGTTTATAACAACGCCAGGCAGGCAGCGATAACTCAGGAAATATCTGAGATTGTGGCTGGAGCCGAGGCACTTTAATTAATTGGATGGAAATATGAGTAAAGGAACTGTAATACAAATAATCGGAGCAGTAATTGACGTTGAATTTCCCAAGGAGAGTCTGCCTAAGATATATGACGCCTTAACTGTAGAAGAGACGGGATTGGTTCTAGAAGTACAACAACAATTAGGTGACGGGGTTGTCAGAACTATCGCCATGGGTGCATCGGAAGGCCTAAAAAGAGGCGTGGCTGTAACAAACACAGAGGGTCCTATTTCAGTGCCAGTTGGAGAAGAGACATTGGGTAGAATCATGAACGTACTTGGAGAACCCATCGATGAGAAGGGAGAGGTGAAGGCAGAAAAAACAATGCCTATTCACAGAAACCCACCTTCGTACGAGGACCAAGCCGAAACAACGGAACTGCTTGAGACGGGAATAAAAGTTATAGATCTAATTTGCCCTTTTGCGAAAGGTGGAAAAGTAGGTCTTTTTGGAGGAGCGGGCGTTGGTAAGACTGTAAACATTCAAGAACTAATAAGAAACATAGCCTATGAGCATAGCGGATATTCAGTATTTGCGGGAGTTGGAGAAAGGACTCGTGAAGGAAATGACATGTATCACGAAATGATCGAGGGAGGCGTTCTAGACAAAGTGGCACTGGTATATGGTCAAATGAACGAGCCCCCTGGAAACAGATTAAGGGTGGCCTTGTCAGGATTAACCATGGCAGAAAATTTCAGAGATGAAGGTAGAGACGTTTTGTTGTTTGTGGACAATATTTATAGATACACGCTTGCCGGAACAGAATGCTCCGCTTTATTAGGAAGAATGCCATCTGCGGTTGGATATCAACCAACGCTTGCAGAAGAAATGGGCGTGTTGCAAGAAAGAATTGCATCCACAAAGACCGGTTCAATCACATCTGTTCAGGCTGTTTATGTTCCTGCGGACGATTTAACCGACCCTTCTCCTGCGACCACATTTGCTCACTTAGACGCCAACGTGGTTCTTTCAAGGCAAATTGCTTCTCTAGGAATTTATCCTGCAGTAGACCCGCTAGACTCAAACAGCCGACAGCTGGAACCAGGGATTGTGGGCCAGGAGCATTATGACGTGGCAAACGCAGTTAAGCAGCAGCTTAACAGGTACAAGGAGCTTAAAGACATCATTGCTATTCTTGGTATGGATGAGCTTTCAGAAGAAGACAAGCTGGTGGTTTCGAGGGCTAGAAAGATTGAAAGATTCTTATCGCAACCTTTCTTTGTGGCTGAAGTCTTTACAAACGTGCCAGGCAAGTATGTTTCTCTAAAGGAAACTATTAGAGGATTTAAGGGCATAGTGAACGGTGACTATGACGACATACCGGAGCAGGCATTCTTGATGGCTGGCGGAATAGACGAAGTAGTAGAAAAGGCTAAATCAGAGGCGGCTTAATTTTATGGCGACCATTCAGTGCAACATAGTAAGCCCAGAAGGAGAACTCTTTTCTGGAGAGGTTGAAATGCTTAGCGCCGAAGGCGGCGAGGGCGAAATAGCTATAACGCCTAGACACGCTCCACTGCTAACTAACCTAAAGCCTGGTCCGGTGAAATTGACACTTGAAGGAGGAGAAGAAGAAGTGTTTTTTGCTTCAGGAGGCTTTCTAGAAGTGCAGCCTGGAGAGGTAACTTTGTTGACTGATGTGGCTGAAAGAGCAGACGATATTGACTCGGCCGCAGCAGAAAGAGCGAAAGAATTGGCCGAAAGAGAGCTAGAAGATCAAAAGGCTGATATGGACTATTCGTTAGCCGCAGCTAACCTGGCAGAAGCTGCCGCAAGACTAAAAGCCTTGCAGAAACTACGCAAGAAGTAGTTAAATACTGTTTTAGTTACTCCGGGAAGACGCTTCCCCTAACTTCATGAACATTGATTTTGTAATATTAGCGGCCGGTAAAGGCACTCGTATGGGTGGGGATTCCCCTAAGGTTTTAGCAAATCTTGCAGGCCAGCCCATGTTGCAAAACTTAATCAATACCACCAACAATTTTAAGCAGTCCAAAAGGATTGTAGTGGTTGGCTATAAGGCTAACGAAGTTAAAAAACAAATTAAAACAACTAAAAATACTGATTGGGTTAAGCAAAATAAGCAACTTGGAACAGGTCATGCGGTCAAGCAGGCCCTGACCTCCCTTAGAAAAGGTTCAGTGTCGGTAATTCTCTATGGCGACGTGCCTCTTGTTTCTTCTGCTACATTGAACAAGCTAATTAGCTCGGCTAAAAACAATAGCTTGGCTCTTCTTACTTTTAATAAAGACAATCCGTCTGGATATGGAAGGATTGTTAGGAAAGGCAGAAACGCTATTGACCAGATAGTAGAAGAGAAAGATGCCAGCGCTTCGCAAAAGAAAATTACAGAGGTGAACTCTGGAATTATGGCCATTAAATCAAACTTCCTGTCCAAGCTGATTCCTTTGGTTAAGAACAAAAATGCTGCTAAAGAATTTTACCTAACAGACATAGTTGAACTAGCAAATAAAAACAAAATAAGCGTTAAGGCATTGTTATTAAAAGACAATACTGAAGTTTTAGGGGCAAATAACCTACAAGAGCTTCATGATTTAGAAAGGGCTTACCAAAAAAGGGTAGCCGAAAGCCTAATTAGATCAGGAGTTAGAGTTGCTGACTCTTCGAGGATAGATATTAGGGGAGATGTCGAGGTGGGCAGGGGATCGTTTATAGACGTCAACTCAGTATTTGATGGAACTAATACGATAGGCCGAGGAGTCTCTATAGGACCCGGGTGCTTTATATCTAATTCAATAATAAAGAATGACGTAACAATACACGCCAACACGGTGATAGAGGACTCAATCGTCGGGAACGATTGTGAAGTTGGTCCTTTTGCACGAATAAGGGGTGGCACTGAGATGCAGAGCGGCTCTGAGTTGGGCAATTTTGTAGAAGCCAACAGAAGCAAAGTGGGCAAATCTTCAAAAGCTAAACACCTTACCTATCTAGGGGATACAACACTTGGAGCCAGGGTTAATGTAGGGGCAGGCACCATTACTTGTAATTATGATGGCAATAAAAAACATAAAACCATTGCTGAGGATGATGTTTTTATAGGCTCAAACAGCTCGTTAGTTGCTCCAGTTAAACTAGGCCAAGGGTCTTATACGGGCGCAGGATCTGTTATTACAAAGAACGTTGGTAAGGGACAATTAGCAGTTGGAAGAGGAAAGCAGGTAAACTTAAAAAAGAAAAAGAAATAAATTATGTGTGGAATTATAGGTGTAGCATCAAACAGGCCTTCGGTAGATAAGCTTGTTATAGGTCTGCTGCGCCAAGAATATAGAGGGTACGATTCTGCTGGCCTTGCAATTTTTGACGAATCTGAAGAGATACAAGTTTATAAAAGCACGGGCAAGGTAGCAGAGCTTCAAAGCTCTATAGATCAAAACCCTGTTAATGGAAACACCGGCATAGCGCACACAAGATGGGCTACACACGGCCTTCCAACCAGAGAAAATGCGCACCCCCATCACTCTAATAAAGAAATTTACGTAATTCATAACGGAATCATTGAAAACCACCAAGAAATTAAAACCACGCTAAAGGCCTTGGGTTACGTTTTTGAATCAGAGACCGATACTGAGGTCATAGCGCATTTGATTCATGCCAAGATGTCAGACAACAACGCTTCCTTAGTTGATTCATTGAGGGCTGCAGTTAAAGATTTAAGGGGCGCATATGCTATAGGCGCGGTATCGTCTAAAGAGCCCGGACTTTTAGCAGCTGCAAGAAAGGGCAGCCCATTGGTTGTTGGACAAGGACAGGGTGAGAATTTTATTGCTTCAGATCAACTGGCCCTTGCTGATTTTGCAGAGAACTTTATTTTTCTAGAAGAGGGTGACTTAGCAGAGATAACCCCAAACCATACAAAATTTTGGAATATTGATGATGAACAGGTAGACAGGCCGGTCGTGGTGGCAAAATCTTTAGGCGAGACCATAGATAAAGGAGGGTTCAGACACTTTATGCTAAAAGAGATTAAGGAGCAGCCCGATAAGATAAAAGGACTTTTGGAAGGGCAGTTGACTGAATCTGGAGTTCAAGAAGAAATCTTTGGTCCAGAAGCTCCAGAAATTTTTAAAAAAGTAGAGAACGTGCAAATAGTTGCTTGCGGAACCAGCTACCACGCTGGCACTGTTGCTAAGTATTGGCTGGAAGGGCTTGCTGGCTTGCCTTGCAGTGTTGAGGTGGCGAGTGAGTTTAGGTACAGAAACAAGGTGGTGGCACCAAACACGCTTTTCGTCACGATTTCTCAGTCTGGAGAAACGGCGGACACACTTGCCTGTTTAAGTGCTGCAGAGGGCGCGGGATATTTAGCAAGGCTGGGTATTTGTAACGTTCCTTCAAGCTCTTTAGCCAGAGAATCTGACTTGGTATTTTTAACCAAAGCAGGACCAGAAATTGGAGTGGCATCCACCAAAGCTTTCACCACGCAATTGGTTGGATTATTAATGCTTACTTTGATACTTGGAAGGCACCACGGGCTTTCTTCGGCAGCTGAGAGCAAAATTAATAATTCATTGAGAGCCTTGCCAGACTCTTTAGACTCCGTCATGAAGTTAGAAAACGAAATTATTGAAATGGCTCAAGACTTTGACCAAAAAGAACACGCCTTATTCCTGGGAAGAGGCATTCATTACCCGGTCGCAATGGAAGGAGCACTTAAATTAAAAGAGATTTCGTACATACACGCTGAGGCCTATCCGGCAGGCGAATTAAAACACGGACCCCTTGCTCTGGTTGATTCAGAAATGCCAGTTGTGGCGGTAGCGCCAAATGATGATCTTTTAGAAAAACTTCAATCTAACTTAGAGGAAGTTAGGGCCAGAGGCGGAAAGCTCTATGTATTTGGTCACTCAAAAGCTCACAACAAAGACTCAACCATCGCTAGGTTTATTGAATTACCAGAGATCCCCGAACTAATTGCCCCATTGATTTATTCCATACCCCTGCAACTACTTGCTTATCACGTAGCCATACTCAAGGGGACAGATATTGATCAGCCGAGAAACTTAGCTAAGTCAGTCACGGTGGAGTAATCCAACAGGGTGTAGAATCTAAGCATGAAAACTAAATTTAGAGGAACAACCCCAATCATTACTGTAAGAGATATTTCAAGATCAGTAGATTTTTATGTCAACTCTCTAGGTTTTAAACTTGATTTTATATATGGAGAACCAAATTTTTATGCGGGTTTGTATAGAGACGATGTTGAGATACATCTTATTGATAAAAACTCTCCCAATGCAAGACAACCTGCTGGGAACGCAAACCTAAGTATTTTGACAGATGAAGTAGACAACCTTTATGACAATTTAAAAGATCAAGGGGTGGTGGTTTTAGGTGCCCCCGAGGACAGAGACTATGGTTTAAGAGACTTTAGTTGCAAAGATCTAGATGGAAATATATTTAACTTTGGAGTCGAAAGCGATTAAAAAACGACACCCTGTTGGAACAATCGGATACTGTAGAGTAAGTTCGAACAGAGAATTAGAAAGGTAGTATATGCTTGAAATGAAGGAAGAATGTTTAGTTTGTGCCGTTAAGTTATTAAACGATTCTTTGGCACATATTTGTTCTTTTGAGTGCACGTATTGCCAGTCATGCGCAGAAGATCATAACCACGTCTGTAAAAATTGTGGAGGAGAACTAAAAGAAAGACCTAAAAGACAATAGTTTGTGACGAACTTGGTCTTTTCAAAATTCGAAAATAACTATGGAAGAAAAGTATATAAAGTTCTATCACGGTTGAATGGGTTCTACAGAGGGCTTTATCGTCGATAGAGAATTAATTGTGCGCAGACTACTCCTGGGGTTTTTATTAGTAATAGTTGGAACTCAACCTGCAGCATCAGAAGGTCGTGAGATAGAATATGGAAAAATTAACACTCTTCTGAGTACAGTTAGTCAGTCAAAATCACCACTGATAGAAAGTCAGATCAAACTAGAGATATTGAGTAAAGAGATTTCGTATGATGAAATCAAAGTTTGGATCGTAGAGGACAACCGGATACTTAATGAGATCCCCGTGGATATGACGAACGGAACCATTAAACTGCCGGTATTCAAAGAAGCGCGTGCAAAGCAACTCGCCCTGCGATTGAATCAAGATAAAGACTCATTGGTACTGAACTTGAATGCCAGTATTAAATCTCCATCGTCAACAGTAATGCCATATAGAGATTTGTTTTTAATAATCGAAGATTTTAATAACGTTACCAAAAAGTTGGCAGGTGCGATGTATTTATTTGCACCAAAGATGAGTTCTCTTAAGTTTCGATTCGATAAGCCTGCTACCATTGAAATTCCAGCAAATAAAAAAAACTATCGCTACGAAACTGATACAGATCTTGTCATTGAAGTAAAAATTTCGTCTCGACTAATGAAAGAGAATCCAACAGTAACCTTCAGCGTCATTCCAGCATCCATTGAACCTATAGATTAAATTTAGATGTTAAAATTGTGTAAGTAACAGTTAAAGGTACAAAAATAACCATGAAATTAATTTTTTCTCTTTTATTTGTTTTTAGCAGCAATTTGTTTGCGCTTCCTTCCATTAAAGATGTTTTAACTGCCGATGACCAGAGCGTTGCGATTGATGCTCTACTAGATGGCCTGCACCGGGACGCGCACGAAGGGAATTTTCAGACCTACTTTGCCCGCTACAGCTCGGATGCTGTCTTTTTGGGAACGGATAAAACTGAGCGCTGGACCATAGAGGAATTCAAAGCCTATGCCAAACCGGCATTTGCGGATGGTCACGGTTGGACCTACGCAGTAGTAGAGCGCAACTGGGAGGGGGGCGGCAATACACGCTGGTTTGATGAAATTCTGTTCAATGAAAAGTTAGGGCATTGCAGAGGGACCGGCGTCGTCCAGCTGATCAACGGCGAATGGAAAATAGCCCACTACGCTTTGACCATGCTTGTCCCTAATTCCATCGCTGCAGACATCGGCTCACAGACCCGGGAAGCTGACAAACAAGAAATCATAAAATGAGAAACCTTACTATGACCCTCTGAGCTTATAGATAGCGATTAAATTTATAGTCATAACGCACTCTTTATCTTCTTCATCAAATAAATTAACCCCGACATCTGCAAATTCGTGACCTTTCTTTTCAAAAACTGAATTAACCTGCATCTCAGCTATTAAAGATGTGCCATACGGCACAGCTCTATAATTTTGAGATATTGTTTGCACGTGGACCCAAGGATTCATGTAAGCATTTCCCGATAGCACCCAGTTTGAACAACCCAATAAAAAACATAGATTAGAAAACCCACCCTCTTTTGGTTGAAGTAAATCAGGCAAATCGCTTGCATCTTTCAAGTAAATTAAAGGATCCTTATCTCCCCAAGTAAACTTAAACGCCTTGCACCCTCTAGACCTTAATTCATTCCAAACCTCTTTAGTTGCACGAGGCGGTGTAAAATCTTCTTCAACAAGCTTATCTGTTCTCAATACAGGGGGTTTGGGCAAGTTATTTGTTATTGATATTTCAGCATTTGCACTTACCACTCCATTACGTCTGATAAGAGTTGTGTGAGCATGAGTCTCGTCAACTATATTTGATTTAACCTCGAACAATTCTTCATCATATAAAGGAGAGGTTATGTGGCAATTTGCGTAGCCACTATCGAGCCACTGTTTACCCCATAAGTCTATTAAAGGATGAACAAGGTAAGCAGATATGGTTACTCCTGGAACTAGACCACCCTCAAAACCATACTCTTTAGCGAGTTCATCGCCGTGTATTCTATTTTGAGAGTCTGGTGCAGTATTCAATGCCGTTGCTGACCAGGTATTCATATCTTCCATAATTTATCAAATTAACTATACGTGTTTTCAGTCTATCAATATAGTTTGCCTAATTAATATTTAGGTAATTTAAATAAATCCTCTACTTTGCAAGTAAGAGTTTTGGCAATTCTTAAAGCAAGAACAGTAGAAGGCACATAAATACCGTTTTCAATTGCATTGATGCTTTTTCTAGAAACCTTCGCGCTCTCAGAAAGTTCTTGTTGTGTTAATCCGGCAGATTTTCTTAACTCTTCAAGATTATTTAAAAGCTTTTTGTGGTGTTTGCCCATTGAACGTCCTGTAGAGACTCCTTATTCGTCTTCGAAATCTTCAACGGCTTTAGTTATTTCTTCACCAGTATTTGGATATATGTAACCAGCGGCCATAGTGCCCATTCCTATGAAGCCTACTAATAGGCCAACTCCCTCAAAAAATGACCCTAATGCGGCGAAACCGAGAAAATAAATTCCAACACCTACAAAAATTGTTATTAGACCGCCTCTGCGATAGTCAGCTGGCTCTTTTTTTCTCTCATCAAAAATACTTAATAAACGCTCAAGCTTAATTGGATCATCCAGGTTTTTTGATATTTCTAAAATGGTTTCATTTTTATGTTTGGTTTCATGATACTGCCAGTAGAAGACTGCCAAAGGCACAATGATTCCAACAGAGATTCCAGCAAGAGGTATTATTACGTCCATAAATTTTCCTTATTATTAGATATGTAACGTAAACTTATCACACTATAAATAGGAAGTAAAGGTTACATTATAAAATGTTATATAATTGTTTTATGAAAAAAAATAGTAACTTTATGCTGTGGTTCGTTATTATATTTTTGATGTTTATGTACTGGTGGTTCCTAAATCGATGAATAATAAAGAAGTGTTTTTTTATGAATGATTTTAAATCTGGAGACGAAGGGGTAATAGCCTATAAATCCTCTAACCCATTTGAGTTTTTTCATATTCTTAATTCCAAAGAATGTGAAGAGCAAGATATGTTTGGAACCCTTATTTTTCCTGAAGAGAAAAAAGAAAAATACCCTTTGGTTATTTGTATGCATGGAAGCTTGGGTTGGAGAGGGCATCATCATGAACATGCAGTAAATTTTTTAAATAATGGTTTCGCTATCTTTAGAGTAAGTAGTTTTGATGCTAGGCAAGTTTTTTCTATTGTTGAAGATCAAATGCAGGTGACTTTAGCGACAGTGCTTACTGATTGTTTTAATGCTTTAAATATTTTAGCCAAACACCCCGACATTGATTCTTCAAAAATTTTTATAACTGGATGGAGCCTCGGTGGTAGTACTGCTATCTATTCTGCATGGGAACCGTTAGCGGAAAAACTAGCACCTGAAGGAGAAAGGTTTGCAGGGCATTTAGCCTTTTACCCAGGCGCCTTTATGTGGCCAAAGGAAATGAGATGGAATAAATCACCAATCTTAACTCTAATCGGAGCGGATGATGATTACACCCCTCCAGTTCTTATAGAAAAATTATCTCCAGCTATTAATGAAAACGGAGGCAATAGTAAAATTATTACTTACGAAGGGGCCCATCACTCATTTGATGCCATAGACCCTGTAATGTATATACCTAACGCCATAGCGGTTGGGCGCAGACACACTTATGTTGGGAAAGATGGCTCGCATTATCACGAAGATAGGGAAGGCAATAAAACCTTTATGAATGAACCCCATGAAAGGGCTCAATTATTTAAAGATAGAGCTAAAATGGGAGCTAATTTAGGTGGAAACTGGGAAGCCAGAAGGTCCTCTATGAAGGATTCAGTTAATTTTCTATTAGAAAATATATAACTCAAGATAAAAAAAGATGAAGAATAAACAGGGCTAGGAGGAAAATAGATGTTTAATTGGTCAACTATCTTTCCCCAGCCTAATAATAACTATTCGGGCTCTAAGATTTCTCTTTATTATCTGGCGTTCTTAGCTTGCATGTTTACCTTTCGAGGTTGTGTTCATTATTTTGCTCCGGATGGAGGTAATGGAATTATTGCAGGCATGCCTCTAGAAACTTACCCAGAAGGAGCTGTCCAAACCCTTAATACGTTTGCTGGTGTTTTTGGAAAGTACCATTTGATGGAGGCAGTATTAGCTTGGTTGATTATTTTTAGATGGAAGGCTTTGATCCCAATTTTTTTTCTATATCTTGGAATAATGGAGCTATTGGGAATAATTTTATTAACTTGGAAGCCCTTGCCCATTACACCGCCTGGAGAAATAGGAGCTTATCTATTATTTCCTATTAGTTTGGTTGCCTTTCTATTATCTGTCAGACAAGCAAAGTGAAGATAATATGAAAAAATTATTAAAGTACTTCGGCTACCTACTATTAAGTGGATTGTTAGTTGTGTCGCTATATTTGGCTAACTTGTTTTTAATGAAGCCATATTCAATTGATCACTATCTAACCAAAGAACTTTCCATGAACCTCTTGGAATCACCAGAATTCATGACCTATATAGGAATCTTTGACCCCTTTAATGTGATTTTGAAGCACAATCGAAAACTTACTATCGACTCTCTGGAAGATGGTGAGGATGATTATCGGGACAGTTTAAAGCACCTTGAAATGCTGGAAAAATACAATCCCAATGATCTATCAGAGGTTCAAAAAGTTACTCACAAGATAGCTATATTTGATACGGAAAATGGCATCGATCGATTTGAAAATTTTAGATTCCATAGCTACCCTTTTAATCAAATAAGTGGCAACCATCTTAATCTGGTTGAATTCATGACCGACACCCATCCAATTCGAAACTATAGAGAAGCCACAGACTACATAGAAAGAGTTAAGCTTTTTGACGACTCATTGAATTCAGATTTAATTTGGCTCGGAGAGCAAAAAAAATTAGGAATTTTTGCACCTCAATTTGTATTTGACCATGTGATAAGGCAATTAAAAGAGCTAATCGCATACTCTGATGAAGAGAATCCTTTGATGCAAATCTTTATCAAGAAAGTTAAAGAGTTAGATATATCGACGCAAAAAAAGGAAGACTTGTTCAATGAATTAAGCACCGTAATTAAATCCGATGTAAGGCCTGGCTACGAATCAATTCTGCAATACATGGAAACAAATTACGACAATGCCAACAAATATCACGGAGTGTGGTCATTGCCTAATGGTGATGCATTCTATGCATCTACACTAAAATCCTATACGACCACTGATTACAACGCCGAAGAAATACATCAGATTGGACTTTCAGAGGTTGAAAGAATTGGCAAACGAATGAAAGAAATCTTTATCTTGCTTGGCTATGAGGCAAATAAGCCCGTTGGTGAAATGATGAACGACTTAAATGAAAATCCAGATTTTCTTTATGCAGACACTCCGGACAGAAAAGAAATTGTCGTTGCTGACTACAATCAAATGGTTAAAGAGGCCGAGGAGGATGTAAGGCCTTATTTTGAGAGATTCCCCGTTAGCCCTGTAGAGGTAAGAGCTGTTCCTGAATATTCAGAAAAGACAGCGGCCGGTGGCTACTATCAATCTCCTAGCCTTGATGGGTCACGCCCTGGTGTGTTTTATGCAAACTTATATGACATCAAACAAACACCAACTTTTGGCATGAGAACACTCACATTTCATGAAGCGGTTCCAGGGCATCATTTTCAGATAGCACTTAATCAAGAGAATGAAGACTTAACTCTCTATAGAAAAATGGGTTACAGAACTTCAGCATTTACTGAAGGCTGGGCCTTGTATTCTGAACAATTAGCTGTAGAAGTTGGAATGACAAAGAATCTTTACGATGAACTCGGAGTGTTACAAAGCGAGATGTTTAGGGCCAACAGACTGGTTGTTGACACTGGCATGCATTACAAGAGATGGACCAGAGAAGAGGCCATGAAATACATGAAAGAAACCACTGGCATGTCTGACACAGAGGTAAGAGTAGAAATCGAGCGCTATATTGTTTGGCCAGCCCAAGCAACCAGCTATAAGATGGGCATGCTTAAAATTCTAGAATTGAGACAAAAAGCAAAAGATGCTTTGGGAGAAAAATTTGATATCAGAAAATTTCATACGATTGTATTGGATCAGGGCATCGTTCCTCTATTTATCTTGGAAGATATTATCGATGAGTGGATAGAAAGTTTTTAGGATCTAGATTTCCTTAACTGTGGAATTAAAACTTAGTGAGTAAATGTCAATTACTAAAGAAAAAAAATTAGGTTAGTATAATTTTTATGGGTAAAACAAAAAAAGACGAAACTCTGAGTAGCGCTCAGCCTTTTGAGTTTTCTAAGGAGTTTCAAAACAAACTAGATTCTTTAAATCTATCAGAAACCGTAATGGATATTAAAGAAAATGGATATGCCGTTGTAGATGCAGGAGAAAGCCAAAATTTCAACAAAGAGTTAAGAGAGGTCTGTGTAGAGCTGTCAAAAGAAACGGAAGGCCCTGCAAGGGGCTATGCTGCATCAATTTTATTAGGCAGACACCCAATCTTTGAGAAAGCTATTTTAAATCCCAAGCTTTTAGCCTTAGCGGAAGTTATGTGCGGCAAAGGAGCCCTATTATCTCAATTAATAGCTTCGATCAGACCACAAGGCGCACAGGAGATAGGCTTGCATGCAGACCAAAATTGGTTTCCAGCACCTTTCCCTGTTCACAACCAACTTTTTACGGTTTGTTGGGCCTTGGATGATTTTACTAAAGAAGGCGGAAGCACAAAGGTCATTCCAGGTTCTCATAAAAAAAGAAGACACCCATTACCAGATGAAATACTAGAACAGAAAGGAGCCATACCCATAGAGTGCTCCACTGGATCGTTGGCAATGTGGGATGGTTCAGTTTGGCACAGCAATTACCCAAGAAAAGCAGAAGGCAGCAGGGTGGTTATTCACATAACCTTTTGTAGGCTAGCATTAAGACCCGTTGAGAATTATGATCATTTAGATGAAGACTGGCTTAAAAATAAGCCCAGTGAACTCTCTACCCTTTTGGGAAGAGATGATTTTTTGGGGCATAAAGACTTTAAGAAAGGTGGAGCTGGAGGAGAAACAGAAAAGCTATTTAAAACATTCACCCGGGCTAGATCTTAAAACAGTTAAATATACCTTTGGTCTATTTCAGTAACACCCAATTCGTTGTTAAGATACTCGGCATTAAGGTTTAGCAAAAGAAGCATGTAGGCTTTACAAGAACTATATTTTATTGAAGGAGAATAATATGAGAAGAATAATCACTGGCCATAATGAAAATGGTAAATCTATAATTTCAATTGACGGGCCTCCCGCAAGATCGCTGGGCGAGGATGCTGGCGGATTGTTTGAGATTTGGAACACTGATGGAGGCGGCTTTGATACTAAGTCTGAAAAAGATCGAGCCGATATAGACGTAATGCTCTCTCCCGTAAAAGGAGGAACTAAATTTAGGTATTTTCAAATTAACCCAATTCCAGAAGGAGTCCCCCAAGAGGCGATAGAGGAGGCCACAGCAAAAGCATTTGAGAGAATGGGGGCAGCACATCATAGAGTTGATACTTCTAGAAATGCAGCCATGCACGAGACAGATAGCATTGATTACATTATTTTATTAAAGGGAGATGTTACTTTGATTTTAGATGAAGAAGAGGTTCGGTTAAAACCACACGATGTAGTTGTTCAAAGGGGCACTAACCATGCTTGGGTTAATAACGGCTCTGATCCAGCTATACTGATAGCGGTTTTAATTGATAGTGCTTTGGTATAGGAGATTAGTATGAAATTTAAGACAACATGTATTCTGTTATTGGCATTTCTGGTTGGATGTGCAGCTCCAAGTGGCAGCACCGCTTTATCTGAAGTAGACCAAAAAAAGGAAAGAGAAGAAAATATAGTTTGTGAAAAGGTGTATCACACAAGCTCAAGAATTCCAAAAAAGATATGCACGACTCTTGCCGAAAGAGAAAAAAGAGAAAAGGATGAAGAGGCCAGCAGGCAAATATTAAAAGACGCGCAAGATAAAGGCGGGACACTGGCAGGAGACATGTCCGATTAATCTTATAATTAGTTAAAGAAAAAGAAGATCAAATGAAAAAAATTATGATTACTCAATCTATTCTCTGGGCAGCGGCCATATTGCTGCCCGTTATAAACCCTGAAGCAAGCTGGTGGTTGATTGCCGTATTGGCTGTCGTGGCGTTAGACAGCTTAAGAAGAGAAATTAATAAGGTCTTAAGCTAGAGATGGTGGGGATATAGCAACAAATAGATAGCTGTATGGCGCAAACCCTGTCTTCAACTAAAGTTATTTTTCTCCTTGTAATACTGTTACTTGCCTGTTCAGTTGGATTTCAAAATTTACCTAATAACATCTACCCAAACATGCTGGATTTATTGTTTGGTTTTAATGCTTTGGACGTACAAAAGACATTTGAAGCCTTGGGTGAAACGGGTAGAACGCAATATATATACTCGTCTTTAATCCTTGATACAGCCTTTCCTATTCTCTATGCGCTTTTATTTATTTCAATTTTATTAAAACTTAATGAACGAAGAGTTTTTGTTTTAGGGTTACCAATCCTTGCCGGAATTTTTGACTTAGGAGAGAACATCTCTATATCCTTAATGATGTCCTCTTACTCATTCAGTGAAATCTCTGCATCACAAATTTTTTTCTCTAGCGTGCTCAACCAATGCAAGTGGAGCTTGTGTCTGTGTAGTGTAATATTCATTTTCTTCAAATTAATTACAAATTCTTTAAAAAAGGAAGTTTAAACATCATGTCTACAGGAATACTAAATTTAACTAATGATCTAAGAGAATATCTTCAGGAAAAAGGTATGCGCGAACACCCAGCGCTAAAAGAGCTTAGGGAAGAAACGTCTAATTTACCTGAATCTGTCATGCAGATATGCCCCGAACAAGGGGCGCTTATGGCAAATCTGATAAGACTAATGTCGGCTAAAAGAACAATAGAGATAGGAACTTTTACCGGCTACAGCGCTCTAGCGGTTGCTTTGGCATTGCCTGAAGATGGAACAATTGTAGCGTGTGATATATCAGAGAAATGGACCGCTATAGGTAAAAAGAAATGGGAACAGGCCGGCGTGGCTGACAAGATAGACCTTAGAATAGGACCGGCCACGGAGACGTTAGATGAATTAATAGCTGAAGGACAGGAGGCCACTTTTGACTTTGCTTTCATAGATGCTGATAAGGCAAATTATTTGGATTATTACAAAAAGTGCTTAAGGCTAGTGAGGAAAGGTGGAGTCATCGCCATAGATAATGTTTTATGGAGCGGAGCTGTTATCAATTCTGGAATAAATGATGACGATACAAGCGCCATAAGGGAGCTAAACGATTTTTTAGCTCAAGATGATAGGGTTTCTCTATCCATGGTCCCAATAGGA
>CABXQE010000020.1 GCA_902514295.1 uncultured SAR86 cluster bacterium | reverse complement strand
CCGGTAGCCCCTTCATCTCTTATCTCACCACCGGATCCAGTAGCGGCACCAGAAAAAGGAGATATTGCTGTGGGGTGGTTATGGGTTTCAACTTTTATAACTAGGTGATTCTTTTCTTGAAAGGCTTGATACTTACCATTTTTAGGGTAAAACCTAGTGCTTTCATAACCTTCTAAGATTGCAGCATTATCTTCATAAGCAGACAAGACACCAGAAGGATTTACCTTATGCGTATTTTTAATCATTCCAAATAAACTATTTGGAGCGGAACTGCCATCAATGCTCCAATCTGCGTTAAATATCTTGTGTCTGCAGTGTTCAGAATTTGCTTGAGCAAACATCATTAATTCAGCGTCTGTGGGGTTAGAGTTTGTATCTTTATAATTCTTATAAAGATACTCAATCTCTTCTTCATTTAATGCCAGGCCTAGATTTGAATTAGCTTCTTCAAGCTCTTTCAGCCCTGAAGAAAATATATCAATTTCTTTAAAAGGTTCTGGTTTTTGAGATGAAAAAATAGAAGAGGCTTCTTCTATGTCGACTATCACTTCTTGAGTCATTCTATCTGATAGGAGCTTGCCTAGATTTAGAAGTTCTTTCTTATTTCTTGATCTTTGCTTACCTAGATGAAAGCAGAATCCCCTTTCTATTCTGTCTACCCAATTTATTCCACAATTATGTAATATTTCAGTAGCTTTAGAAGACCAAGGTGAAATAGTTCCTATTCTTGGAATAATCAATAAATGATCTTTTTCTAAAAAATCACATGATTCTTCAGCAGATAAAATATTAGATAACTCATCAAAAGAATTATGGTCTTTTGTTTTATTTGTATCACTTAAATAGGCGAAATAAATTTCATTACAATTAAGTTCTTTTAAATCTAAGGAGGTGGAAGGCTGAAATTTTTCTTTAAAAGATTCAATCCTGAAATCCGTTAATCGTACAGAGCCCTTAATTGCTATTACTTTTGAAGAGATCTTAATTACTGACTTCATTAGTGTTGAAGAGAGTATTGTAATAAATGGTTTAACTAAGTAAACACTTTATATAGTGGTTATGAATAGGAACTAACACTATATATAGTAAAAAGTGTATTTTTTAGTAAAATAAACTTCCAAGAATACTTCTTGGAGGAGAATTGAAGAAAAGTCTAAAACATTCTTTATTTTCATTTATAGCCTTATTAGCAGTAGTGGGTTTAGAAGCTCCCGCTTTGGCTTCCTTCTCTCAGCAAAATGTAAATATTTTTTCTGAAGAAATTGAATTTCTTTGGGAAGATGATCCTATTGGTCTTTCAATTTTTCTTGAAAGAACTGAAGAAAGACTGCCTCGTTTTGAGAACTCCTTTAAGCAATCTTCAGTAAATTTAGATGTCCACTGGACCTTAATAGCAGCCATCAGTTATCAAGAATCTCACTGGAATCCAAAAGCTATATCAGATACAGGTGTTAGAGGTATGATGATGCTAACCCAAAAAACAGCGAAAGAAATGGGTATTAAAAAAAGAACCAATGCTGAACAAAGTATCCTGGGAGGTGCTAATTATTTTCAAAAGAACTTAAATAGACTTCCAAAAGAAATCCCTAAACTTGATAAAATTTGGATGGCTCTTGCTAGTTACAATTTAGGTTTCATGAATATCAATTTAGCTAGAGAACTAACATTGAAAAATGGGGGCAATCCTAATCTATGGTCAGATGTTTCTATTTACCTTATTAAAATCTTAATAGAAAGGTATGCCAATGAGACAAATGAATTCGAAAAGCATGTACAAGCAATAGAATATGTCAAAAGAATCCAGCTTTATTATCAAACCCTCTCTATTCTAAACAGGGAAAAGGAAATGCTTTTGCTAGCTGTTAATTAGCTTTAATTTTAAGTCTTCTACCCTGTCTCGATAAGCTGCAGCTTCTTCAAACTCAAGATTTTTAGCATATTTATACATTTGATCTTCTAGTCGAGTTATCTCCTTCTTGAGTTTAATTGGATCATTAAAATTCTCGATAGGCTCAAAATCAATATTTTTTACCTTATCTAGTTTTCTTTTTGACTTGTTCTTGCCTTTGACAGAGCGAGCACCTTCCATGATGTCACCAATACCTTTCTTTATACCTTTAGGTGTAATAGAATTTTTTTGGTTAAATTCTTCTTGTATCTTTCTTCTTCTGTCGGTTTCAGTAATGGCCCTATCCATCGATCCAGTCTTCTTATCAGCATATAGAATAGCTTTACCATTTAAATGTCTTGCTGCCCTGCCTATGGTTTGGATTAAAGAACTCTCTGACCTTAAGAAACCTTCCTTGTCAGCATCTAAAACAGCTACTAAGGCAACTTCAGGTATGTCCAGGCCTTCTCTAAGTAAATTTATACCAACCAATACATCAAATGCTCCCAGTCTTAAATCTCGAATGATCTCTACCCTTTCCACTGTTTCTATATCAGAATGTAAATATCTAACTCTTGTACCATTCTCATCCAAGTATTCAGTTAAATCTTCTGCCATTCTTTTCGTAAGTACGGTTACTAATACTCTGTCTCCGTTATCAACGCATTTAATTATTTCTGCTTGCAAATCATCTACCTGATGTGTTGCTGGCCTTACTTCAACTTCCGGATCAGTTAAACCTGTTGGTCTAGCTACCAACTCAACTACATTACCTGAATTCTCTAATTCATATTTTGATGGCGTCGCAGAAAGAAAGATCCTTTGACCGGATAACTTTTCCCATTCATCAAACCTTAATGGCCTATTGTCCAAGGCGACTGGGAGTCTAAAACCATAGTCAACTAGTGTCTGTTTTCTAGACCTGTCTCCTCTATACATACCTCCCAATTGAGGTAAAGAAACATGTGACTCATCAACAAAAACTAGAGCATCTTCAGGTAAGTATTCGTAAAGTGTTGGAGGTGCTTCTCCGGGCTGTCGGTCTGATAAAAATCTAGAATAATTCTCTATTCCGGAGCAAAAACCTAATTCTTTTAACATCTCTATATCGTACTTGGTTCTTTCTTCTAGCCTTTGCGCTTCAACTAATTTATTTTCTTTTCTTAGATACGCTAATCTATCCACTAACTCTTCCTTTATAAATTCTATAGCTTGTAAAATTCTTTCTCGTCTTGTTACATAATGAGATTTAGGGTATATAGTAATTCTAGGAACTTCCCTTATTATTTCTCCTGTTAGAGGATCAAAAATTTTTAAAGAATCGATTTCATTTCCAAATAACTCTATCCTCAAAGCTTCTTTTTCTGAGTCGGCAGGAAATACATCTATCACATCCCCTCTTACTCTGTACATTGAACGTTTAAATTCAACTTCATTTCTTTGGTACTGCAATTCAGCTAATCTTCTTAACAGAGTTCTCTGATCAACTTCGTCACCTCGATCAAGGTGTAAAACCATCTGGAGGTAAGACTTAGGATCTCCTAATCCGTATATCGCTGAAACCGAAGCTACAATAATTACATCTCTTCTTTCCATGATGGCTTTAGTTGCAGACAATCGCATTTGTTCAATGTGCTCATTAATAGAAGCATCTTTTTCTATGTATATGTCAGTAGTCGGGACGTAAGCTTCTGGTTGGTAGTAATCGTAATAAGAAACGAAATATTCAACGGCGTTATTTGGAAAATATTCTTTGAATTCACCGTAAAGTTGAGCTGCTAATGTTTTATTGTGAGCCATAACTATAGCTGGCCTTTGCAGTTCCTCAATAACGTTGGCCATTACAAATGTTTTACCTGAGCCAGTCACTCCGAGAAGTGTTTGATTTAAAAGACCGGCGTTAATACCTGCAACAATTTCACTTATTGCTTTCGGTTGATCACCAGCAGGCTTATAATTTGAAACTATATTGAATTTCTTTGTCATTATTTTACAAAAAATATTATACGCTTAGTTTCGACACGTTATAATTACATTATTCCCCGATAGCTCAGTTGGTAGAGCAAATGACTGTTAATCATTGGGTCGCTGGTTCGAGCCCAGCTCGGGGAGCCAAAACAACAAAAGGCTCATAAAATTATTGAGCCTTTTTTTTATTCTTTTTGATACTATCACTATCTAAATGCCAGCAAAATTATTCAGCCCAGATTCAAAAGAACCTTTTGTATTAAGTAGGTCTAGAATTGATAATTTCTTAGACTGCAGAAGATGCTTTTATTTAACAAATAGAGTTGGAATTGCACGTCCTCCTTCTTTTCCGTTTAATTTGAACAATGCTGTAGACGAATTGTTAAAAAACGAATTTGATATATACAGGGAAAAAGGTGAGCCTCACCCGATCATGGTAGAAAATAATTTAAAAGCTCTACCTTATGAACACCCTGATCTAGAAGAATGGAGAGAATCCTTACGTCATGGAGTCAAACGACACCATGAAGAAACTAACCTTATACTTAGAGGAGGTCTAGATGACCTGTGGATTAATACGGAAACTAAACAAATAATCGTTGTGGACTACAAAGCCACTTCAAAGAAAGGTGAAGTAAGTATAGATGCAGATTGGCAGATTGGTTACAAAAGACAAATTGAATTCTACCAATGGCTCTTAAAAGGTAATTCTTTTGATGTTTCTGATATAGGCTATTTTGTCTATTGCAATGGAATTTCAGAAAAAGATGAATTTAATAACCAACTTGAATTTAAAACTAAATTGATACCCTACAAGGGTAATGACGCTTGGGTAGAACCTACTTTAATGGAAGTAAAAGAAACACTACTGCAAGATTCTCCACCGGATGCAGATCCTAAATGCAGTTACTGTGCCTATGTGAAGAAAACTTTAATGATCTAGTCTACTGGACTTTCCAAGTGGTGCCTTTATCTGTGTCCTCTAATACAATTCCTTTTTCAAGCAATGAATCTCTAATTTTATCTGAGAGTTTAAAATCTTTATCCTCTCTAGCTTGATTTCTCTCATCAATCATAGATTGAATTTCTTCGTTGCTTAAAGTCGCCCCTATTTGAAAATAATCTTCTGTCTTTTGTTGAAGAATACCTAAAGGTTTAGATAAATGTACCAAGGTAGCTCCTAAAACATTGGCTTCTTTTATATTTCCGTTTTCTTTAGCAAGATTGATCGATTTTACTATTTCAAAAAGGGCAGCAAGTGCCGAGGGCACGTTAAAATCATCTTCCATAGCCTCTTTAAAAGGAGAAACAAGATCTGCATCATTTGAATGTTTTTCTTTTCTTAAATCTAAATCAATTAACGAAGTATATAAACGATCCAATGCACTCTTAGCTTCAAGCACTCCTTCTTCTGAATAATTGAGTGGACTCCTGTAGTGATTAGAAATTAAAAAGAATCTAATCACCTCAACAGGGAATTCTTTTAATGCTTCCTTTATAGTTATAAAGTTATCTAAAGATTTAGACATCTTCTCCTTATCAATTCTTAAAGGGCCAGTGTGCATCCAGCATTTAGCAAACCTTTCTCCCGTAGCACAAACAGATTGCGCTATCTCATTTTCATGGTGGGGAAATTTGAGGTCTATTCCACCTCCATGTATGTCAAAATTATTTCCTAAAGTATCCATACTCATAGCTGAACATTCTATATGCCATCCAGGCCTGCCCCTTCCCCAAGGCGAATCCCAAGCTAGTCCTTCTTCAGCTTGTTTCCAAAGAACAAAATCTGCAGGGTTCTTCTTTTCTTCATCTATATCTATTCTTACACCAGCAATTAAGTCTTCGGTGTTTCTATTGGAAAGCTTTCCATATTCTTTAAAGGAATCAGTAGAAAAATAAACATCCTTATTTCCAATATAAGCATGACCTTTATCAATCAATCCTTCTATCAAAGAAATGATGGATTCGATGTTATCAGTTGCTCTAGGTTCTAGGTCTGGGCTAATCATTCCTAGATCATTAAAATCTTCTTGCATGGATGCGATGTATTTATCGGTTAATTCTGTAGCGTCAACATTCAACTCTTTTGCTCTATTAATAATCTTGTCATCTACATCAGTAATATTTCTTACGTAATTTACTTTATAGCCTGAATTTCTTAGATACCTAACAATTAAATCAAAACACAAAAATGTTCTAGCATGACCTATATGAGTATCATCATAGACGGTCATTCCACAGATATACATTCTGATCTTTTCGCCGTCTAGAGGAACTAATTTCTCTTTTTTTCCAGTTTGGCTATTAAATATCTTCACAATGCTGCTGCCTCTTTAAGTCTTTTTACTACCCTTTCTTGACCTATGACTTTAACGACCTGATCTAGTTCCGGACCAGAAAGTTGACCGGTTATTGATGCCCTGATAGGCATAAAAAGACCTTTTCCTTTAGCTCCTGTCTCCTCACCGATCAATTTCATTGTTTTAGACCAATCCCCCCAATTATCTTTTACAATTTTTTCAGCCAGTTTAAAGAAGTCAGGTCCGGATTGCTTGATTAGATCTTCTACTTCTTTAACGGTGCTTAAAGAATTTACAAAAAGATTGTCTAAATATTCAACCGCTTCATCTGGAAAAATAATATTGTCCTTAATAAGTCCTACAAAACTATCTTTATCTATATCGTTAGGTAGATTGTTTAGGTGAGATTCTAACCAAGAACTTAATTCTTCAATGGACTTGGATTCAATGACGTTTTTTTGCCAAAACTTTAATTGATCATGGTCAATTCTACTCGGCGAAGTAGAAATATTATCTACATTAAATACTGAAGATAGCGCCTCTAAATCCCTTAATTCATTATCCGGAATAGTGTGCCCTACCCTTGAAAGATAATTAATAACAGCCTGAGGAAAGTATCCTAATTCTTTTAGTTCTTTTACAGAAAGGCTACCGTTTCTCTTGGATAAAGGAGCACCGTCATCCCCTGTAAATAAAGCTACGTGAATGAATTCTGGAATCTTAAGATTGAGGGCTTCCAGTAAGGCAATTTGTCTAGGTGTGTTGCTTAAATGATCATCTCCTCTTAGGATTACATTTACCCCCATCAAAGAATCATCTATGGCATTAGCAAACATAAAAGTAGGACTTAAATCTTTTTTTCTAACTATAAAATCATCTAAATCACTAGTACGAAAAGACTGTTCTCCCTTCACTAAATCCTGAAAAGTTATTGTTTTGTTTTTAGACAGCCTGAATCTATATACAGGTTGAGTGCCTTTCTCTAATTCTTTCTCTATTTCTTCCTCAGAAGCATTGGCCCAAATACCTGTGTACCTTGGAGGTTCGCCAGCGGCCATTTGATTTCTTCTTATTATTTTTAATTCTTCATCGCTAGTGAAGCACGGATAAATTAAATCCTGCTCAAGCAGCTTGTCGTAGAAACTTTCATATATTGAGTTTCTTTCAGATTGATAATACGAGTCTTCTGGACCACCAATCCTTGGTCCTTCTTGCCAACCAAGGCCCATCCATTCCAGATCATCACAAACCGCTTCTGAAAATTCAGTTTTTGATCTTTCTGCATCAGTATCTTCAATCCTTAATATAAAAGTACCTCCTGACTTAATTGCCAAGAGTACATTCAAAAGAGCTGTCCTAAGATTACCTAGGTGTAAAAGCCCTGTAGGACTTGGACAAAATCTTGATTTATATGCAGACATTTTCTAATTTAATTGGAAGCTATTCTATAAAGTACGTATTATAGCCTCGTCTAGGCAATGATTATTAAAGAAATGAAACAACCCTTATCTATCATTAGTTCAATATTAATACTTATTGGGCTTCTTTGGCTAACGGGCTGTTCTCGAGACAAGGAGATAAAAGTGATTACGTTCGAAACAACCTTAGGACCTATAGTAATAGAATTATTTGAAGAAGAAGCACCAATAACTTCAAAGAATTTTTTGGAATATGCAGAAAGTGGTTTTTTTAATGGAACCTTGTTCCATAGAGTTATACCTGGATTTGTGATTCAAGGAGGAGGAATGGAATCTGGAATGGTCGATAAAAGAGGTAAAGACCCCATCCAGAATGAAGGTAATAACGGTGTAAAAAATCTAAAATGGACATTATCGATGGCAAGAACTAATGAACCTCATTCGGCTAGCTCTCAATTTTTCATTAACCTTGTGAATAATAGTTCTCTAGATCACACAGAAGAAACCATGCAAGGATGGGGATATGCTGTTTTTGGTGAAGTTGTTGAAGGTTTTGAAACGGTAGAAGCTATTGCGGCTGTTGCAACTGGAAATTCTGGCTTTCATCAAGATGTGCCTTTAGAAGAGATTTCAATAGTAGATACAAAGGTCACGACGGAGTAGGAATGGCTAATTGTTTTATATCTGATCTCCACTTACAGGAAGACAGACCAGATATTACTCAAGCTTTTCTAGGTTTTCTAGAAGAGACCGCTTCAAAAGCAGAAAAGCTATACATCCTTGGCGACCTATTTGAAGCCTGGATAGGAGATGATGATCAAAATGATTTTATCTTTGAAATCAGAGAAGCTTTGCTAATAACAAATAAAACAACAGAAATCTTTATCATGCACGGAAATAGAGATTTCCTTATAGGACCTGAATTTGCTTCTTCTTCTGGTATGAAACTCTTAAATGATCCTAGTACGGAAGAAATGTTTGGTAACCCGGTTTTACTAATGCATGGAGATTTACTTTGTATTGAAGATGTTGATTATCAATCCTTTAGAAAAACTACTAGAGCTCCTAAATGGCAAGAAGAATTCCTGAGCAAGTCTTTAAAAGAAAGAAAAGAGATTGCAAAAGACCTAAGGAATATAAGCAAAAAAGCAACTGGTGAAAAGAAAGAAGACATTATGGATGTTACACCTTCTGAAGTGGTTAAAACCATGCAAGAATCTTCTGTTGATCTTTTAATCCATGGCCATACACATAGGCCAAATACTCACGAGATTGAAATTAATAACCAGCCTGCCAGGAGGATAGTGCTAGGGGACTGGGATCAATACGGGTGGTATATTTGGATGGATTCTAGATCTTGCGAGCTAAAGAAATTCTCTATTTCTTAACCTCTCTCAATCTCAAAGATAAACCAAACACCAGAAAAACTAATCCTAGGATGAACCTGGGATCACTTAAATATATTTGAGCTTCAACCGGATAAGCAATGGTTTTTTCTAAAGCAGCTATTTTAAATTCATGTTTACCAAACATATCAGGGTGCGTAACAATCTCCATAAATGCTCTTCTGCTTTTATACCGCATCAAAGCTGTTTGATCCCAGTTCTCTGCGCCTTCGATTCCAACTATGTCCATTGCAGTCGAAACCGCTTTACCTGCAAAAACAGGATGGCAAGCTCTTTTAAACAATTGCGGATACATATGTTCCATATATCGACCAAGTAAACTCTCTGCAGATTCCCCGGGTTCAGCGCCTTCTACGTCTTCTGGGTCTTCATCTATGTCTACATTATTGACCATTAAAAACTGCCTTCCTGAATCGTTCTCCATAAAACTCTTGATGGATTCATACATTTCAGAATCCAAATCATTGCTATTTTCTTGAAGTTTTTCTAAGAAAAAATCAATTTCTTCTGAATCTAGTTTTCCTCCTAAGTCTGTGTACCAAAAGAAAAACCCTAAATAAATTATTATTAAGCTAGCCCAGATTTTCATATTTTTTATCTCCAAATTACATCCTACTTCAATTCTACTAAATGAAAAGCTTTACAAAATTAACCTTTAATTATACTGTATATATATACAGTATTAATTTTACAAAACCCTTATGAAAATTGACTATCTGGGCGATGCTACAGAGGAAGATTTACCCCTCTTAGAAATACCCTATTTTCTAAATACCGTTAGAGTCGGATGGCCAAGCCCTGCTGATGACTATATTGAGAGACCAATAGATTTAAATGAGTACCTCATAAAGAATTCCGCTGCTACTTATTTTGTTCGAGTAAGTGGCGACTCAATGATTAATGCAAATATTGGTGATGGAGCTGTATTGATAGTCGACAGAAGTATAGAGCCGACCCATAATAAAATTGTCATAGCATCAATTGATGGCTCTTATGCGTGTAAAAGACTATTACTTAAACCTAGAGTTTGTTTAATGTCTGAAAACTCTAAATACCCTCCTATATTTATCAATAAAGAAGAAGCACTTGAACTGGCGGGTACAGTCATAGCTGCAATTAACCTTTATTAAAAATGACCTATGCATTAGTGGACTGCAATAGCTTTTATGCTTCATGTGAAAGAATATTCAGACCTGACATAAAAAATAAACCGGTAGTGGTTTTATCAAATAATGATGGTTGCGTGGTGGCTTTATCTAAAGAAGCTAAACAAGTTGGTGTAAAAATGTGTGAACCCTGGTTCAAAATAGAGAAACCTTTTTTAAAAAAAGGTGGTATTGCCTTCTCTTCAAACTACGAGCTCTACGCTGACGTATCATCCAGAGTCATGCAAACCTTGGAACACCTTGCACCTAAAGTAGAGGTATACAGCATAGATGAAGCTTTTTTGGACCTTACAGGCTTAAGAGATTTAGAGAAGTTTGGTCATGAGTGCCGTGAAACAATAGATCAGTGGGTAGGTATGCCAGTTTGTGTTGGCATAGGACCAACAAAAACATTAGCCAAAGTTGCTAATTACGGCGCGAAGAAATATCCAGCAACGAATGGAGTTGTTGATGTAACCAATCAAGAGAGGAGACGTAAGTTAATGGCAATAATGCCTGTAAGAGAAGTTTGGGGAGTGGGAAGCAGGATAAATAAAAAACTAAATTCACTAGGCATTACAACGGCACTACAGTTGTCAGAATTGGATACTAAATTAATAAAAAGAAAATTTAGCAGTGTATTGGAAAGAACTCTTATGGAGTTGAAAGGCTATCCCTGCATAGGTCTAAAAGAGCAACCAACTACAAAAAAGCAGATTGTTGTAAGTAGAACTTTTAGCAGAAAGATAACTGATCTAAACTCAATGAATGAAGCCATAAGTGACTATACATCTCGTGCATGTGAAAAATTAAGGAAAGAAAATCAATATTGCAAAATGGTCTCAGTGTTCATGAGGACCAATTACTTTAGAAAGCAAGATAAACAGTATCATGGCTCTATGAGTTACAAATTACACTCACCAACAAACGATACTAGAGATATTTTAAGAGCAACGAAAATGCTGTCAGAGGAAGTTTTCAGAAAAAATATTAATTTTATAAAAGCTGGAGTGATGCTTAGCGACTTTTACGATGAAGACGTTTATCAAGGTGACTTATTTAGGGCAATGAGCAGTAGATCGGGAAGCAAAGAATTAATGTTAACGGTAGATAAAATAAATTCTTCTGGTATTGGAAAAATAACTTTCGCTGCTCAAGGCATAAAAAAAACATGGTCCATGAAGAGATTCTTGCAGTCTCCAAGATATCTAACCAACTGGGAAGAAATGCCAATTGTTAAATAGAATTAACAACCGCTATGAAATCTAAAAGTTTGTTCTTCTTTATTGATATAAGAAGATTCGATTGCAGCTAAATAATCTAATCTTTCTGAGTAATCTTCTTTAAATATTTCAGAATAAATATCTAGATAAAGATCGCAATGTCTCGCTTCAGCTTCATGCAGTTTTGAATAAAATTTATTTAAAACAGGAGGCAAAAGAGGAATAAGTGCATGAAAGCGTTCACACGAACGGGCTTCAATCAAAGCACAGATAATTAAAGTGTCTTTTAATCTTTGAGGCTCTTGACTAGAAGAAGCTTCATACAAAGTTTTGGCGTATGCTCCTGGCCTAATGTTTCTATACTTGTAACCTTCTTTTTTTATGACTCTTAAAACCTGTTCAAAATGTAAAAGCTCTTCTCTTGCTAGAGGAGAAAGTTTTTTTGCTAGATTTTTATCTGGGTATCTGTGTATTAAGGAAATAGCTGTAGTTGCTGCTTTCTTTTCGCAATGTGCATGATCTATTAGGAGTATCTCTTGATAATTAAGAGCCTTTTGTAACCATTTCTTAGGTGTTTTAGAGTGTAAAATCTTTTCCCATTTATTAGGCATTTAAATTATCTTCTAGTTTGAAGTACCTCTGATAATGGGCTTCAGAAAGTTCAAACAGCTCTTCTTCTATAATCTTTTTTAATACTAATAAGTCGCTTGTTTCTTTCGAAACTATCTCAAAACCAAACTCAGAAGGGTCGTTGATAGATTGACTTGCATGTCTAAACAAATCGAATACCCAGCAGTAAGCATTAGTGTCTGTATTAAAAACTATTTTTAAAGTCTCTAGCTGTTCTTTTAAAAGAGTTTCATCCGATATTAAAACCTTTGATTGCATTATCTGAGTTTTAAGAATTTCAAGGCGATTAAGAACAGAGCCTTTTTCGGAATCTGAATAAGAATTCCATTGAATAACCTCATGTTGAAAACGTTTGCATCCCCTACAAACATCATCACCAAAAACTG
Organism: uncultured SAR86 cluster bacterium; assembly: GCA_902514295.1. GTDB lineage: Bacteria > Pseudomonadota > Gammaproteobacteria > Magnimaribacterales > Magnimaribacteraceae. Next base: position 10,772 of record CABXQE010000020.1, on the reverse strand, counting down.
TAGAGCAAACACCAATGCAAGGAGTTTTAACAGATTTATTCATTGATTAATATGATATATCTAAGTCACCTCAACGCAACTTTAAATTCAAGTTTTATGCTAAAATGCGGCACCCACATCAAGAACAAACCTTATTTGTCATGCTAAAAGATTACAAAGCACATGTTGAAGAGAGGGCTGAAAAGGGCATACCACCTCTACCATTAAATGCTGAACAAGTAGCTTCTCTTGTGGAGCTTATAAAAGAACCTCCTTCAGGAGAAGAAGACCTTATCTTGGATCTCCTAACAAATAGAACCCCAGCTGGAGTTGATCCGGCAGCTTACGTAAAAGCGGCCTTTCTTACAGATATCGCAAAAGGAAAAACTAGTTCACCGCTTATCAATAAAAAACAAGCTACTGAATTATTGGGAACTATGTTGGGTGGGTACAACGTAGAATCATTAATAGAGTTACTTGAAGATGAACAAGTTGGCTCTATAGCAGCAGATGGACTTAGTAGTACTTTGCTAATGTTTAATGCTAAACATGATGTCATAGAATTATCAAAGAAGAATAAAAATGCAAAAAGAGTCGTAGATGCTTGGACAAATGCGGAATGGTTTACTAATAAACCTGAATTGCCTGAAGTAATAAGAGCTATAGTCTTTAGAGTGGATGGAGAAATTAATACTGATGATCTGTCTCCTGGTCCTGACGCACCTTCAAGGCCCGATATACCTCTTCATGCTCTATCCATGTTAAAGAAAACTTTTAAAGATCCTATTGATACCATAAACAAATTAGAAGAATCTGGTTTGCCTGTAGTTTTCGTTGGAGATGTGGTGGGAACTGGATCTTCGCGTAAGTCTGCAACTAATTCTCTTTTGTGGCATATAGGCGAAGACATTCCTTTTATACCAAATAAAAGACAGGCCGGGATATGTATTGGCGGGAAGATTGCCCCTATCTTCTTTAATACTTTAGAGGATTCTGGAGCACTAGCATTTGAATGTGACGTTAGCAAAATGAATTTAGGAGACGTTATAGAAATTTACCCTTATGAGAAGAAGGTAATTTCTTCTAAATCAGGTGAAGTGCTTTGCGAATACGAATATAAATCAAACACCTTGCTTGATGGTGTTAGAGCTGGGGGAAGAATACCTTTAATTATTGGTAGAAGCTTAACTGATGAAACTAGAGAAATACTCAATTTGGATTCTTCAGATGTATTTGTTCGGCCTGATGTAGCTAAAAAAAATGATAAAGGCTTTACTTTAGCCCAAAAAATGGTTGGGAGAGCTTGTGGAGTTGAGGGCATTAGACCGGGGATTTATTGTGAGCCAAGAATGTCCACTGTAGGTAGCCAGGACACCACTGGTCCGATGACACGCGATGAGCTTAAAGAATTAGCCTGTTTAGGATTTAACTCAGATTTAGTAATGCAATCTTTCTGTCACACAGTTGCTTATCCACTTCCAAAAGATATAGAAACTCAACACACCCTACCTGAATTTATTCAAACTAGAGGTGGCGTTGCTCTGAAACCAGGCGATGGAATAATACATTCATGGTTAAACCGAATGCTTCTTCCGGACATGGTCGGCACAGGCGGTGATTCACATACCAGATTTCCTTTAGGCATAAGTTTCCCTGCAGGATCAGGATTGGTAGCCTTTGGTGCAGCTTTGGGTGTTATGCCATTAGATATGCCTGAATCAGTTTTAGTGAGATTTAAAGGTGAATTACAACCGGGCATTACACTAAGAGATTTAGTTAATGCCATTCCTTATGCAGCACTCCAAACAGGCCAACTAACTTTGCCCAAAGAAGGTAAAGTAAATGTTTTCTCTGGAAGATGCCTCGAAATTGAAGGATTACCTGATCTCAAAGTTGAACAGGCCTTTGAATTATCTGATGCTTCTGCAGAAAGATCAGCGTCAGGTTGTACCATTAAACTCAACGAGGAACCTATAAGGGAATACCTAGAATCTAATATTACTCTTCTTAGATGGCTTATTTCTGAGGGTTACGAAGATGAAAAAACTCTAGAAAGAAGAGCTCAAGCCATGGAAACTTGGTTGAAGGACCCGGTTCTAATGGAAGCAGATGATGATGCAGAATATGCCGCGATACTTGAAATAGATCTCAATGAAATTACTGAACCTTTACTTGCATGCCCTAACGATCCAGATGACATCAAGCCTTTATCTGAAGTTGCTAAAACTAATATCGATGAAGTCTTTATCGGTTCCTGCATGACCAATATTGGACATTTTAGAGCCGCAGGTAAATTACTAGATAAAGTGACTGAGCTCCCTTCTAGGTTATGGATATCTCCTCCAACCAAAATGGACAAGCACCAATTAACGGAGGAAGGTTATTACGACATCTTTGAAAAAGCTGGGGTAAGGCTCGAAGTGCCAGGATGCTCTTTATGCATGGGAAACCAAGCTCGTGTAGAAGCCGAATCTACAGTTGTATCAACTTCAACAAGAAACTACCCTAATAGGCTAGGAGATGGAGCAAATGTATTTCTAGCTTCTGCTGAACTTGCTGCTATATCAGCAACCTTAGGTTATATCCCTACAATAGAAGAATATAATGAATTTATGTCTGAGATAAATGCTATGGGATCTGATGTATACAGATACTTAAATTTTCATGAGATTGCATCTTATAAAGAAGCTGCAAAGAATGCGATTTTGCCCACCCTTACCATTGAAGAGGTTAAGCTTAATTAGTTTAAATTGCTTTGCCTTAGAGATTTAGATTTATCACTTCTTAAGTCTTCAAGATTCTTAAGATATTTCTCATCAATATCATCAGTTACGTATTTTCCATCGAATATAGAACACTCGAATTGCCTTATGTCTTTATTTCCTTGTTGAGCAGCTTGGATTAAATCTTCTAGGTTTTGATAAATTAACCAATCTGCATCTATAAAACTTTCTATCTCTTTTTCAGTTCTATTATGGGCAACTAGCTCAGTGGTTGCAGCCATATCTATACCGTATACATTTTGAAATCTAATGGGTGGAGCTGCTGAAGCAAAATAAACCTTCTTAGCACCAGAAGATCTAGCCATCTCAATTATTTGTCTGCTTGTTGTGCCCCTTACAATTGAGTCATCCACCAACAGAACTACTTTATCTTTAAACTCTAAATCAATTGCATTGAGTTTTTGTCTAACAGATTTTTCTCTTTTTTCCTGAAAAGGCATAATAAAAGTTCTTCCTATGTAACGATTTTTTACGAAGCCCTCTCTATATTTAATACCTAAAGTCGAAGCAAGTTGTAGTGCTGAAGTTGTACTGCTATCAGGAATTGGTATTACTACATCTATGTCATGATCTGGATTCTCTTTTATAATTTTTTTTGCTAGGTATTCGCCCATACGTAATCTAGATTTATGAACTGAAATATTATCAATCGTAGCGTCCGGTCTAGCCAAATAAACGTATTCGAAAATGCAGGGAGTTGGTATGGGGTTCTTGATACAGGACTCAATTTCCATCTCACCTTCCGAGTTTATAAATACAGCTGATCCAGCTTCTATATCATCCATTACATCGAAACCTAATGATTCTAAGACCGTGCTTTCTGATGCGACCATATAATCCTTGCCTATCAGGTCACTTTCTTTACTGCCTAATATAAGTGGTCTTATACCAAACGGATCTCTAAACCCTACAATGCCAATTCCATTTATCATTATTACTACAGAATAGGCACCTCTTACTCTCTTGTGCAGAGCTTTTACAGCAGCAAAAATTTCTTTAGACGTTGGATTTATTGAACCTTGTTTCTGGAGTTCATGCGCGAAAACATTTAACAAGACTTCACTATCTGAATCTGTATTTAAATGTCTTAAATCTTTCTCCTTTAGTGTTTGTTTTAATTCTTCATGATTAGTTAAATTTCCATTATGCGAGATACTAATGCCAAAAGGAGAATTGACATACATAGGCTGGGCTAACTCTCTATCTTCACTACCGGCAGTTGGGTACCTCACGTGACCAATACCCATCTGACCTCTTAAATTAATAACGTGTTGGTTTCTAATCACGTCACGGACAAGACCTAATTGTTTCCTAATGAAGAACCTGTTATTTGTAGAGGTCGCTATTCCTGCTGCGTCTTGACCTCTATGTTGAAGAATTGTTAGAGCGTCGTAGATAATCGGAGAAACTTCCGATTGACTAACAATGCCTACTACTCCGCACATAAAGTTATTTTATATCAAAGATTTAATTTTAAATTATCTTTATTCAAAAAAGTAGAAGTGCCAAGTTTCCAGTCCTTAAGAATTGGTTCTATTGATTCTGCAAATTGAATAGTGTATTCCCTGGTTAAGGAATCTAACCACCACTGTTTTGTGTCAAGAAAATCAAGATTGTAAATATATAAACTCGTAAGAACTGCTGTAACCTTTAATGTTCCAAAGCAAAGACCCAAGATTCTATCAACGCCTTTCAATCCGATTACCGAAGTAATTTTAGAAAACGTTGAGCCGATAAATTTAAGTAGTAAGAAGAAAGATAAGAAAAGGATTAAAAAAGATAACGCCTTTTTAATCTCTAGTGTTTCTATATAAACTTCCAAAATTGGAAAAAGCAAGGGGCCGTAAAACCAAGCAATAAATAAAGAAACTATCCAAGCGGCGGCTGAAAAAACTTCTTTCATGAACCCGTTAAAAAACCCTGTAATTCCAAAAGCAGATAATAAAGCTATAGAAATCCAATCGATCAAAACTAAATTTTCAATCATAAGGAATTATCTTAGGCGAAAATCTAGTCAAATCTGAAATTTTTGTCAGGTTATCTCTTGAATCGTCCCTATCCATAGTCGGCCCAACATACAAAACAAATTTATTATCTTCGTTATTTTTATATTGGATATAGGCTTTGAGACCCCTACTTTTAAGTATTCTAAAGTCATCCATTAAACTTTCTTTATCTTCATATTCCTCAACTTCAATAGTCCAACCAGTTATTCTTTCTATTGAAGCTGTTAATTCTCTTTCTTCTATTTCTAAGGCAGAAGTAAAAGCCTCTATATCAAATGAAGTATTTTGCTTTTTTTGAAAATCTCCATTAAGGCTTTCTTCAGGAATTGTAGCGTCTATATCCAATTTAAAATAACTCTCAAAAGATTTAGGTTTAACAACAACGGACATAAGGACAAATAAAGATAGAAATAGGAGTAAAAGGTAGTTCAGTTTATTCATAAATCTATTTGTTTTAGTTTTGACAGAGATTCATAAGCTTCGCTAACTGTAAAAAATGATCCAAAAACAATAACTATATCAGTGTTGTCTTCTTTTATGGCTTCTTTAACCGCCAAATCTACTGACTCGAAAGCCTCTGCTTTGCTAAGAGTCTCATTTAAAATAAGTTCTTTTAAATCAGCGCTTGGCATTGCTCTGTCAATATCAGGGGAACAAGCATACCATTCAGAAATGACATGTTTAATCTCTTTTATGATTCCAATTATGTCTTTATCTTGCATTAATCCAATGATGGCCTTAATAGACTTTCCTTTGCACTCTTTATTGATAAAAGAGACAAGATTTCGCACAGAAGCTAGATTATGAGAAACGTCTAAAATAAATCTACCTTTTACGTCACACCTCCCCAGTAAACTTGTTTTTTCTAAAATTTCTTTATAATTTATTTGCTGATCAGTTATTTCTTTATAAGCAGCTACTGAGCAAGCTGCAGATTCCTTGTTTAAGTTATTACCCTTTATTTCATCTTCAAAAAAATCTAACCCTAGCTGTAATGTTTTCGAGTTAAGACCTTCAGCCTTTTGCAGAACTGTCTCAGGCATTTCAGTTGCGCCCATAATGATTGTTTTACCTTCTCTAAAGATTGCCGACTTCTCCTCACCAATTTCTTCTCTTGTATTGCCAAGCCACTTTTGATGGTCTAGCTCAACATTAGTTAAAATTGAGATATCAGGGTCTAATAAATTAACAGGATCGAACCTTCCTCCCAATCCTATTTCTAGAATAGCCACATCTATGGAGTTCTTTTTAAAGAGTATAAAAGCAGCGATTGTGGCGTAATCAAAGTAAGTTAACCTAACGTCTCCTTTTATTCTTTCTATCTCTTTAAAAGCCTTAATAATGTCTAAATCTGATACCGGTAATCCACTTATCCTAATTCTTTCATTAAAATTAAATAAATGAGGAGAAGTATATAGGCCAACTTTAAAATCTGATTGAAGTAATAAGTTGTTCAAGAATTCAGCTGTAGTTCCTTTCCCATTTGTTCCTCCAATAACAACAACTTTTTTTGCTATGGGAGAATCTAAGACTAAATTTTTTATCGGCTCTAATCTTTTTAAGCCAAATTGGCCTTCTTCACTTCTGTTCAGGTTTATGTATTCAAGCCAGTCAACTAGCGAGTTAGAATTCATACAATTTTATGATTTTCTATTAGATAAGAGTCCTGATACTAATCTATGAATGGTTTCTTTTAGGTCTTTTCTATGGACTATCATGTCTATAGCCCCATGATCTAATAAAAATTCACTTCGTTGAAACCCTTCAGGTAGTTGCACGTTTAATGTCTGTTCAATTACTCTTGGCCCTGTGAACCCAACCAGAGCTTTTGGTTCAGCAATATTGATATCGCCTAACATGGCTAGACTTGCTGAAACTCCACCATAGATAGGATCAATCATTACAGATACATAAGGTAAGTGTGCTTGATTCATCTTCTCTATTACAGCGCTTGTTTTGGCCATTTGATATAAAGAGACTAGTGATTCCTGCATTCTTGCACCGCCACTAGTTGAAAAGCAGACAAAAGGAAGTTGATTAGACAGAGCATGGTTAACTCCTTCTACAAACTTCTGACCTACAACTGAACCCATTGATCCACCCATAAATCTAAATTCGAAAGCTGCTGCAACTAAAGGAAGTTTATTTATAGTTCCTTCCATTACTATAAGAGCCTCATTTTCACTGCTTGCCTTTTCAGCAGAATTTATTCTCTCTTTGTAAGTTTTAGTGTCCTTAAACTTCAACCAATCTTTTGTTAATTTACTTTCAGATAACTCTTTAATCCCTGAGGTGTCTAAGAAAAGCTCCAACCTCTTTCTGGCACCAAGCCTAATGTGATGATCACATTTAGTACAAACATAAAGATTTGTTTCTAACTCTGGAACGTAAAGTATGTTGTTGCACGAACTGCAGCTCTGCCATAAACCTTCTGGAATAGTAGATTTCTTAACTGATCCCTTCCTTATAAATGAAGGTAATATTTTTTCAAACCAATTGGCCATTACTGTTTAATTGCTATAAATAACTCTTTAGTTTTTTTAGCTATCTTTGTGATAGTGTCTCCTCCTTCGCCTATTAAATCTACGAATACACTCCCAGCTACTATACCATCAGCAAGATCTTTTACAGATAAGGCTGAATCAGAATCTTTTATTCCAAAACCAATGGCAATAGGTAAATCTGTTTCACCGCTCAATAACTTAACTTTCTGTTTTACATCTTCCGAATCTAAATTATTCGAACCAGTAATACCTTTAACAGAAATATAATAAATATAACCAGAAGAGAGATCGCAGATTTCTTTTACCCTAGAGATATCGGTAGTAGGTGCAATTAATCTTATAACATCTATTCCATTATTTTCAGCCTCTGTTGAAAATTCAGCACTTTCTTCAGGAGGCATGTCTACTATCAAAAATCCGTCTACGCCTTGACAGGCTGCTGCCTGGCAAAATTCCTTTACCCCCATGGATTCGAAAGTATTCATATAACCCATAAAGACTATGGGTGTTGCTTTATTAGATGCTCTAAATTTAGATACTAAATCTAGAGCATCTCTAATACTGATCTTACTTAATAATGCTCTCTCATGACCTTTTTGTATAGAAACTCCTTCAGCCATCGGGTCAGAGAATGGAATGCCTATTTCTATAATATCTACACCTTCTTCTACCATGCAGTTCATGATATTTAGAGTTGTGTCTAAATCAGGATCTCCTGCAACTATATAAGTTATAAGAGCTTTAGAATCATTTGATGATAATTCATCAAATGTAGTTTTTATTCTATTCATTAAAGTTCTATTCCTTCTATAGACGCTACAGTATTTATGTCCTTGTCTCCTCTCCCTGAAACATTTACAACAATAGTTTTCTTATTCTCCATAGTTGGAGCTAATTTCCTTACGAAAGCTAAAGCATGTGCCGTCTCTAATGCCGGCATAATTCCTTCTACTTTAGTTACTTCTTTGAAGGCTTCTAAAGCTTCATCATCATCAGCAACAACGTACTCAGCTCTTCCTGTATCTTTCAACCAAGCGTGCTCAGGTCCTACTCCAGGATAATCTAGCCCTGCAGAAACGGAATGGGTTTCTAAGATCTGACCGGCATCGTCTTGCATTAAATAAGTTCTCATACCGTGCAAAACACCTTCCTTACCATCATTTAGAGGGGCTGCATGCTTTCCTGTGCTCAACCCTAAACCACCAGCTTCCACACCAATTAGTTTTACTTCTTCTGAATTTATAAAAGGGTAAAACAGACCTAAAGCATTGGATCCTCCTCCAACACATGCAACTAAAACATCAGGATTTTTTCCTATTTGATTAATGCTCTGCTCTATCACCTCTTTACCAACCACTGCGTTGAAATCTCTAACAATTTCAGGATAAGGGTGAGGCCCTGCCACACTCCCAATAATATAATAAGTGTCATCTACATTAGTGACCCAATCACGCATGGCTTCGTTCATTGCATCTTTTAATGTTCTAGTTCCTGAATTGACCCCAACCACTTCAGCGCCCAAGAGCTTCATTCTAAAAACATTTAAAGATTGTCGTTTAATATCTTCTTCTCCCATGTAGACAACGCAATCTAGACCATGACGAGCTGCCACAGTTGCGCTTGCCACGCCATGCTGACCTGCCCCTGTCTCCGCAATAATTCTTTTTTTACCCATGTGTTTTGCTAGGAGAATTTGACCTACAGTATTATTAATCTTGTGTGCTCCAGTATGATTAAGATCTTCTCTCTTAAGGTAAACTTGGGCTCCTCCTAAAATCTCCGTCCATCTTTTTGCAAAATAAAGAGGAGAAGGCCTCCCAACGTAATCCTTGAGGTCTTTGTGAAATTCACTTAAAAACTTTTTATCCTTTTTAATGATTTTGTATTGCTCGTAAAGCTCATCCAAAGCAGGTACTAAAGTTTCAGCTACATACCTTCCTCCATATACTCCAAAACGACCTTTATTATCTGGTAAGGTTTTTTCAGACATCAAATCTCCTAACTTTTTCTATTAAATTTCTAACCTTTACTGGATCCTTAATACCTGGAGCAGACTCTACCCCAGTGCTTACATCAATCCCTTTACAAGGTACTGAAGAAATAGCTCTTTCAACGTTCATTGTATCTATACCTCCAGCCAACAAGAAAGGAATTTTTAGCTGTGCGTCAATTAGATCCCAATTGAAAGGTTGCCCTGTCCCTCCATAAGACCCGTCTTCATGTGAGTCCAAAAGCAACATCTTGGCATCTGTAAAATTTCTATTTATCTCTTCAAAGTCCGTTTCTTCGTTAACCCTTATAGCTTTAACAAAACCTTGGGTAAATTTAGAACAAAATTCTGTGTCTTCTTCGCCATGAAATTGAGGTATCGCATGAGGAATTTTATCCAAGCATTTTTCAATAAATTCTTGGTCTTTATTTACAAACACAAGGAATATATCTAAATCATTCTTAATGGATTCTGAAATACTTACTGCCTTGTCTATTTCTATAAACCTTTGACTTTCTTCATGAAGAATAAAACCTAAAGCATCTGCCCCTTCTGCTTCAACCATCTGAGCATCTTCTTTAGAGGTGATTCCACAAATTTTTATAAAATGAGTCATATTATTGTTGAATTATAACGTATCCCTACGAAGTAAGACTCTACTAGAGCTGAGGGATATTAGGTTTTGGTATATGAAAAATTTTTGGATAGCTGGGGCCTAAAAAATACAAGCCTGCGGAGTCTTCTGTTTTTCCAGCAACCTTTCTATCTCTTAAATTCAATATTTTCTTCACCTCTAAAGGACTGATCTCCTTTTTTCCTACCATTATCAAAGTTCCAACAATCACTCTTACCATATGCAGTAAAAAGGCATTAGCTTTTAAATCAATCAAAATTAAATCTTTCTTTTTTTTTATCTCAATACTCTTCATATTTCTGACAGGTGTTTTTGATTGACATCCTGAGCCTCGAAAAGAGCTAAAGTCATGCTCTCCAACTAGATGTTTAGAAGCTCTTTTCATGGCCTGGTGATCTAACTCTTGAGGAATATAAAGAGATCTTTTAGACCATAAAGCTGAAGGCATATCATTGTTTCTTATGATGTATCTATAAGACCTATCTATAGCTGAGAATCTTGCATGAAAATTATCTTCCACTTCTCTAGACCAGATAACTCTTATATCATGAGGTAAATAAGAATTTACTCCTCTTACCCATTCATCTGCCCTTCTAGAAGAATTAGTTTCGAAATGAATAACCTGCATAAGAGCATGCACTCCACTATCAGTCCTACCACTGCAAAAGGATTTTATTTGTTGGTCGGCAACCTTCTTAAGACCAGCTTCTAAAAGTCCTTGAATAGTTTGTTTAGTACTTTTTTGTTTCTGAAAGCCAAAGTAATTAGTACCTTCATACTCTAGACCAAGAGCTACCAAATATTTATGATTTGGCATTTGAAATCTGGCCTAAGAGTGAATTGGCAATGGCTGTACTTTCTTCAGATATTCCTTCA
>CABXQE010000019.1 GCA_902514295.1 uncultured SAR86 cluster bacterium | reverse complement strand
GGAGGATGGAGAGAAGGAGATAGAAAGCAGCTAAGGGGATATGGAATATTGTTAGCAAGGGAAGGTTTTGTATGTCTTTGCAGTTCTTATAGGTTATCTACAGAAGATATTTGGCCAGCTCAAATTCAAGACGTAAATTGTGCAATTAGATATTTAAGGTCAAATAGCGAAGATCTAGGTATAGATCCAGATCGTATTGGCATAACAGGAAATTCAGCTGGAGGTCATTTATCTTTAATGGCTGGCTTGAAAGATTATGACAAAAATTTTGAAGGAGAGGGGGGTCATGGAAAGGTTAGCTCAGTAGTTAAAGCTATCTGCGCAATATATCCGCCTGCAAAGATAAGAAAAATAGAGAATACCGACCCAATTATTGATGCTTATAGAATGCTCATGGGAGAGGTAGTTCGGGAAGAATATGACAAGGCCAGTCCTCTTTTACAGATTAAAGAAGATTTTCCTCCTACTATGTTAGTGCATGGTTCATCAGATAGTGTGGTTAGGTTGGAAGACTCAACAGATTTATATCAAAAATTAAAGGAAGAAAATATACCAGCAGAATTACATATCTTCTCTGAAGAAGATCATGCTTTTGATTCGGCAAGAGGGTACGGAAGATCTGTAGCAGAGCTGCAACATTTATTCTTTAAGAAATATCTCTAACTTAACTTAGTTAAAATTATTTTCTTCTGCAGGCCTTTTTTCAATCTGTTTTTCTACAAATATTTCTTTTAAGAAATCCTTAAACCAGAGAGCTATGTATGCTAAATAGCATAAAAGAGTAACACAGAAGGCAACTAATATTAGACCGGATATCAACGTCCACATAAAATTTAATATACTTTATATACTGTAGTTTGTATATCGAAATGGTGGCTATGGAAAGACTTGAACTTTCGACCTCAGCATTATGAATGCTGCGCTCTAACCAGCTGAGCTACATAGCCGTGTTGCGGATTTTAGAGATGACTGAAGGTAAAGTCGAGAAGCGATTACACATTAAATCTAAAATGCATAATATCGCCATCTTTAACTAAGTATTCGCTTCCTTCGGATCTAAGCTTGCCGGCTTCTTTAGCTCCGCTTTCACCATTAAATTCAATAAAATCAGAATAAGAAGTAGTTTCTGCTCTTATAAAGCCTTTCTCAAAATCAGTATGTATAACTCCTGCAGCCTTAGGAGCTGTAGACCCTTCTCTTATAGTCCAAGCTCTTACTTCCTTTTCTCCAGCTGTAAAATAAGTCAATAAAGAAAGCATCTTGTAACTTTCTCTTATAAGCTTGTTTAGGCCAGGTTCTTCCATTCCTAAATCTTTTAGAAATTCTAAACCTTCATCTTTATCCAGCTCAGCTACCTCTGCTTCCAGTTGGTTGCACATTGGTACAACAGAAGCTCCATTTTCTTTTGCATAACTTATTAATTGGTCAAGTAACGGGTTGTCAGCATCTAAATCTTCTACGTTACCTAAATAAAGGCACGGTTTAACTGTTATCAATTGCAGGTCCCTGAAGTAATCCTCATTATCAATAAATACCTTAGAATTTCTTCCCATTACACCTTTATTAAGGTCTGCTGATAGCTCTTCAAACTTTTGCTTGGTAGTTAATATTTCTTTATCTCCAGATCTTGAAGCTTTTTCAAGTCTTTGAATAGCGTTACGAAGAGATTCAAGATCTGCAAGTAATAATTCTGTTTCTACTGTCTCTAAATCAACAACAGGATCAATCTCTTCGTGAACATGAGTTATATCTGAATTTTCAAAACATCTAACTACATGAATAATTGCTTGAGTTTCTCGTATATGTGATAAGAATTTATTACCTAATCCTTCACCTTCAGAAGCGCCTTTCACTAAACCCGCAATATCCACAAATTCAGTTGTGGTAGGAATAACTTTTTCAGGATTAACAATTTCAGCTATTTTTATTAATCTTTGATCTGGAACAGGGACTATGCCCTTATTCGGTTCAATAGTACAAAAGGGAAAATTTTGAGCTTCTATGCCTGCAGCTGTTAATGCATTGAAAAGAGTTGATTTACCCACATTAGGAAGGCCAACTATTCCACATTTAAGACTCATCTTTCTTTTCTTCAGAGGAATGAAGTTTCATTATGGTTTTTTCCCAACCATTAATAACTAAACTTTCTATTAACTGTAATGAATTCCTCATTTTATCTTCCATATTCATTCTTTCTGATTCAGAAGCTTTATTTAATACATAAGAGATAATGTCTTTTTCTTTACCGGGATGGCCAATGCCTATCCTTATTCTTTTAAAAGACGAATCTCCATTTAGATGATCAATAATATTTCTAAGCCCATTATGGCCGCCATGACCACCAGAGTTCTTAAGCCTTATGCAACCATTTTCTAAATCTAATTCATCATGAACAATCAATATTTCATGATTCTCCACTTGAAAGAACTTCTTAGCTTTTGATACAGATAGCCCGCTTTCATTCATGAATGTGTCTGGAATACATAAGATTACAGAACAGTCATGAATATTTAATTTTGCATAGCAACCATTTACTAATTTTTCTTTTTCTAGAGATACTCCATATTTATCACAAAGCATCCTTACGAAGTCAGAACCAGCGTTATGACGAGTATTTTCATACTCTTTTCCAGGGTTGCCTAGACCTACTAATAAGAGTGAGTTCATGGATTTAAAGGGAACAAGAAGATTCTTTACTCAGATTTTTCTTCTGAATCTCTACGACCTTCTCCCGAGTCATCAGAGCTAGTCTCTCCTTCAGCACCTTCGGCAGTTCCTTCACCTTCTTCTCCTTCTTCATCTTCTTCTCCTTCTTCAGGCTCAACAACTTCAGGTTCAATTTCAAGGATCTTAGCCTCTGCTACTGAAACAACTGCTTGGTCTCTGTCTTCTCCAAGAGCAAGAGAAGGTATCTCTACACCTTCAGGGAGATTTAATGCGGAAAGAAAGATAGAATCTCCTATATCCATATCTTCTACGTCGACTTCAAGATATTCCGGAAGGTTTGAAGCAAGACATGTAATGTCGATATCATTTATAAGATGCGAAACAACTCCACCATGCATTTTGACACCTACGCAAGAATCTTCGTTTATAAATCTAATTGGAACAGAAATACTAATTTTAGTATCAGGATCAACTCTCATTAAGTCTGCATGCAAAACTCTTTGGGTTGCTGGGTGTCTTTGAATTTCTTTAACAATTACATTTTGATCTTTACCTGAAATAGAGATATTTAGAATTTGCGTAGCAAAACCAGGCACTTCAGAAGCTTTAGCTATATCTTTTTCTAATATAGATATTCTAAGTGGCTCTTCTTTACCTCCATAAATAACAGCGGGAACAGATCCTGCTCTTCTTAGCTGCCTACTCGAAGATTTACCTTCTACTTCTCTGTTTTCAGCGTTTAAATTAACTTGTTCAGACATTCTCTTTCTCCACTATAAGAACATTGCACTTATAGATTCTTCATTATTAACTCGTCTTATGGCCTCAGCTAAAGTTGGCGCCATAGTGATGATTCTTATCTTTTCACACTTCCGAGCATCTTCTGAGAGCGGTATAGTATCTGTTACAATCAATTGATCAAGCTTTGATTGAGAAATTTTTTCAATTGCATTACCGGAAAGGACTGGATGAACTATATAAGCATATACTTTTAACGCTCCTTGCTCTTTTAAAGCTTCGGCGGCATTGCATAAAGTTCCTGCCGTATCAGCTATATCATCAACGATTATGCATTCTTTATCTTTTACTTCTCCAATCACATTCATTACTTCAGATTTATTGGCTTCATCTCTTCTTTTGTCAATGATTGCAAGATCAGAGAGACCTAACACTTTTGCTAATGCTCTTGATCTTACAACGCCACCAACATCTGGAGAAACTACTAAATGCTTATCAGAGTTTAGTTTTTGTATGTCGTCCCTCATAACTTTTGTTCCGTAAACATTATCTACAGGTATATCAAAGAAGCCTTGAATCTGTTCTGAATGAAGCTCTACGGTTAAAACTCTATCAATACCTGATCTTTCAAGAATGTCCGCCATAACTTTGGCGCTAATCGGGACTCTTCCTGATCTAACCCTACGATCTTGTCGCGCATAACCATAATAAGGTATTACAGCAGTTATTCTTCCAGCTGAAGATCTTCTAAGCGCATCAACCATTATGATTAATTCAAGAAGATTATCGCCCGCAGGCGCGCATGTAGGCTGAATCAGGAAAACGTCTTTACCTCTTACGTTTTCTTCAATGCTAATGCTTATTTCTCCGTCACTGAATGTGGTGACTTTAGCATTACCCAATTTCATGCTTAATTGATCAGCTATTCCATTAGATAAATCTGGATTTCCATTGCCAGAGAAGAGTATTAAGCCGTTTCTAGAAGAATTTATCATTTATTTCACCTTACAATTTTGGCTGGGGTGGCTGGATTCGAACCAGCGCATGGCGGCATCAAAAGCCGCTGCCTTACCGCTTGGCTACACCCCAACTTTCTAAGCGCGTATTTTATTCTATTATTTGCATTAAGGGTGAACGTTCTAAGCTTTTTACTAAAACGCAATCAGAAAATTCTTGGTTGGCAGCTTTTGCTTCTTCTAACTTACTAAATGAAACAAAAATTGAAGAACCTGTTCCTGATAACTGCGGTTTACCAATACTTTTTAGTTTTGTGAAAGTTTCGTCTATTTCTTTATAAGAATTTCTAGCCCATTTTTCAAAGCTATTAAAGCCGCCACTAGAAGAATATTCTTCGTATGTATAAGGTCTAGAGAACTTTGAAGATAATCCTTCAAAAGCTTTTTTAGTGCTTATCTCAGCTTCTGGCATGTAAAGCAAGTGCCATTTTTCATAAAAATCTACTTTAGAAAGTATTTCTCCTCTGCCTTCAGCCCAAGCACTATGACCAAAAATAAAAAAAGGTACATCAGACCCTAATTCTAAAGACATATCCAACAATTCAGCTTGAGTTAGCTTTAAATTCCATAATTTATTTAAAGCTAGCAAGGTTGCAGCAGCATCTGAACTTCCACCTCCAAGCCCCTTTTGAAGAGGAATCTGCTTTTGCAATGAAATCTTTACCCCTTTATTGCAATTAGTTCTTTTTTTTAATAAATCAGCTGCCTTCAAGACTAGATTGTCACTTATAGGTTCTAATTCTTTTAATTCAATTTCTTCTTCGCTTTCTTCAAAGGTTAATTGATCGTAAAGATTAATGAAGGTAAAAAGGGTTCTTAAATCATGAAATCCGTCATTTCTTTTGGCAATAACCTGAAGATGTAAATTTAATTTAGCAGGAGCTTTAACTGAAATCTCATTCATAAATCTTTTTATTCAGGATAGTAAGTTCGTAATTTGCAGTTTTAAGTCTTACTTTTGAAGGTAAAACCTTTTCTCTTTCATTAAAGTCTCTAGAAACTTCCAAATCAGCATAAGAAGAGAGGTCTATTTCATGGCCCGTAATTATTTTTATGAAGTCACCCACGTTAATCGTATTAAAATCTAGATATAATTTTTCTAGATTAGTTTTTGAGATTAATTTCTTAATATCTAGATCCTCTCTAACGTCTAATAATAATTCTTCTTCAGGAAGTAAGTAATTCTTACCTATATTAATTTGTATTAAATTTCTTGTCTTTTTTAAAAAGAAATAGCCTGTTTCCTTGCTATCCGGCATTGAAAGCTTAAACTTCCCTTCAATTGAGAAATTATCTGCGATGTCAATGTTGTTTTTTTGATAAGGTTTTAGTAAACCTGATGTAGAAGAACAGCTTGCTAGGAAAAGGCCAATTATCAGAAAGTAAATTAATTGATAACTCTTTTTATTATAATTTTCCATACTTAAATAGAATATTGAAGGTTTCAAAGAATGATTGAAAGCATTTTATCTAAATTATCTGAAGTTTCAGAAAGGTATATTGAGATAGAAAATCTTCTCAGTCAGCCTGACATTACTTCCAATCAAGAGAATTACATAAAACTATCTAAAGAATACTCTGATCTTTCTCCAATTGTTAGAGCTTTTAAGGACTATGAACAAAGTGAATCTTCTTTAGGTGAAGCGAAACAGCTGGTTAAGGATGGAGATCCCGAAATAAGGGAGATGGCTGAAATAGAAATTGAAGATCTAACGGCTTCTATTCTAGCCTTAGAAATTGAAATAAAAAGATTGTTACTTCCAAAAGATCCAGATGACTCAAAAGATGTCTTTTTAGAAGTCAGGGCAGGTGCCGGTGGAGATGAGGCGGCACTATTTGCTGGGGATTTGTTTAGAATGTATTCAAGATTATCTGAAAGAAATAATTGGAATATGGATGTTGTGAGCATTAGAGAAGGAGATCATGGTGGATACAAAGAACTAGTTACTAGGATAGAAGGGAATGACGTATACAAGCAGTTAAAATTTGAAGCAGGAGTTCATAGAGTGCAGAGAGTTCCTGCTACGGAATCTCAGGGAAGAGTCCATACTTCAGCTTGCTCTGTTGCAGTTCTTCCTGAGATGGATGAGATAGACGAAATAAATATAGATAAAAATGATCTTCGTGTGGATACATTTAGAGCTTCCGGAGCCGGCGGGCAACACGTAAACAAAACTGACTCTGCTGTTAGGCTAACCCATATTCCCACAGGGATTGTTGTGGAATGCCAAGATGGTCGTTCGCAGCATAAAAACAAGGAGAAAGCATTATCTCTCTTGCAATCTAAGTTATTAGATGCGGAAAGAGAAAAGAAAGATACTGAACAGGCAGAAAATAGAAAGGTGATGGTTGGTTCTGGAGACCGATCAGAAAAAATAAGGACCTATAATTTTCCACAAAATAGAATTACCGATCATCGTATAGAGATGTCAGTACACAATCTACCCGCTTTCTTAGATGGTGATATGAAAGAAATGATTTCATCCTTGTTAGAGGAAAATCAAGCTAGAGCTTTGGCTGATTTAGAATCTAAGAATTAATGAGTGAAACAAATTCTCTAGAGCTTATCAATAAGCTCTCACATGAAAATTTAGACCAATACTGTTCCAAGGAAGATATCGAGTTGCTGGTATTACATACTTTAGATATTAATAGAAATACTCTTTACAGAGAGAATCCTTCTTTAGAGGAAAACGAGTTAAAAAAGATTGTACATTTTATTGAAAGAAGAAATCAAGGAGAGCCTCTTGCTTATTTATTTGGGAATAAAGGGTTTTGGAACCTTGACCTTTTTATCGATGAAAATGTTTTGGTTCCAAGACCTGAGACTGAATTACTAGTTGAAAAAGTATTAACTTTATATGACTCAAAGCCTCTAAGGCTGCTTGATTTAGGTACAGGAAGCGGAGCGATTGGACTATCTTTGTTGTCAGAAAGACCTTCTTGGGAGGTTTATTGCTCTGATTTATCCCTAAAGGCTTTGAAAATTGCGCAAGAGAATAAAAAAAATAATTTAGTGAATGTTCATTTAGTTAATGCGAATTGGTTAGGTGCATTTGAAGCTAACTCCTTTGACGTAATAGTTTCCAACCCCCCTTACGTTGATCGAAATGATAAAAGATTACTTGGAGATGGAGTTTCGTTTGAACCAACTGAAGCTTTGATTTCTGAAGAAAGAGGTTTAAAGGATATAAGGCACATTATTAAAACTTCTAAAGGTTATCTTCGAGATAGTGGTTCTCTGTTGGTTGAACATGCCCCTGAACAGTCAAAAGATGTGATTGATCTGTTTAAAGATTATTCATACTCAAGCATAAGACTATTTCAAGATTTGAATGGAGATGATAGGGTTTCTTTTGGAAAAATCGCTAAAGAATGAAAAAAGGTTATATTGAAGGGTATTACGGAAGACTTTTCTCTAAAGAGGAAAGAGATATGGTTGTTAACCATATGGGTGATCTAAAAATGGATTTTTATATCTATGGACCTAAAGAAGATCCTTACCACAGACTTAATTGGCAGAAACTATACCCGAAGAAACAGAGTAACGAATTGAAGGCTTTTCTAAGGTCTTCAATTAAAAATAAAATTAAGCCAGTATTTGCTTTATCTCCAGGAATGAGCATGGATGCAGGTTCAACAAAGGACATAAGAAATTTTAAAAATAAGATTAATCAAGCTAAGAAGTTAGGTTTTAAACATTTCGCTATTTTTTTTGACGATTTGGATCAAAAGAAGGATCAAAATTTAGCTTCTTCCCATGCAGAAATCCTTGAACTAGTTTCTAGATTGCTTAAAAACCTTAAAGGTTCTTCTTTAATGTTTTGCCCCACAATCTATTGCAATAGCTTTGCTGAAGGAGATTTATCGAATAATGATTACCTTTTGGGTCTAGCTTCAAAAGTTAATAAAAACATACCTTTACTTTGGACAGGCAGAGAAGTCGTTAGTCCAAGTATTAAAGACGCAGACATATCTTCATTAAAGAAAATTTTTAAGAACCCGGTAATCATTTGGGATAATTATTATGCAAACGATTACTGCTCCAATAAGTTTTTTATTGGTTCGTATTCCGGTAGATCCGTCTCGAAAAAAACAATTTCAGCAATTGGAATGAACCTAACTGGCATGGCAATTACGGATTGTATTATTTTGGACAGGTTTGTATTGAAAAAAAGTACTTCTGAAATAATGCAAGACTATGGAATACCAAGATCTTTTATGAAGGTCTTTCCTTACTTTAATGGCCCTTTTAAGAATTCAAGTAGAAAGCTAGACATTAAAACAATTGAAAGGCTACAAAAAGCAGAAAAAGAACTCTGTATTGATTGGAAAAGTGATCTCCAATTGGAATGGTCTCAACATCTTTGGAGGTTTTTTGGAGATTTACATTTTTTAAAAAAGAGACTTAAAAAAGAAAATAAAAAGAAGCTTGAAGAGTTTACGAAGCGAAGATATTCTGAACCGCTTTCTCAGCAATTATTAGACGAATAGGAGAGTAAAATATGTTAGGAAATATGATGAATAATCAACTTCTTATTTCAGGAGTTATTGAGCATGCCGAAAAATATCATAGTGATGCAGAAATAGTTTCAAGAACGGTAGAAGGCCCTATACACAGATATACTTATTCAGATGCAGCTAAGAGGTCAAGAAAACTTGCAAATGCATTAGTTAATTTGGGCTTAAAAGAAGGCGATACTGTTGGTACTTTAGCTTGGAACACATTCAGGCATTTCGAATTGTATTTTGGAGTTTCTGGGATCGGTTGTGTGGTCAATACTGTCAATCCTAGATTATTTCCAGAACAGTTAACCTACATCATTAATCATGCAGAGAATCAATATCTATTCATAGATCTATCCTTTGTAGAATTAGTTGAATCGCTACAATCAACCTTTGATAGCGTTAAAGGTTTTATTGTCTTAACTGATAAAGAGAATATGCCGGAAACAGGCTTAAAAAATGCTATTTGTTATGAAGATCTATTAGAAAAAGAATCAGAAGAGTTCGAATGGCCCGTATTTGATGAGAATACTGCTTCAAGTCTATGTTATACGTCTGGAACAACGGGGAACCCTAAAGGAGTTTTATATTCTCACAGGTCAACAATCCTCCATACGTGGATAGTAAGTTCAGGTAACGTAGCAAAAGTTTCCAGTTCTTCTTCAATTCTTCCTGTGGTACCTATGTTCCATGTTAACGCTTGGGGCATACCTTACGCGGGAGCCATGTTTGGAGCTAAGTTAGTTTTTCCTGGACCTGCTTTAGATGGGGCTTCAATTTATGAATTGATAGATTCTGAGAAACCTGACCTATTAATGGGAGTTCCAACAGTGTGGTTAGGTCTATTGCAATATTTAAATGAAACAAACCAAACCTTAGATTGTGTGGACACGGCTTTAGTTGGAGGGTCTGCAGCTCCTAGAGCTATGATTCAAGAATTTGAAGAAAAACATGATGTTTTTCTTATGCATGGCTGGGGAATGACAGAAATGAGTCCTTTGGGGACTGCCACTGTTAAAACTAAAGAAATGGAAGATATGGATATAGAGGCCAGGTATGATCTTCAGCAAAAGCAAGGAAAGGCTTTCTTTGGAGTAGAAATGACTATCGCAGATGATGATGGCAATGAACTTCCGCAGGATGGAGTTGCGTTTGGAAGATTGTTAGTAAAAGGGCCAACTATTGTTGACACATATTTCAAGAGCAATGATAGTGCTAAGGATGAGAATGGATGGTTTGATACAGGTGACGTCGCGAAAATTCATCCGGAAGGTTATATGGAAATTGTTGACAGAAGTAAGGACGTTATTAAATCAGGCGGAGAATGGATAAGTTCAATAGACCTTGAAAATGCTGCAGTAGGGCACCCTGGTGTTGCAGAAGCCTGCGTTATTGGGGTTTTGCATGCCAAGTGGGATGAAAGACCTTTGCTTCTTATTGTTAAAGCTAACAATGAAGATCCTTCTAAAGAAGATATAAATAAATACCTTGAAGACAAGGTTGCTAAATGGTGGCTTCCAGATGACATAGTGTTTGTTGAAGAATTACCTCACACCGCAACAGGAAAACTCTTGAAAACAGGATTAAGAGAAGATTATAAGAGTCATTTAATTAATAAATAGGAGAAAAATATGATTGGATTAGTCGCAGCAGAAAAATTAGTGGATTATGTAGGCAAGGAGATTGGTTCCTCAGAATGGTTTCAAGTTGACCAAGATAGGATTGATCAGTTTGCTGATGCAACTTTAGATCATCAGTTTATTCATGTAGATTCAGAAAAGGCTACACCTTTATTTGGTTCAACAATTGCTCATGGATTTTTGTCTTTATCTTTAATCCCTCATTTAACAGCACAAGCTGTACTTGCTCCAGAGAATCTAAAACATGTTTTCAATTATGGATTGGATAAAGTTAGGTTTGTTAACCCAGTTAATGTTGGTTCTAAAGTAAGAACTCATAGCAAGGTTTTATCTGTGGATGATAAAGGTGATGGTCGATACTTGATGAAGACTGAAGTTGTCATGGAAATAGAAGGCCAAGAAAAACCCGCATACGTGGCTGAAACTCTGTCTATGTTTATAACTTAAATAATTATGTACTTGAGGAGTTATGGCTAATACGCCGACTAAACTTAAAGACAGGGTAGTCAAACGAGCAGTAAATAACCTTAGAAAAGACAAGAGAGTCGAAGCAATTAGTCTTGCTTTAATAGCTAATGAATTAGACGTTACTCTTGAAACATTACAAAACTATTACTCTTCGGCAGAAGATATTTTCCTTAAAGCTCAAAAGAAGGATTGGGACTCTTTACACAGGTATTGGGATAAACGTATTAAAAAAGCCAAAACCCCTGGTGATTATAAGGATGCTTTTGAAGCATTTTTTGAGAGATTTGTAGAAACGCTTAGTGAAGATGCAGATTTAATGCTAGAAATGTCTTGCTATCTTCCGGCTTGCGTAAAATATAGAGAAAGAAATAAAAAGAAAGTAAAGAAGAAGTTCCTTTCGGTAATTAAAAAAGGATGGCCCGGTAAAGACGATAAAGTTTTGAAGAGACAGACTGAGCTAATCACAATTGTTTTTTACGGTTTTATAGATCATGTTGTCCATATAAAGAAAGCTGAAAGGCTAAAGTTATTGCGAGATTTTAGAAACATGGTTAATTTGCAATTACAAGATAGAAAGTTTTTTTAAGATGGATAAGAAAACAGAAAATAAAGTCAAAATAATACACAAAACTTTTGAGTCCGTTAAGAGAGACAACAAAAGCATAGGAAACGTATCTCTTGAAGAAGTTGCTAAAGAGCTCTCTATGCCCTTAGAAGAGCTCACTTCTTTTTTTCTAACCGTCGAAGATATTTATTTAAATGAACAGCTAAGAAATAATAGAAGAATAGAGAAATATCTAGAGTCAGAGCTCTCTAAAGCTAAGACCGCCAATGACGCTAAAGCGCTATTTGAGAATAGTATAAGAATGTATGTTGAGAACTTAGATGATTATGCAGATGCACTTCTTGCAGCCACTTTTTACATACCTAAATGTTTAGAAGAAAGAAATAGGATGAAGGCTTATTTAAAGAAAACTTTTAAGAAAATTATTAAAAAAGGCTGGCCAGGAAAGGTTGAGTCCGTTTTAGGCAGACAAACTGACCTGTGTGTTTTATCCTTTTACGGATTATATGAATACTGTGCTAGGGCAAATAAGAAAGAAAGGAAAGATATTGTTGAAGACTTTATCAATATGCTTAACTTACATTTGCAAGACAGGTTATTCTTTTAATTTCTCTTTTAAAATTTCATTTACCTGAGCAGGGTTGGCTTTACCCTGAGACTCTTTCATAACTTGCCCAACAAAGAATCCAAATAATCTATCTTTCCCGGAAAGGTATTGTTTTAGTTGATCGGGGTTTTCATCAATCACTTTACTAACCATTGACTCAATTTCAGACAAATCAGTAACTTGTTGCATCCCTTCTTTTTCAATGATGTCATCTACTTCATTGCCGCTAGACCACATCTTCTCGAAGACGTCTTTGGCTATTTTTCCAGAGATGGTTGAATCTTCTATTCTATTTATGAGTTGACCTAATTGTTTAGCAGAAATTTTAGAGTTAAGAATGTGTAAGTTTTCTTTATTTAGTTCAGCAGAAAGTTCTCCCATGATCCAATTTGCAGAAAGTTTTGCCGATTTAGATTCACCAGTAACTTCTTCGAAGTAATTTGCTAAGTCTCTGTCAGCTGCAAGAAGAGAAGCATCATATTCACTTAAGTCATATTCATTAACAAACCTTAACTTCTTTTCATTAGGCATCTCAGGCATTTGCTCAAGTGTTTTTTCAATAAAGCTATCTTCTAATACAACAGGTAAGAGATCGGGCTCTGGAAAATATCTGTAATCGTTTGCGTATTCTTTAGTTCTCATAGGTCTAGTTGTATTTACTTGAGAATCATAGAGTCTAGTTTCCTGAGTAATTGTATTCCCAGATTCGATTTCACTAATTTGCCTTTCTATTTCATATTGGATTGCTTTTTCAACAAATCTGAATGAATTAACATTTTTAGTTTCTGTTCTTGTTCCTAGCTCTTCGGAGCCTACTTTCCTTACAGAAACGTTTGCATCACATCTCATAGAGCCTTCTGCCATATTGCCATCAGAAATTTCAAGATATCTAATAATGGAATGGATTGATTTTAAATAGGCTACTGCTTCTTCAGGAGAATTGATTTCAGGTTCTGACACTATCTCAATAAGAGGAGTTCCTGATCTATTTAAATCAATTCCAGATTTACCTTCAAAGTCTTCATGAAGAGATTTTCCAGCATCTTCTTCAAGGTGTGCTCTAGTAATTCCAATTCTTTTAGAAGATCCATCTTCTAATTCAATATCTAAAAAGCCATCCTCTACTATAGGTTTATCCATTTGACTAATTTGATAGCCTTTAGGAAGATCAGGGTAAAAGTAATTCTTCCTAGCAAAGCTGGTTGGGCTATTGATGTTAGCATTTAATGCCTTACCTAGCTTGACGGCCATCTTTAACACTTCTTCATTAAGGACAGGGAGAACTCCTGGCATCGCTAGATCAATATTACAGGCTTGAGTATTTGGAAGAGCACCAAAATTGGTACTGGCACCTGAAAAAAGTTTTGAATTAGTTGCAAGTTGAACGTGGATTTCCAATCCTATTACTGCTTCCCAAGATTCATTAAATACAGTCATTATTTAACCTCAGGTAAGTTTTTATGCCAATCAGTTGCTTCCTGGAATTGATGAGCTGCTTGAAAAAGTTGAGCTTCTTTCAATGAATTTCCTACAAGCTGGACTCCTAGAGGTAATCCTTCATGATTACCACAAGGAAAAGATATTCCAGGCAAGCCTGCCAGGTTAGCGGGTATGGTGAATATATCTTGAAGGTACATTTCTATTGGATCATCACTCTTTTCACCAGCTTTAAATGAGGTATCAGGTGTAGTGGGGGATAAGATTAAATCAACTGATTTAAATGCCTCGGTAAAATCATTTGCTACTAATCTCCTACATTTTTGTGCTTTTAAGTAGTAAGCGTCATAGTAACCAGCTGATAAAGCATAGGTTCCTATTAAAATTCTTCTTTTAACTTCTGATCCAAATCCTTCTTCTCTTGTCCTCATGTATAAATCTTCTATATCCTTTGGATCTTCACACCTATACCCGTATCTAACACCATCGTATCTTGATAAATTTGCAGAGCATTCAGCGGGGGCTATGATGTAATAAACAGGAAGAGAAAGGTCAACATTTGGGAGAGAGATTTCATGTATCTCTGCTCCTAAATTTTTGTATGTTTCTATTGCTTCTTTTGTTGAGGACTCAACGTGATTTGGGAGATCTTTTTCAAAGAATTCTTTTGGTAAGCCTATTTTCATACCCTTTATAGGTGAATCAATGTTTCCTAAGAAGTTAGGTACATCTTCATTTAAGCTGGTTGAATCTTTAGGGTCATGACCTGACATGGATTCTAGTAAAATGGCTGAGTCTTCTGCTGATCTAGCTAAAACACCTCCTTGATCTAAACTAGAAGCAAAAGCAATCATTCCATAACGAGAAACTCTACCATAAGTAGGTTTTATGCCCGTTAAACCACAAAGAGCTGCAGGTTGCCTAATTGATCCTCCTGTATCTGTTGCAGTTGCAGCAGAAGCTAATTGAGCTGAGACACATGCAGCAGATCCACCAGAAGAACCGCCCGGAACATACTCTTTATTCCAGGGGTTTTTTACAGGCCCAAAGAAACTTGTTTCATTCGACGATCCCATAGCAAATTCATCCATATTGGTCTTTCCTAAGACAACTACACCATCAGAAGATAAATTGTTTACAACTGTAGATGAATAAGGCGCTTTAAAGTTTGACAACATCTTCGAACCACAAGTCGTTAGGATATCTTCAGTACAAAAAATATCTTTATGCGCTATTGGAATACCATCTAAAGGGAGAGCTTTATTGGATTTATATCTTTTATCTGACTCCTTAGCTTGCTCAAGTGCCAATTCTTCTGTCACTGTGATAAAGCTATTTAGACTCTTATCAAAACTAGAAATTCTATCAAGGTAGTGTTGAGTTAGCTCAGTAGAAGAAAAAGAGCCTTCTTTTAGCCCATTTAATTGTTCTTTGAGAGAAAGTTCATGAAGTTTCATCTTCTTAGTTCTCTCCTTCAATAACTTTTGGAACTAAGAAAAGTCCAGACTGCACAGAAGGTGCTGTTTCTTGAAGTTTTTCTCTTTGATCTTCTTCAGTAACTTCGTCAGGTCTGGTTGGTTGAGAAAGGTTTAATGGGTGAGACATAGCCTCAACCTCATTCGTTTCTGCTGAATTAAGTTTTTCAAATAAATCTAAGATTTGTTCTAACTCTCCTTTTAATGAAGGAAAAGAATCTTTATCTATGTTGATTCTAGCTAAATAAGCTATTTCATTTAGTTCTTTATCACTTAAGGCCATATGTCATTGTAATATCTTATGAAAAAAAAGGTGCGTAATGTAGCATATTGTAGCTTGCTCAAAAACAACGCTGTTGTTAGAGTGATGACCTGTTTGAAAACTTAGATAATTTCTAGTTAAGCAATTTTTAATGTTAAAACGTTTAAGAGGTATATTTTCTAATGATTTGTCTATCGATTTAGGTACGGCAAATACTCTTGTATACGTTAAGGATAAAGGGGTTGTGTTAGATGAACCTTCGGTTGTAGCAATAAGGGATACTGGAGGTCAAAGAACAGTTGTAGCTGTAGGTGCGGAAGCTAAAAAAATGCTTGGAAGGACTCCTGGCAATATAAGTGCAATCAGGCCCTTAAAAGATGGAGTCATCGCAGACTTTCAGGTCACAGAAGAAATGCTTAAACATTTTGTACAGAGAGTTCATGAAGATAGTTTTGTCCGTCCAAGCCCTAGAATTTTAGTTTGTGTTCCTTGTGAATCAACCCAAGTCGAAAGAAGAGCCATAAGAGAATCTGTTCTAAAAGCAGGAGCAAGAGAGGCAAGGTTAATTGAAGAGCCTATGGCTGCAGCTATAGGAGCTGGCTTACCCATTGAAGAAGCAACTGGATCTATGGTTGTGGATATAGGTGGAGGAACAACCGAGGTAGCAATTTTAGCTTTAAATGGTGTTGTTTATGCTCACTCTCTAAAAACAGGTGGAGATAAGCTAGATGAAGCAATCATTTCATACGTTAGAAGAAATCAAGGCGTTCTGCTAGGCGATGCAACTGCTGAAAAAGTAAAAACAATTATAGGTACGGCTTCACCTGACTCTGAGGTAGTTGAAATGGAGGTAAGGGGAAGAAATCTTGCTGAAGGGATACCTATTACTTTTACTATGAATAGTAAACAAGCCTATGATGCTATGCTTGAACCATTATCTGCTATTGTTCAAGCTATAAGAACGGCTTTAGAAGCATCACCTCCAGAATTAAGTGCCGATATAAGCGAGAGAGGAATAGTTTTAACCGGAGGAGGGGCAATGCTAAGAGATCTAGATGTCTTAATCTCCAGCCAAACTGGACTTCCTGTTACTGTAGCTGAAGACCCTCTAACTTGTGTAGCGAGAGGTGGAGGAAGCGCGCTTGAGATTATGGATAAATACGATATAGATCTTTTATCCACTCAATAATTTTATTTAAAAGTTTTATTCCTGTTCTCTCCTGAGTATTATTGGATGATGCGAAGAAGAGAACACAAAGTTTCGTATCTAAGTAGTGAGGCAATATTTGCCATCCCTGCAATGAAACCTTCTAAGGTAATTCTTTCATTACTCATTTGTGCTTTTTTAATGTTATCTGATGTTTATTATGAATCCTCTTCTAAAATTAGAGGGTACGCCCAAGATTTATTTATGCCTTTGGGAGCTTTAGTCAATGTCCCTGTTGACTTAATTGCTTCCTTACCTGATTCCTTTAGAACAAGATCTCAGCTAAAACTTTCTTTGGAGCAAGCTGAACTAGAAAATAAGAAACTAAAAGTTATAAATCAATTTCTTGAAAAGGTTTCTAAAGAAAATGAAGAATTAAACTCTTTATGGTCTTCTGCAAGACTAAATTTTGATAACTATTCTTTTGCGAGAAAAAGATCTATCTCTTCAAATGAATTTCAACCAACATTAATAGTAGATATCGGACGTAAAAGTGATGCTGGTATAAACGATGTATTACTAAGCCCGAGTGGTCTGGTAGGAAAATTGATATCTTTAGGGCTTTATAGTGCAGAAATTATGGTTTTACATGACGTAAGATCATCCATTCCTATCATTACAGAGAAATCTAAATTGCATGGAAATGTAAGAGGAAGTGGCACAGGAAGAGCTGGAAATATTGAGTACATAAAAAAAACAGCTTCTTACGAGTTAGGAGAGAAGGTTTACACTTCTGGTATTGCTGGAATTTTCCCTGTAGGAATTTTTGTTGGTGAAATTACCTCTATAGAAGATCTTGCTGACAGTGAATTCTTGAAAGTTGAAGTATCCTTTTTGCAATCCCCGTTTAATCAAGATTTTTATTTAATTTATAAGAATGAGTAGAGAGTTAAAAAACCAATTGTTAATTTTATTAACACTCTTTATTGCTTTATATATAGATAGCTATTTGTTCTCTTCAGACTTCCAAATACTGAAACCTACTTTTGTACTACTAACCCTAATTTACTGGAATATGGCTTTACCAGATCGAATAGGAATTATGGCTGCTTTGGCCTTTGGAATTTTTGTTGATTTAATAGAGGGATCTTTGCTAGGACTTCACGGAGCTCTATTTGTTTTGATAACTTACGTATGTCAAAGATTCTTTTATCAATTTAGAGTATCTCCACTATGGCAACAATCGTTTATTCTTTTCTTTTTATTCGCCTTATACAAGCAAGTATTTGCTTTAGATTTTGCAAATGCAAACCAAGATATAACAAACCTTTCAGACATCTCCTTTCTTTTCAGTTCTTTTTTATTTGCATTATTTTCTGCCCTAATCTGGCCTCCTTTGTATTTAATTCTTAGGTATTATCGGAGAAGGTGGGTTAAATCCTGATATCCAGTGAATAAGGTCATATCTTCAGTCTTATCAATACTAGGCTTTCTGGTAGGTATTTTACTCCTCATTTCTTCGCTTTTAACATCTGAAAAAAGCCTTAAATTCTTTTTGAATTTAAACCAAGATTCTTATGTAGATTTTGTCTTACATGATAGTCATTGGCACCCGTATAAACCAAGCATAGAAATAGATACTTTCTCTATTATAAGAGTTGAACAAGAAAGTAAATTTTTAGAGATTAAGGAATTAAAGATGGAGTTTAATCTCTTTTTTCCCTTTCGAGGAAACTTAATAGAAAGTTTGTATGCAAAGGGTATGAATCTTCTTATTTATGCACCATCAAACGATGATCAAGCCAATCTTAATGATTTATGGCTATATGCTTCCTCTATAAAGAATATAGAAATTGATGAATTCTTTATCATGGATTCTAGTAACTCTTCAAATGGATTAAAAGGAATGTTTTCTTCAATCACGTTGCAGTCTGGTGATTCTAAAGCAAGGTTCTCTGCAAAGAATACGAACGGAGGCAATCTAGATTTTAGAATGAACTCGATAGCAGGTTCTACTTCGTTAAAAGATTATAAAGGCTTTCTTAGTGCCTCCAACTTTAGCTTAAACCAAGGAATTACCAGTCAATTGTGTTTAAGTTGCCCTGGAGGAACACTGGATAGTAAGGTTTGGTTTACTCTTATCGATTTAAATTTAGT
Source organism: uncultured SAR86 cluster bacterium (assembly GCA_902514295.1). Classification (GTDB taxonomy): domain Bacteria; phylum Pseudomonadota; class Gammaproteobacteria; order Magnimaribacterales; family Magnimaribacteraceae. Next base: position 5,886 of record CABXQE010000019.1, on the reverse strand, counting down.
TAAATTTTTAGGGGATATCAAATTTAAATCTGACTCAAGTATAGATTTTATAAAATCAATAAATGCGAGAATTGAATTAGAAGATGAAAAAAATAATGTTTTTAGAATTTCTTCTTTTATAAATGAGGATCCTTCGAACAATGCTCCGGAGATATTTACCTCTATGGCTACTGATGCAGCAACATTTTTTATTCCTGAGATCGAGCTAGGAGAAGATAAATTTATTAATAAATTTCAACACCTTTTCTATATACCTGAAGACCTTCTATTAAAAGGTTATATCAATAATCTTATCTTAAGCTTTCATGACACATTACAATTTAAAGCTAATTTTGAAGATTTATCTTTGGAATCAAATGAGCTGTCTATTTCTGGACTTGAGGGAAACATCCAATACGATCCAGATGTTACTAGATTAAATATAAATACTCCTTATCTTCAAGTTGATCTAGGCACTCTATTTAACAGCCCTATTATATTTAACGATTTAAGTTCAGAACTAGATTTAAAGTTAATAGATAAAAAAATATCTATCTCAGATTCTGCCTTTCAAGCAACTTACAAAAGAACTCTAATTAAAGGGCAAATAAATTTATTTCCTAGTCCAATTGATAATTCTGGTGATCTATCTTTTAAAATAGCTTCGAATGAATTAGATTATTTAGATGCCTTAAGTCTTTTTCCTAATTTAAATTACACAAGATTAACAAAGACCTGGTTACAAAACTCAATATCTTGCGGCGCATTGCAAGAGGTTTTATTTATATACAGAGGACCGATTGATAATCAATACAACGATTCGAGCTTATCTTTTCTGTCCCAAGGGCTCTTAGAAGATTCATGCCTAAATATTAATGATGTAAGTATTAGGAACATAGACCTTGTCGCAAAGATTAACAATTCTACTTTTCTAGGAGAGGTTTTGGATGGTGATTTATATGGATCTGAGATTAAAGGAACCATTAGGACGTTTAAGGACAATAATAATTATAAATTGGAACTTAAAGGTAATTCTAAGGGCCCCTTGTTAACAATACTAAGGCTATCTAATTTAACTCAAATTTTTGATGCTTCGGAAGAATCAGGAGAACACTCTACTACTTTTTATTTTACTTCTCCTTTGAGTTCTTCTTTCAAGCTCTTAGGAGGCAATGCAGGCCTTATATTAGGCACTAAAATTAAAGACGGTAATTTTAAGAACCCAAATACAGGCTTGTTTTTTTCTGATCTTTACTCATCAGTAGAGTATGACAGTTTTCATGGCGTTAAAGATGGTTTTGCATCAATAAAAATAAACGATACCCCTGTCAAATTTGATATCAGGAAAGGGGAGGAGAATGGGAGTTATAATACTCAATTAGTTGCAGATGATATTTTCTCAGTCAAAAGAATATTATCTTCTTTTAATATTAAAGAAGAGATAAGAGGCTCTTCAAGATTTAAAATAAAATTAACCCTTCCTTCCTTCATAAAACAAGAGCCTTTCATAGACCCTGAAATTGAAGTTTTGTCTAATTTGGCAGGTATTTCTATAAATTTACCTGACCCCTTTACGAAATCAGAAGATTCTAAAGTTGACTTTCGTCTAGCCTTTAAATCTTTTCTAAATAAGCCTCCCCAATTAGGCTTTAAGTATGGAGATTTATTGAGAGGAAAATTTAATTTTCTAAATAATACAACGGAAGGATTTGTAATAGCTGGAAAGAAAAAACAAAGTGTATCAATTGTAGATGAACAGATCTTGTTAGTAGGAGAGCTACAAAAATTAGACTTAGGTTCTCTCATTTCCTTAGGGATATTTGAAGAAGAAGGGTCTGGAAATTTCTATATAAAAGATTTACTAGTTGAAGAAACAAATTTTTCAAATTTAAGCTTGTCCAAAACTAGATTTAAATCCTCAAGAACAAAACAGGGAATTGAGTACAAATTTATTAATGATGACTTAAGTGGAATACTGTTAGTGCCAGAAAATAATCAAAGAAATTTATCTTTTAAATTTGATTTCATTAAAATTAATCAATCTTCGAGCGGTTCTAAAGATAGCTTTCTTTATTTATATAATGGTATTAGCGATGAATTTGATTTCAGTGCAGAAAAAATCTTCTTCAACGGTAAGAATTACGGAAATTGGGAATTTTCAATTTTTCCAGAAAATAATCAGCTAGCTCTTAATGGCATTAAAGGGACATACGGAAGATGGAGCCTTAAGAACACTAATCAAGGTATATCTTCTTTAAGAATTGTTAAGAATTCAATTGGATGGACTACAAGCCTTAAAACAAACATTTATTCTGGATCTCCAGAGAAAGCAATGATTCAGATAGGCATTAAACCAAATTTTGAATTGGATACGTTAAGCTTAGACGCAGATTTATTTTGGAACAATCTGCCTTGGCTTTTTGACTACAATTCAATTACGGGAGAAATTTCAACAAATCTAGAAGGCCTAACAATAAAAAACAGTGAAGATTTAGAAGCAACCAATAATGTATTAAGACTGGTTAATATTTTCAATATTACTGATTCATTTGAGAAAGTAACAAATTTAGATTTTAGAAAATTATATAAAAGAGGGTTTAGTGCTGATAGCGTTAAAGGGAAATTCAGGGTTACTGATAAAAGCTTTCAAATTATAGAACCTATTTTACTCAAAAGCGGCTCCAGTCAATTCAACTGGACTGGTGAAATCTCTAGAGATAAGAAAGGAAATTTAGATAGACTTAATCTAGAGGTAATCATGACTCTTCCGTTGAGAGAATATCTGCCTGCTTATGCCTTAGTATTGGGCGGCCCTATAACTGCTGGGGTTGTATATATAGCAGGAAAGGCTTTTGAAAGAAATCTAGATAAATTAAGTTCGGGAAAGTGGATAATTAAAGGTAATATTTCTGAACCAGAAACAGAATTTGATGGCTGGTTTGAAGACAGCACGGAAGAATAGTTTAATTTACCTTCCTGACACGCGTTGAGCTAATTCCAGCTTTCTCTCTATATTTAGTTACTGTTCTTCTTGCAACACTTACTTGATGCTTAGTAGATAATAAGATTCGAATATTTTCATCAGTTAGGGGCTTGTAAGAGTTCTCTTCAGAGATTAATAAAGTTATAAAGTTTTGTAGTGTCTTGGCAGTAACATCTTTCCCTTCAGTATTTTTATTTACCTTCTTTTGTAATAAATTTTTTAAAGGAATCAACATATCAGGCAATTGAATATACTTATTATTTACTATTCTCGAAACTGTAGATTCACTTATTTCAAGAGCCCTTGCTATCTCTTTATTTGTAACTGGTTTTCTATCTGTTTTTTTATTCAGATATTCACTCTGAGCATTTAATATATATTGACCCACAAGAAAAAGAGTTTGCTGTCTTCTCTCTACTCCTCTTAAGAATGACTTGGCTTCTATAAATTTTTTTTTATTTGAAGATTTCATTTCTTCTTTAACTATTTCTATAAATTCTTTATTCATAAAGTCATCATTAAGAGTTACTTGCCAAGAGTTTTTATGTGAAAAGGCCATCAGATCTGGCCTTACATACAAGTTCTTATTAGAGCCAAAGTTTAAACTTTGATTGAAGTTTAACTTTTCTATTTGAATCTTAATTTCAGGGTTAAGGTCTTCTTTTCTTAGATCTTGATTTAGCAGAGAAGTTAAAGATTCCATGATTTTATTTTGTTCTTCTTTACCTAAATCTAAATTATTAACTTGTATTTTTAAAGACTCTTCAATAGATCTATAACCGCATCCGGGGGGGTCAAAGTTCTGAATTAAATTGATTATAGATTCAATTTTTGTATCATTAATATTTAAATTAAAGTCCTCTTTAACTATCCTTTTTATATCTTCGTACTCTAGTTCTGGATCCAATCTTCCATTGTCTAAGATTGAATCAATTATAATTTCTCCAATTAAGATTTCATGTGCTTTTAGTGGAGATATAACCAACTGCTCTAATAGCTTCTTACGCAAATCTTCTTCTTGATCGATCGGTAGTTCGAAGGAATTATTTCTTTGATCAGGGTTTATTGAATTTACTAATCGGTCGGCAATAACTTCATCTCTAAAGTAATTTATTTTCTTATTCTCTGACCCTTTACAAAACTCAGCTATTAAATCATCTAGGTCCGATCTAATCTCTAAGCCACTGTGAGATAAGAGTTCAATCTGTTTTTGAAGATTTAACGTAAGGTTTAATGATAATTTATGTTTCTGTCCGAGACTTTGCTTCACTTTATTGTTTAAAGTCCTTTCCAAGGTAAACGTCTTTTACTAGTGGATCTTTGCTGACTTCTTTTGGCCGCCCTTGTGCAATTAGTTTTCCCTGGTTAATTATCAATACTTGATCACAAATTTGCATGGTTTCTCGCACATTGTGATCGCTTATCAATACACCAATATTCTGAGATTTAAGTTGTTTTATAGTCTGCTTGAGATCTGATACTGCTATAGGGTCAATGCCAGCAAATGGCTCGTCTAAAAGAATGAATTTCGGGTTAGATCCCAAAGATCTTGCAATTTCGGTTCTTCGTCTTTCACCCCCAGATAGTTTTATTCCTATAGTTTCCGAGAACTCATTTAGGTTAAATTCATCCAGCAGACTACTTAACTCATGATTAATTGAGTCTGGATTTAAATCATTTCTCTGCTCGAGCGCAGCAAGTATGTTCTCTTTTACTGTTAGTTTTCTGAATATTGAGGCTTCCTGTGGTAAGTAAGATAACCCTAAGCTAGATCTTTCTGATATATCCATAGCACTTACATCTTTAGAGTCTAATTTAATAGATCCAGAACCCTTTTTTAGCAAACCAGCAATAATGTAAAATAAAGTTGTTTTTCCTGCTCCGTTAGGGCCTAACAAGCCTAAGGTTTCTCCTGAGTCCATTTCAAAAGAAATATCATCTACGGCTATTTTATTTGCATAGCTCTTACTGATATTTTCAACAGATAATTTCATAGATTGTTAATAATTTTAGAGTTTACTGATTTCAATACTATGTCTTGACTTAGATCATAGTGAATTTCATCAGAAATAATCTTCATATTATCTTCACTGAACACTGCTTTTCCTTTCATTACTATTAAGTCCTTGGCTAAAAAAAGCTCTACCTCATTAGCCTTGCCTTTATTCATCCTTGATCCTAAGTTTATTTTATCGAGATTTACATCGTTAAATAGAATCTTTATTCCTTCTAGAGGTGTTTGAGTAATTTCCATATCAGATGAAACTACCTCAATATCTTCGGTTTTAAATAAGGTGCTTTGTTTAGAAGAAATAGTTTTATCTAAAAGATTGCCTCTTAGACCATTAGTCTTTAAGTCAAAAGTTTTTCCATCCAGGTTAAATGTTCCTTCAACATCACCAATTAGATTAATCACTTGATTATCTAAGTCCACACTTCCTTCTCTAGATCTAAGAAAAAGTCTTTCATTGCCTTGTCCATAGCTCTCATATACAGAATTTTTGAATTCAATAACGTTATTAGATAGAAAAGAGATATTAGTAGAAGGGTGGGCAGCAAAAGAGGTTGTCATAAGAAACAGCCCAATAAATAGAGGTGCTTTATTAAAAAAATAAGACAAATTAGTCAATTTAAACTAGCCCAGCTTCTATCAAATCATGCATTCTAATTAACCCTTTAGGGTACTTTTTTTGATCAAGGACAACCAACGAGTAAATTTGATTTTTTTGCATTAGTTTAATTGCTTCAGTTGCTAAGGCTGAATACCTTATAGTCTTCACTTTTTTAGACATTAATTTTGATATGGGAACTTCTAGTAAGTCTATTTTCTTGCTTAAAGCTCTTCTAAGATCTCCATCTGTAAAAATACCTTTTAGGTTAGATTTTTCTATAACTAAAGCCACACCCAGTCCTTTAGAACTTAT
>CABXQE010000018.1 GCA_902514295.1 uncultured SAR86 cluster bacterium | reverse complement strand
AAATATGAAGTTCTTTCACAAGGATCAGAGGACCATTCTCTAATAATATCCAAAGACATCATCCAAGCAATGGTTGCTAATGTTGTAAAAAGAAGTACGTAAAGGGCTATATTTCTGACTTCTGGAACAGAGATCAAACTTTTAATTGCATCACCAGCACTGCCACCTATTTCTTCTCTTTCAGAAAAATTATCACTATCTTCAACATGAAGATCTCTAGCAAGAAAAATAGACATACAAAGGCAGATAATAGAAAAAATAATTAAAAAAATTGGTCCAGTATCCGAAATATCACTCCCACAGATTTCTAAAGCAAAATACTGAGTGACACTCGTTCCAAAAAAAGCGCCTAGTGAGCCCCCTGCACTGATAATACCAAAAAGCCTTCTTCCGTCATCGCTATTAAAAAAATTGATTAAAGTTGCCCAAAAGATAGAAACTACCAATAAAGAATATACGTTTAACCATACATAAAAAATATAGGCAGTCCATATTCTCCCTTGGTCTTCTAGTAACGTCCATCCACAAAGAAATAGCGCAAAATTAACTATAAAAAAAGAATAACAATAAAGAACAACTTTACTGCCATCTATCTTCGAAATAACGTAAGAATAAATTGGATTTAAGCAAAGCATAACAAAAGCGCCAGCGGTAAGAAGAAGTGAAATAGGATTAACAGAAAACCCCAGAATTATTAAATCTTCATATCCAAATTCAACAGCTAATTCATTTCTTATAGGGCGCAAAGCATACCAAGAAGCTAAGACAAAAAAGAAAAAACCAAAAGCCTTTAAAAGAGGAAGGTACTCTTCTTTCTTTATAGAAGGAAAAAAACGTTCTGAAATAGTATTCATTTCGTTATTTAATTATTCCTCATTATAGCTAGGATGTTGAAAAAATAGTTTGTAAATTTACAATAACTTTATGGATCCACAGCCATTTATTATTTTTGGAACTTCCCACCTCGTTACTTTGGCCATTATTTTGTGTTTGGCAATTTTTTTTCCTAGAACTTATAGAGATAAGTCGGTTTCCCAGAAAAAAAATATAACAAAGATATTAGGCATTTCCATTATCGCACTTGAATTAGTTAAACCTTTTATCTGGCATTCTATGGACTATCCTTGGATAAAATTAATACCCATACACATGTGCAGCTTATCGGGTTTTTTTATCGGGATATTTCTTCTAACTAAAAAAAGATTGTTCTTCGAAATTGCATTCTTTTGGGGTATAGGGGGAGGAATAAATGCTCTGATCACTCCTGATGTGACACTAACATTTCCAGACCCAAAATACGTATTATTCTTTCTTGGACATGGCTTACTTGTTGTAAATATAGGTTATGCTTGCATTGCGTTAAGCAACCGTCCTACTTTTAAATCAGTAAAGAATGGAATTCTCTTCTCTCTGGCGGTACTTCCAGTTATTTACATAATTAATCTTCTTTTGGGTCCACCAGCAAATTATTGGTATTTAGGTGCAAAACCAACAGAAGGTCAAAGCATCATGGATTTCTTTCCTGATCCGCCTTTACATATTCCTTTACTAATTATTATAGGAGCGTTTTTATTCTTATTAATTTATTCACCTTACTGGGTGTATGACAAATTCAAGAAGCCAAATGCTGAATAAATAAGGTAGGAATATTACAAGTATTAGATTTAATCGTAGAGACAAGTGTATTGGGCTTTCTTCCTTCTTTAACGGGAGAAGCCTCTATTCCTAATTGAGTTAACCTTACGTGAGTTGCTTCCAAATCTTCTACACCCCAAGCTAAGCCCCATAAACTATCTTTTGACTCTTCTTCATCAGATCTAGCTATAACTTCTATTGTGGTTTGATTTAATCTAAAAAATAACATTCTACCGCCCCACTTTTCTACGGTTTGATCTAGAGCTAATCTAATTCCTAAATCTTTCTCATACACTTTAATAAAACCATCAGCGTCATTGGTGTTGATGACCACATGATCTAACTTATGTACACAATCAGATTTAAACCTATCTAATAAATCTAGCTTTCCTGTTTTATGTTCTATAGCAAAAGAAAATAACCCTCTTGTAATTTCATCGGGTAAAAATAAACTCTCCCAGGTCCTTTTCTTTCCTGCGTCTTCATCAAGGCCTTCTCCTAAAGCTAGGCCTGATAATTTATATCCGTTTAAAGAAAGCTGTTTTTTGGTCTCCTCTAAATTATCTGAACCAAAGACCATGCCAGCCAACCCCTCTCCATTTTCATCTATGGTTGAATTAACTAATGATGCTCCTGCGCCATCACCGTCAGCTGCAAGTAATTCGAAATATAAATTATTAAAATTAAAGATTGAATTTTTAGTGCCTAGAGATTCGTGTTCTCCCCTCCATACAGGCTCATTGCCAAAAAGTTTCTTATAGTTGTTTTCTGCAGCCTCTAAATCTTTAACTGCTACGATTAGATGATCTATTCTTTCTATCAAGATAAATTAGATAGAATAAAGTTCTTTATTCGAAGAAAGAGAATTAAATTCACTCTTAAGGTTTGAATCATTAATCCTTTCAAAAAGTTTAACGAATTCTTCAGACCTAATTGCCACGCTTTCTCTATGAACTTCCTCTCCATGCCATTGAACCATTTTTTTCCATAGAGGATCTATAATCTCAGAACCTTTCTTTTCAAGTCCATCCACCGTCTTAAAGGTAAAGGACCTTAGTTCTGAAATTAATAAATTAAGATAGGCCACGTGAATAGCTTCGTCTTGTCTAATTCTAGAAACCATTTCTCCAGCCAATAAAGCATCTTCTCTTTTATCCGTAAATACATCCTCTGCATTGGCGAGGTTCATGCAGTAAGAGAAAAAACTTTCTGCTCTTATCTCAATCATCAAAACATCTAACAATAGATTAAGCATGCCTTCATGCTCTATAGGCAGATCAGGCATCTCTCTTTCCTTTGCAGGCCTTCCTATTGATTCTGGAACTTCAGGAATAGGATAAGCTTCTCTTCCTAATAATAAATCTCTTGATGCAAACCACATTTGATCATGCGCTCCTTGATCACTATCAGGATCACCTCCTTCATCAAATCCATGAGCTACAAATAAACCTTTATTCATATGCGCCACACAAGTATCTGAAATGTCTTCGACAATAATGTTTTGAAAATTGGGTGCCTCAATCTCTGCTAGAGCCCTCCCTCTTGCCTCAATAATCCCAGTAATAGTTAAACTATTCCAAAGAAACTGACCTTCACCTTGATTAAGAAGTAATTTTGCTTGATTTAAACTAGGGAAATTATCATGTTTTAAAATCTCTACCGAACAATCCAAAAGTTCATGCCCTCTATCATTTAAGAGCTTAGTCCATTGGTTAACTGCCTTCCATCTAATACGAGTCCTAGGCGATAGGTATTCACCTTCTTTATTTAAACCTCCATGTAAGAGGTAGCCAGCCATCTCATTAGGTTGAGCATAATCGTGATCACTAAGTATTTCTTCTTTTGTGTATATCATTTAAAAAAACCTCTAACTTTAAGTTTTAGATTATTCCATATGTCCTTACCTTTTTGAACAATTTCTGGACCTAATAAAGCAAGACCCGGGTACCAAGTTACTTGACTTGCCACGTATATAGCCCCGCCTTTAACTAATTCACCCATTGCAGCAACCACTATACCTAAAATAGAAAGGATGATTGAAACTATAATTAAGACCCATCCGATGTATTTCCTTATTTTAGTAAAGTTACTGATCATAAAATTTTTAAAAGATATAGACTTATTATGTGACAGTTCTTAGAGTAACGAGATGTATGTAAAAAAACCATTTTATTTATTTTTAATTATTTTCCTAGGTATAGGATGTCAAAACAATGGAGCTGAAATGAACCCTTTCTTAATAGACTATGATACACCTTATCAAATCCCCCCTTTTGAAAAAATTGAGTTCTCTCATTATGAACCAGCTTTTGAAGAAGGAATGAAACAGCATTTATCAGAAATTGAAGTTATTGCTTCTAACAATGAAAGTCCTACTTTTGAAAATACTATTGCTGAGTTAGAAAGATCAGGAAAGACGCTTGATAAAGTTGCCAACGTTTTCTTTAATTTACTAGGCTCTAACACTTCCGACGAGATGGATGCTTTGGCAATGAGAATAAGTCCAGTCTTATCTGCACATAGTGACAGTATTCTCTTAAATAAAGATCTTTTCACTAGAATTAAATCTTTACACGACCAAAAGGATTCTCTTGGACTCTCTACAGAACAAAGAAGGCTTCTAAGTGAAACTTTTAAAAACTTTACTAGATCAGGAGCAAATCTATCAGATTCTGAAATGAAAAGGTTGGTAGATATAAACAGTTCTCTTTCTACTTTATCTGTTAAATTTGATCAAAACGTACTTAAAGAGACTAATGGTTTTAGTTTAGTAATAGACAGTGAAGATGAATTGGATGGTTTGCCTGAAGAAGAAATAAGACAAGCTGCATTATTAGCTGAATCGGAAGGACATACTGGAAAATGGGTTTTTAAGCCAACTAGAGTAAGTATGTACCCTTTCTTAACTTACTCCACTCAAAGAGAACTTAGAGAAGAATTGTATAACTCTTACATACAAAGAGGAGATAATGATAATGAATTTGATAATAAATCTCTTATTGTTGAAATGTTGGAATTAAGAAAAGAAAAAGCGAAGTTAATGGGATTTGAATCACATGCTGATTATGTTCTTGATGACACGATGGCTAAGAAAACTTCTAGAGTTGATGATTTACTACAACAAATATGGAAACCAGGCATAGCCAGAGCAAAATCAGAAGCAGATGAGATGCAGAATTTGATTAAACAAGAAGGTGGTAACTTTGAACTAGCTGCTTGGGACTGGTGGCACTACTCAGAAAAGATTAGACAAAACAAATTTGATTTTACCGAAGAAGAAGTTAAACCTTACTTTAGTGAAGATAAAGTTTTACAAGGTGCTTTTGATGTAGCTTCTAAACTTTTTGAAATATCTTTTGTAGAGAGAGATGACTTACCTAAATACAGAGACAACATAAGAAGTTTTGAAGTTCTTAATACGGAGAAAGAAATCATAGGTATTTTTTACACTGACTATACATTGAGGCCGAATAAAGGCGGAGGTGCTTGGATGAACACCTTTAGGAGTCAAAGTAAATTTGATGGCAGGCAGATACCTATTGTCGTTAATGTATGTAATTTCCCTCCTAAAAATGAAGATGGGGTATCTCTTCTATCCTTTGAACAAGTAGAGACTTTATTCCATGAATTTGGGCATGGCTTACATGGATTATTGTCTGATGCAAATTATCCAAGTCTTTCTGGAACTTCTGTCACTAGAGATTACGTGGAATTCCCTTCCCAGATGATGGAGAACTGGGCAAGAGAACCTGAGGTAATTAAAACATTTGCTCTTCATTATCAAACTGAAGAGCCTATTCCAGACAGTTTATTAGACAAGATATCTGAAGCTGGCAATTTTAATGAAGGTTTTGAAACTAGTGAATACGTAGCAGCCGCTTATTTAGACATGGCTTATCACACCAGCCAAGAAGAAATAAAAGACGTAGATAAATTTGAAGATGATGCTTTGGCCAACCTTGGTTTGATTCCACAAATTGAAAGTAGGTATAGGAGTACTTATTTTGGACATATATTTGCAGGAGGCTATTCATCTGGATATTACAGTTATTTATGGACTGAAGTATTAGAGGCTGATGCTTTTGAACCTTTTAGAGAGAAAGGCTTGTTTGACAAGGAGACGGCTTCAAAACTTAAAGAATATGTATATGCTTCTGGCAACACTGAAGATTTGATGACTCAATACATAAATTACAGAGGTTCAGAACCTAAAATAGAACCATTGTTGAAGAAACGTGGTTTAGATTAGATTGACGTTACCTAAATACACACCTTATCTTGATGGGCAAGGAGGAGTTAAGATAGGCCTAACCCCCATTTCTGAATCTAAGTGGTTAGAAATAGATAATAAATTTGAGGAAGAGATACGTTTAAAGAAAAAACTCCTTAAAACCAATAGAGATGACGTTCTGCAAATTACCCAAGGGAGTGAAGACAAACAAAATGAAATTCTAGAATCTATAGTAAGTTACCTACAAAAATTCCATTCAGATATATTTAAAGTTACAAAAGATTCCGTTTATATAGAAAATACAAATGATTTATATAAACTTAATCAGTTCAAGAACCCAATAGAACTAGCCTCTCTTCTGGTTCAAGAGGATTTAGTCATGATGAGTCCTAAAGAAGATAAATTCTATCTAGAGGCGGCTTCATTGAGCGCTCCTTCTCATTGGTCTTTAACAGAAAAATTCTCTAAATCTTTGATGGATTTACACCATGGAGTTCCAGGCTATAAAGAGGATATTGGTCAAAGGGTCGATGAAATCTTTAATAGACTTCCTACTGAAAGGATATTGGAAAGGTTTAACTGGTCTATTTATGATGACCCGAAATTATTTCAGCCAGTTCACAGTAAACCTTTTGTCAAATTTAAAGAAAGTAAGCCAAGCAAACTATTCTTAAGAGTTGAAAGACAAACAATTAGAAAATTACCTGTATACGGAACTGTATTATTTACTATACGCGTTTACGTGGATCCCATTGAATCAATACTTAACGATGAGCACACACTAACAAGCCTAAAAATGGCTGTAGAAAATTTGTCAGGGCCAATGAAAAAATACAAATCAATTGATCAATTTGAAAAAAACTTATTACTTTGGCTTAAAGATAAAATTAACTAATGAATGACTGGTGGAAAGGAGCGGTAATCTATCAAATCTATCCAAGATCCTTTTTTGATACTTCAGAAAATGGTGTAGGTGATATCAAAGGCATAACTCGAAAGTTAGATTACATATCTGATCTTGGAGTAGATGCAATATGGCTTTCACCTATTTTTACCTCTCCCATGAAAGACATGGGATATGACGTGAGTGATTATAAAAATATAGATCCTTTGTTTGGAAATTTAGAAGATTTTGACGAATTAATTAAAGAAGCTCACAAAAAAGATCTTAAGGTAATAATCGATCAAGTCCTTTCCCATAGTTCAGACCAAATATCTTTTTTTCAAGAAAGTAGAAAAAGCAAAACTTCAGAAAAATCTGATTGGTATGTTTGGGCTGACCCAAAAAAAGATGGCTCTCCTCCCAATAATTGGCTATCTATGTTTGGAGGCTCAGCATGGGAATGGGAACCTCTTAGGGATCAATATTATCTTCATAACTTTTTACCTAGCCAGCCAGATTTCAATTTTCATAATTTAGAAGTTCAAGATTGGTTGCTAGAATCATCCAAATTTTGGTTAGAACGTGGTGTAAACGGCTTTAGACTAGATACCGTTAACTACTACTTTCATGATTATAAATTAAGAGACAACCCTCCTAGTACAATTAATTTTGAACGTCCTCCCACAAATCTTTATTACATGCAGAACCAGATACATTCAATCAACCAAAAAGAAAATTTAAAATTTATTGAAAGGTTTAGAAATTTACTAAATGAATACCCAGAAACTACTTGTGTAGGAGAGATTGGTGACTCTCATAGGGGTCTAGAAATAATGAGTGAATACACAAAAGGTAAAAGATTACATATGGCATATAGCTTCGAGCTATTAGGGGATAAGTTCACAGCTGAACACATTATTGAAACACTAGACGGTTTTTTTAATCTTAAAGAAGATTCTTGGCCTTGCTGGAGTTTTTCAAATCACGATGTGATTAGACACGTCTCTCGATGGGATCAAGCTGATAATTCATTAGAATTTGCGAAACTTACATGCGCCCTCTTGTTAAGCCTAAAGGGCTCTGTTTGCATTTACCAAGGCGAAGAATTAGGGCAGTTAGAAACTGAATTAGATTTTGATGAGCTAACTGATCCTCCTGGAATCAGGTTTTGGCCTAAGAACAAGGGGAGAGATGGTTGCAGAACACCAATGACCTGGGATTCCATGAGAGACTATGCTGGTTTTTCATCCGTTAAACCTTGGTTGCCTGTAAAAAGCGCTCAAATTAAGAGATCCGTTAATCTACAAGAGGAAGATAAGAATTCGGTCTTACATTTTTATAGGGACTTTATATCTTTTAGAAAAGAAGAAAGAGCTCTTATTGATGGTGATATTAGTTTTCATGAAACGGGTAACACGATTCTTTTTTTTAGCAGAGAAGGTAAAGAGAAGCTTGGATGTCTATTTAATTTATCTTCTAAAGAAATTAACATCAATTGCGATGGGCTAGAAATTATAAATACGAAATTAAGTCAAAATCTACGTGTTGATACGGATAAGTTAATTATCGGGAAGTTTGGTTTTGGGTTTTTTTATATTAAAGAAGGATTTAATAAGTTATATATTCGATAAGCTATATTAACTAAATAATGTAGAATCAAAAGATTGTAATAAATAAAAAAAAGATGGAAATACAAGGAAATTGTGAGCATAAATTTATAGAAGTTAAAGAACTATTTGAGTCTCTTCACTCTTCAGGTCGAGAAGTAGGCTCTTCTTTTGCCGTTTATAAAGACGGTAAAGCATTGGTAGATATTTGGGGAGGTTATACCGATAAACAAAAAACCAATCCTTGGAATCAAGATAGCCTAGCAACGGTATGGTCTACGACTAAAGGTGTTGCTGCTATAACTTGCGCTTTAGCTGTAGAAAAAGGACTCTTAGATTATGAAGAGAGAGTTTCTAATTATTGGCCAGAATTTGGGTGTAATGGCAAAGAAGACATAACCGTAGAGATGCTGCTATCTCACCAAGCTGGTATATGCGGTTCTGCTACCAACGAAGTTCAAGATTATTACAACCAGAAAACTATGGCAGAAGAGTTAGCTGCCATGAAACCTATATGGGAACCTGGAACGGCTTCTGGCTATCATTCTATGACTTATGGATGGCTAACTTCAGAGTTAATTCTCAGAGTCACTGGTAAAACTCTAGGTACCTTTTATGCTGATGAAATCGGTAATCCTAATGCAATCGACTTTTTTATTGGACTTCCTGAAACTGAAGAAAAAAGAGTTGTGGAGATGGTGCCCTTCCCTAAAGAAGAGAATCAATCAGAAGAACCTGCAGAAATTAACGACGCTAAAAGAGCTGTCAGAAGAGGTCCTAATTTAATAAATCTTCAAAACTCAAGAGACTGGAGAGCAGCAGAGATTCCTTCAGCAAATGGACAAGGCTGTGCTTCGGGTTTAGCTAAGCTATATAGTTTGGTTGTGTCTAATGACCCTTCATTAAAAATACTTAATGAAGAAACAATAACCAAGATGACTAAAGAAAGAATAACCAACAGAGATTTAGTCTTAGATGTGGTAACTAGATGGGGTGCGGGTTTTATCATGAATATGCACAAGGTTATTTATGGACCTGTCCAAAGATCTTTTGGCCATTCTGGTTGGGGGGGGCTCATGCGCCTTTGGTGACCCTGAAAATAATCTCGGAATTTCATATGTTATGAATCAAATGAAAAATAACTTTGCTGCAGACGGGAGATCGTTAGAGTTAATCAATACAACCTATGAATGCCTAAATAAAGAATAAAAATGATAAGTAGATTAGAGCTCCTTTTTGGGAAGTTAGAAAAAAGCTTTAGGTAACTGATTTCTTATTTAGAAGTTCTGGATTTCCACCTATAGCGACTGTATTTATTGAAGTTGTCTTCTCGTTCACAAATTGTATTAAGTAGTTTGGGCCACCTGCTTTAAGACCAGTTCCTGATAAATTGTTTCCTCCAAAGGGTTGAGACTCAACAACTGCACCAACAATATCTCGATTTACATATAAATTTCCTGAAGAGGTGAGACTGGATATTTCAGATATTTTAGAGTCAATTCTTGTATGGACCCCTAAAGTCAGCGCAAATCCCTTCTCTTCAATTTGATTAATTATTACTTTTAAATCAGATTCTAAGAAAGGCATTACATGTAAAATTGGACCAAATTCTTCTTCATTTATTTCTTTTAATGAATCTAACTCAATAATAGTAGGGGGAAAGTAATCTTCTGATAGCTCTGGGTTTAGTTTTGCTTGATATGTTATTTTCTTATTTTTCTTAAATTTTTCTACGTAGTTACCTAAATCTTTTACTCTACTTTTATTAATTATTGGACCTATATCCGTTTCAGGAAGAAAAGGCGATCCTATGTTAAGTCTCTCAATTGCCCCTGTGATCATTTTAAGAGTTTCTGAATATATTTCCTTTTGTATCAGTAGAATTCTAAGAGAGGAACATCTCTGTCCTGAAGAATTGAATGCAGACCTTAAAACATCATCGCTCACTCTTTCTATCAAGGCACTGGAATCAACGATCATGACATTTAAACCACCAGTTTCTGAAATTAGAGATATTATTTTTCCTTCTTTAAGGGATAATTCTTTATTGATTATTTTAGCTGTTCTTAAGGAGCCAGTGAAAGCAACTAAGTCAATGTCTTGAGTCTGTATTATTTTAGAGCCAACTTCTCCTTCTCCTAATATGCAATAAAGTGCATCTTCAGGTACACCGCTTTTATAAAATACTTTAAAGACTTGATCTGCTATTAGTGAAGCGTGCTCTGAGGGCTTAGCAATAACAGTATTACCCACGACCAAGGAGGCTGCAATTTGACCAGCCGTTATCGCCAGAGGAAAATTCCAAGGGCTCAGACAAAGACATATTCCTTTTGCTTCGTAATCTAATAAATTTAGCTCTCCTGTATAGCTTCTTAATTCTTTAGTTTGCTGTAATTTCTGTGCTTCTTCGCCGTAAAACCTTAAAAGATCTATAGTTTCTCTTAATTCATCACATGCATCTGGTAAAGTTTTTCCTACCTCTCTCATTAAGAGGGAGATAAGTTCATATGGATTAGTTTCTATTTCTTTTGCAACTTTGAATAAGATTTTACTTCTGTCGCTCACTAAAGTTTTTTTCCATTCCTTAGACGGTAATATCTTCAATGCCGATAAAGCTTCTGGTTTTAAGAATTTTACATTGTTTTTTTTCTTCAATTTATCTATTACTGAAACAGTAATTTGATTTGATTCTTTTACTTCTATATTTTCTGAAGAAGTAGCAATGTATAGCTTTTCTTCATGTCGTTTTAACTCTTTAAATATTGCTTTTATTTCGTCTATTTCAGATAAATCAAAGCCTTTTGAATTCATGCGTGGTTTATAAATATCTTTAGGAAGAGGCAACCAATTAAAATCAGAATCTTTCTTTTCATTTATTATTTCTGCTGGGTTTTTAGATAAAACTTTAACATCTATATCTTCATTAAGCAGATTATTGATAAAAGAACTATTAGCTCCATTTTCTAACAACCTTCTTACCAAGTAAGGGAGTAGTTCTTTATGCTTACCGACAGGGCAATATACACTAACGTCATTTTTATTTTCCAAGGCTCGTTGGAAACCTTTATAAAGCAATTCACCCATTCCATATAGTCTCTGGAATTCTATAGATTTTTTAGTTGTCTTATTAAGTTCATGTATTGCGGCAATTGAGTAAGCATTGTGGGTTGCAAATAGAGGCCTAATCTTAGGACTTTCTAAAAGTAACTTAGAAGAAATAAGAAAATTGAGATCTGTTAAGCTTTTATTTGTAAATACAGGGTAGCCCTTTAATCCTTTCATTTGAGCTTCTTTGATCTCGTAATCCCAGTAAGCGCCTTTTACTAATCTTACATGAATAGGTTCTCTGTTTTTTAATAGTCCGTTAAGATGTTCTATAGCTTGTATGCTTCTTTTTCCATAAGCTTGTATTGCAAGACCCATACCAGTCCATTTTTTAAATTTCTTATCCTGTAAAATTTTCGTTATTAGAATAAAACTCAAGTTAAGTCTATCTTGTTCTTCTGCATCTATTGTTATAGGAACATTTAACGATTGGGCTTCTTCGCATAAAGAAAATATTCTTGGGTAGAGATCTTTTTCTACTTCGATTGCATGTAATGAATCAAATCTAGAATAGAGAGCTGAAAGTTTGACAGAAACTCCGTTATTTGCTCCTAGAGAATTATTTATCTTTGCAGTGCTCTTTATTGCTTCCAGGTAAGATTCGAAATATTTATCTTCTTGTTCTTGAGTGCGAGCGGCTTCTCCCAACATATCAAAAGAACATTTATTGGCTTCTAAGAAAGGGGAAGATTTAAGTCCGGTTATGTCCTCACAAAAGACAAATTCATTACTTAATACTTTCATTGCTAATTTAGTAGCTTCTCTAACTGTGTCTTCACCTAGTTTTTTACTTAAAGAAATTAACCAATTCTTAGAAGAGTGATTGGCAGACAATAGAATTCTTTTGGATACTTTCAATCCTAAGGTGGCTGAATTAACTAAAAAACTCTCAGCTTGATTTAAGTGTTTTGACCATTCTGATGAAGTTAATTTTTCATTAATCAAATTATTTCTGGTTTTATTGTCGGGAATTCTTATAAGCGATTCAGCAAGGCACATTAATGCAATTCCTTCATGGTTTGATAAACCATACTCTTCCATGAAAGCATCTAATTTTGTTCCTTTACTTTTATTTTTCCTACAATAAAGAATAATTTTTTGGGTATTCTCAGAAATAGATGGACTATTCAAGAATTTACTTTCGGAGATAAGTAAATCTGCTATCTCTTTTTCATCTTGATATTTAAAATCTTTGAACAATACTTTAACCTCGTAACTATCTAATCACACCTTCGTAAGTCTTGAAATACATTTAGTAATTATAAGAAGATGAGTAGAATAAAGATTAGTTTATAGAACATATGAATGCTTAAACAAGGAATAAAATGACAAATAGATTAGAAAATAAAGTAGCGCTTATAACGGGTGGAACAAGCGGAATAGGAGCAGAAACAGCCAGGCTCTTCGTTAATGAAGGTGCGAAAGTTATCATTTCAGGAAGATCTCAAGAAAAAGGAGAAATTCTAAGCAGCGAACTTGGGGGAAACTCCAAATATATACTTTCAGATGTGACTAAAGAAGAAGACATAGAGAACTCTATAAAAGAGACTTTAAAAGAGTTTGGTAAATTGGATATCTTGTTTAATAACGCTGGAGGCCCTGTTGGAGCGGGTATTGAAAAAGTAACTCAAAAAGATATTGATTATGGCGTCCACTTATTACTTGCAAGTGTAATTCTTGGAACAAAATTTGCTATTGAGCCTATGAGAAAAAGCGGAGGTGGCTGCATTATTAACAATTCAAGTATTGCAGGAATTAGATATAGACAAGGAGATCCTTTGTATGCAGCCTTAAAGGCAGGAGTTACTCACTACACTAGAATGGCTGGGGTAGAATTAGGTCCAGATAATATTAGAGTAAATTCAATTTCTCCGGGAGCTATAGCTACTCCAATTTTTTGGGGAGGTTCGCAAAGAGCAAATACCCTCTCCGATGAAGAAAATGAAAAAAAACTTGAAAAACTAAAAGGTAATCTTGCCAAAGCTGTTCCTCTCAATCGTTCAGGATTAGCTTTAGATATAGCTGAAGCTGCTTTATATCTAGCTAGTGATGCAGGCAGTTTCGTTTCTTGTCAGGATATAGTGGTTGATGGAGGGAGAACCGCTATGTTTAATGAGTAGAGAGTAAGCCTTGACCCTAAGATTAACTCCTGGGAAGGTAGGTGAAATCCAATTAAGACTCACTCTCTTTAACCTTTCCTTAGGTATAGTTTTATTCTAAGACTCGTTGTGCAATAAACAACTAAAATAGAAACTAAAAAATACAATTAATTTTCTACTTACTTTTCTGTATTTTTATAGGGATTACATTTGGCAATTGGTTTTTCCCAAACTTGGTTTGAACTGTTAAGGCAAACTTTGCAATGAAATTATTTATGGAATCTATCCATTCTTTTTTCATGCCCGCCTGTGCCAACTTATTATTAATTGATTCAGAAGAATAATTACTAATAAAAGAAGCTGACTCCCACATTCTGTTTCTTCTCATCATGAAACAATAGTCAGTTATTTCATCCAAAATATCAGGACTAAAAGTGTACACGGTAACTCTTTTATCATTTTCTGCTTTATAAGCTTCAATAAAGCCTAAAGCAAGTCCTTCACGAATAGTCGATTTAATAGAATCAATTTTTAATTTTACGGAGCCAATTTTTTCTGTCTGTGTTAAATCTGTATAACTTACCATTTCTCCATTTCCATACTTCCATAAAAAAGTATGAAAAATAGAATATCTAGAAGAGTTACCCAAGAACCAAATATACCAATCTGATTTAATGTAATAATGTTGTCCTCTAGAGTAATGTGACATTGCTTCACCTCTAGTTAAGGCTCGCATCTCTGCGTTGCTCCAAAATCTTTGCTTTTTCATTGTATTTATATTTTTTAGTGTGTTACTTAACTATAACACTTAGTTGAAGAATAATGCAATTTTATAATACACATAATTTCTTCATGCTATGATTGGCAAAAAAAGGGGGACTCATTGAGTGCTTACAGGATACTTTTCTTTCTGACATTACTTAATTTATTAAATTTTGTAGATAGGCAACTTATTGCTAGCTTTTCTAATTTCATAGTTCCTGACTTAGGACTGACAAATGCTCAATATGGTTTTTTAACTACTATACCCTTTATAGTTTTTTACTCGGTAGCTGGTCTCTTTATGGGCGTTCTGGCTGATATGGTTAATAGGCCAAAACTAATAGCATTTGGTGTGGTTCTTTGGAGCATATTTACAGCTTTAACCGGAGCAGCGAAGGGATTCGTTTCAATGGCCCTTCCTAGAATGTTTATAGGAGTAGGTGAATCTATATTAACCCCTACTTCTATGTCACTGCTTTCTGATTCCTTTCCATCTAAGAGAATGGGTTTTGCAGCTGGCTTCTACTACATGGGAGTACCCATAGGAGTGGGTGTCAGTTTATTGATTGCTGGTTATTTAGGAGAATCTTTAGGCTGGAGAAACTGCTTTTATCTTTTAGGATGCATAGGTTTAG
The DNA here is from genome assembly GCA_902514295.1 of uncultured SAR86 cluster bacterium. GTDB lineage: Bacteria > Pseudomonadota > Gammaproteobacteria > Magnimaribacterales > Magnimaribacteraceae. The sequence continues at coordinate 9,864 of CABXQE010000018.1, read as the reverse complement.
TGCTAGGATTAAGTGCTTTATTGTTTAAAGATAGACCCAGAAAAAGCGCAACCAACCAAGAGGTAAAACCAGAATTATCTAAAGAAACAACCCTTGAGATCGTTTACACTTTACTATTAGCTCTAAGAACCTCATCAGCTTTAAGATTTACTATTCTAGCTGGAGTCTTTTACCACATAGTCTTGGGTGCTTCTGGGTTTGAGCAGCTATGGTTGGTTCAAGAAAGAGGTTTTGAAAGGTCCAATATAGCTCAGATAGTAGGATGGATAGGAGTTTTTGCAGGTTTAGCAGGAAACTTAATTGGTGGATTATTAAGTGATTGGTGGCAAGAGAATACCGACCAAGGAAGGCCTATGTTTTTATTCTGGTTAGCTTTGTTAACTCTTCCTATAGGAATCTATTATCGTTTTGTAGAACCCGGAACCTATGTTTTTTGGATAGGAATTATTATTGGATATTTCCAATTAGGTTGTTTCTTCGGTCCTACTTTTAGTACCGTGCAAGAACTAGTACCAGATGATATTCGTGCAACAGTTGTGGCATTTTATATTTTAACCTTAAATCTGATTGGTTTAACCATAGGCTCATGGGGCGGAGGTCTTGTTGCCGATTGGATGGTATTAGAAAATTATCAAGAGCCCTATACTATGATGTTAGTTGTATTCTCAATTATTAGCGTCATTTCTATTCCTTGTTATTACTTAGCTGGGATGAGGTACAAAGAGGACAAGGTACTGTTAGATAAAGTCTTCAGCGAAGCTAGGAGTTAAATATGAATAATGATGATCTGTATTTAGAACAATTATTAATTGGACCAATGGATAATTTTATTTATCTAGTGGGCTCAAAATCCACAAGAGAAGTGACAATCATAGATCCTGCCTGGGATATAGATGCGCTTTTGACACATATAAAAGAAAAAGACCTTAAATTAACTTCTGTTTTGGTAACTCATTACCACCCAGATCATATAGGTGGCGGCATGGGAGGACATTCAATAGAAGGAATTGCAGAATTGCTCGAAAAAGATCCAGTTAAAATATTTGTTCATAAACTTGAAGCGGAAGGCGTAAAAAAAGTTACGGGAGTTTCAGATACAGATCTTAATATTGTTGAATCTGGTGACCATTTAACTATAGGCGAAAATGATATTGAATTTTTACATACACCGGGTCACACACCGGGTTCACAGTGTTTTAAGGTAAATAATAATCTAGTATCTGGAGATACTTTGTTTGTGCAAGGTTGTGGAAGAGTTGATCTACCTGGATCAAACTCTGAAGATATGTTTCATAGTCTTCAAAAATTATCTGCTTTACCCAATGAAACGATTCTCTATCCAGGGCACAATTATAGTGCCGAGCCTTATGAAAGTATGGAGAGAGTAAAGGAAATTAATACTTATCTAAGAATTGAAGATTTAGATATGTGGAAACAAATTATGTAGAACTCTGATTTTGTTCTTTTTGTTCCCTGTAATTATTAATAAATCCCCTATAATTTAGGTATAACCAAACTGGTGTCACAGCAAGAATCCACCACAACTCAGTAACTACCAATAGATAAATTCCTGGAATATTTACAAGAATAAATACTACAAAGCCGTACATCCTAGTTTTAGCACTTAGGCTTGTTAATAAAAGAGTTCCTAAAATAGATAAACCTTGATCAGCAAATTGAGCTGAATTGAATAGAGATAATTCAAACATATGCCCTCCTCTTGGGTAGAAAAACTTGGAGCGGGTAGTCGGAATCGAACCGACATCATCAGCTTGGAAGGCTGAGGTAATAAGCCATTATACGATACCCGCTAAATGAAAATGCATTATACAGACATTATAGGTGTACTTTAAAGAAGGTTTCGCGTGTATTAGCTAGAAAACTTAGGTTCAAGTTTGATACAGTGTATAGTTAATTACTAAAGGTTTGTAAGGAGAAATAGAACATGAAAAATACTTTTAAATATATAACTACTTTTGCACTAATTTTGTCGTTTTCTACGATAGCGGCTGAAGGCATTGCTGATATGTACTTTTACAAAGCAAAGCCAGGAAAACTTCAAGAAGCTGCTGATCTAATGAGGGAAGGTAGAGATATAGGACTATCAAATGGACAATCAGTTATTGTTCATCAACAAAACATTGGAAAAGGTGCAGAGAAAGTTTTTGTTTGGGTTGATTTCTTTGATGACTATAATCAAAGAGCTGCTCAAGCATACACCAATGAGTCATGGGGGCCTTTTATAGAGAAATTTAACAGTCAGGATATTCTTGAACCTATTAAGAGCTATCAAATGACTTCATTGGATGACATTAATCCTGGCGATTACATTGTTCAAGTTTGGACTTGGCGTCCTAAAGTTGGTAAGGCTTCTCAAACTCTAAAAGCTCTAGAAGAAGCAAAAGATATATTTGAGAGTCATGGTTTTCTAGTTGATTTATGGCAGCACGGATTAGGAAGTAAATATTCTTTTAATTTCGTAATGCTATCAAACTCTAAAGAAGAACAAGCAAAATCTCTTGAATCTTTATTAACTGACGAAGAATGGCAAAAAAAGCAACTTGACTGGTTTGATAAACAAAAATACGGAAGACTTGTGGAGAGTTATGAAATGACAAGTCTTAATTAATTAACTAAATATATAAAAAGAAAGGGGCTTAAAGTCCCTTTTACTCTTACTAACAACTTAAAATATTAAAATGACAAATACATCAAACGAAATAAGATCAGAAATCACTTCTGATGGAAATCTAAAAATAAGCCTTGAGCAAGTAACTAAACCAGAACCTAAAGAAGGTGAGGTTTTAATTAAGATTGAAGCTTCTCCTATTAACCCTTCTGATTTAGGACTACTTCTTGGTCCAGCAGATGTCTCTTCTCTAAAGGTTAGTGAAGGCGTAGCTCAAATGAAAGTTCCAGAGGCCTTAATGAGAAGTGTAGAGGCTAGAATTGGTCAATCTCTACCTGTGGGAAATGAAGGAGCTGGTATTGTTGAGTCAGCAGGAAAAGGTGCTGAACATCTTATTGGTAAGGTAGTGGGAGTTGCTGGAGGTGCGATGTATTCTGAATACAGATGTCTGCCTGCACAAAGTTGTCTGATTATGAACGAAGGAACTACCTCTGAACAAAGCGCTTCTTGTTTTGTTAACCCTCTAACCGCCTTAGGGATGGTTGAAACTATGAAAATGGAAAATCACACTGCCTTGATACACACTGCAGCTGCTTCTAATCTTGGCCAAATGCTAATCAAGATATGCAAAGCGGAAGATGTTCCCTTAGTGAACGTTGTAAGAAGGAACGAACATGTTGATATGCTTAAAGATTTAGGAGCTGAGCATGTTTGTAACTCTAGTGAAGATGATTTTATGAATCAGCTTGTTGAATCAATTGTTCAAACAAGTGCCACATTAGGATTTGATGCTACAGGAGGAGGAAAACTCGCCAGTCAATTATTAACATCCATGGAAATAGCTGCAAATAAAACTGCAACTGAATACAGCAGATACGGATCTGATAAGTTCAAGCAGGTCTACATATACGGAGGGTTGGACAGATCCCCTACTACACTCACTAGATCCTTTGGCTTTTCTTGGGGACTTGGAGGATGGCTTTTAACTCCCTTCATAGGAAAAATAGGAACAGAAAAGTTTCAAGAACTAAGAAAAAGAGTTGCCGATGAAATTGATACCACTTTTGCAAGCTCTTATACAAAAGAAATCAGCTTAGAAGAAGTCTTACTTGAAGAAAATATCAATAAATACGCTATGCAAGCTACTGGTGAGAAGTTTCTTATAAAGCCTCAGTCATAATTACCTATGGGGAAAGAGTTAACACAAGAGTGGCTCGACTGGATTCTAGAAAACATCCAACAAGGTTGCGATAGAAATGAGCTCTTAGAACTACTTTGTAAAGAAGGTTTCGATCAAGCTCAAAGCAAAATAGCCTTAGGATTTGAAATAACCTCTACAGATGTCAATTATGAGGTTGATAACGCAGACAACTTAAATTCAAGCTCACAACGAGAAGGTCTTTCTATTCCTTTTGATCAAGTACAAGAGGAAGGAATAGAAATGTATGAAATTGAAAACTTCTTGAATGAAGTAGAGTGTGCTGAAATTATTCAGCTTATAAAAAGTAAACTAAGGCCTTCTGAGATTGCATCAAGTGGTGAATATGATAATAGTTTCAGAACTAGCAGCACTTGTGATCTTGGTAATCTTGGTCTTGATGTTTTAAAAGAACTAGATAGAAGAATTTGCGAATTTATAGGTATTAATCAATCTTATTCCGAAGTGATACAAGGTCAACACTATGAAATAGGTCAGGAATTTAAAGCTCATACTGATTATTTTGAAGGTGATCAAATGACAGAATATGGAGGGGAAAGAGGTCAAAGAACTTATACTTTTATGATATACCTCAATGATGTCATTAAAGGTGGTGAAACTGAGTTTCGTAAAATTAATAGAAAAATTGAACCGTCTCTAGGAAAGGCTGTAATCTGGAATAACCTTGATAAGAATGAAAATCCTAATCCTAATACTCTACATCATGCACATCCTGTCTTAGAGGGAACTAAGACCATTATTACAAAATGGTTTCGTAAAAAAGGTGAAGGGGAAGAAAAAATAAACGCTTTAAATAGAGATGTAAGAAATTACACGTTAGAAGGTTTTAAAAAAACTACACTCAATGAAGACCTGTTCCAAGAGATAAAAGATTTCTACACTGACAAAAAAGAAGAAGGTAAAAAAGAATACGTAGAAGGAGATTTCATACATTCAAAGCACAACGATAATCCCAGTTACCTAATTGAGCTCTCTACTGAACTAAAAAACGAAATTCATAATTCATTGCAAGAGAAACTTGAAAGCTGGAGTAAAACAAAACTTATTCCAACTTTTGTTTATGGAATAAGGGACTATAAAGAAGGGTCCGTGCTAGTTCCTCACAGAGACCGAGAAAAAACCCATATCATTAGTGCGATCATTAATGTGGATCAAGATCTAGATAAGGAATGGCCTTTATTGATTGAAGATCATTATTACAGGAAGCATGAAGTTTATCTTAAGCCAGGAGAAGTTGTTTTTTATGAAGGAGCTAAGCTGCTTCATGGAAGGCCGAATGAAATGCAAGGGACTTCTTATGCGAATATTTTTTGTCATTTTATGCCTGAAGAAAAGATCTCTTAAAAGTAATTGCGATAAAATAAAAATTAATTAGAACCCATATATAAAAAGCTGATTTGTAATAACCCCCCCCAAATAAAATAATCAGAGTACTCAGACTCCATAGGAGTGTAAGAAATAGATTTATTTTCTTATATTTTTGCACCCTGAAAGGATGAACAAACTTGATAGGCATAAATGTAAGCGCTAAAAGAAATATAACAATTATTACATTGGCAATTTCAGACGTTTCAAGAATATGTAAATAAAGAACTAACAGATTCCATAGAGCTGGAAATCCACTAAAGTAAAAATCAGACGTTTTAAGATTTTTATTAGTAAAGGTGTAACAAGAGCAAATTAACACCCCAAAAACTAAATAAAGATCCATTCCTTTCGGTAAAAAATTAAACCATAACAACATAACGCAAGGAACCAGCACATAGGTAAAATAATCAATAATATTATCAAGAATAGAGCCGTCTACATTAGGTAATATTTCCTTAACCTTATATTTCCTAGCTAAGTTACCATCAACACCATCTATAAGAAGCGCTAAAGCCAACCAAAGCACTGCAGCATTAAAATTTTTATCTAAAGTAGATAATAGAGCCTGAAAACCACATATTACTCCTAACACCGTAAACAAATGTATACACCAAGCTACAAGCAAGGCGCGGAGGTTCTTGATGGACATATTATGTAGCTTTTAATTTATCTAGCATCTCTCCCATCATTTGATGAAGAGTATTTACTGCCTGCAAAGGTCTAACTAAAACTTTAAATTCAGTTATCTTATTATCTTCATTCCAAGTAATAAGATCAATTCCATTGACATAAATGCCATTAATTTCAGTTTCAAATTCTAGACAAGCATGATTATCTTGCACAATTTCTTTGATGTACCTAAATTTAGACTCTTTAGGTTGAGATTCTTGTTTATCCTTATCAGAGCTAAAAACACCACCAGCTGCAGCTAGATATAATTTAGTAATCTCTTTACCTTTCTGGGGTGTAAAAACTACTGGAGAATAGAAAACAACATCGTCATCAAGAAGTTCATCTAATTTCTCCGAGATATTAGAACCAGGGTTTTTCATAATGTCGTGCCACTTTTCTACTGCGTTCATATTTAATCCTTAAAATAAATACTAAGTATAATTGATTATTGATTTATGGCGGGGCTGGCAGGATTCGAACCTGCTACCTTCTAGTTCGTAGCCAGACACTCTATCCAAATGAGCTACAGCCCCAATTTAAATTGGATTATAACTCTTTAACAAGATTTACTACGAAAGAAATTCTACTTCAATCTTCTTGATTGATGCGATCGTAAACTTCTTCTCTATGAATCTTTATATCTTGAGGTGCTGTAATTCCTATCCTCACTTGACCGCCTCTTATGTCTAAAACAGTGATTTTTATATCATCACCTATAAACATAGATTCTTCAGCTTTTCGACTTAGTACTAACATAAACCCTCCCCAGTAATTTATGCAATATCAGATTCACCTTATCAGTTAAGATTCTTTATAACAAATAAAATTAAGTTGTTTCTGAAAGCACTAATTCTAACTGATCTAAGGAAGAAACCATGCCTTGAAGTATGGCATCTGCAAATTCTTCTGGATCGATTTCTGTTGTCCAAATAAAGTCCGTAGATTCATTTTCGTTAGAGACTAACTTTATCTTAGCTAAGTGATGATTAATAGGAGCAAGAGTCTCTATCGCACTGTATTCAAGTTCTAATGCATCATGGTCACACTTTAAAACCTTCTCAACTAACCGGCCCATGCCTTTCATTTTAAAAGTCCTTACGTTGTCTTCTAAAATAATGCTTTCAACTCCAGGTACCCAGTCACTTCTTGATAAATCACTAACTATATTCCAAATCATTTGAGGCGAAACATTAAATGATCTTTTTTCTTCAATAGTTTTCATAAAATTTAACTATTTTTAGCGCTTTCAGGGGCTTCAAGATCTTCCGGTACAAAGAAATCTGGAGCTAACTGATTAAAAGGAACTTCAGCATATTGACTAAAATCTGTAACGCCATTTTCAGACAACAAATTATCATCGATGCAAAAGTTTCCAGTAAACTCTTTAGAATTCTTAGTTAAGATTACGTACGCGGCGTCTCCCATTATCTCAGGCTTTCTGGATATATTCATAATTTCGTCACCGCCTAATGCATTTTTAATAGCAGCAGTTGCTACGGCTGTTCTTGGCCATAATGCATTAACTGCTACTCCTTCTTCCTTGAATTCCTCTGCCATACCTAAAACACATAAACTCATGCCAAATTTAGCCATTGTGTAAGCCACGTGCGGTCCAAACCATTTTGGACTCATGTCCAACGGAGGGGAAAGATTTAAAATATGAGGATTATCTGATTTCAATAAGTGAGGTAAACATACTTTACTTACCAAGAAAGTCCCTCTCGAATTAATTTGGTGCATTAAATCATATCTTTTCATATCGGTTTGCAATGTCCCAGTTAATTGAATTGCACTTGCGTTATTTACGCATATATCGATTCCTCCGAATTCTTCTGCTCCTTTGTTAACTGCTTCTCTAACGTTCTTTTCATCTCTAATATCGCAAATAACGGGTAAAGCCTGACCTCCACACTCAATAATTTCATCTGCTGCTGTATATATAGTTCCCGGCAATTTAGGATGCGGTTCGGCAGTTTTAGCTGCAAGAATTATATTAGCTCCGTCTTGAGCAGCCCTTTTTGCTATTGCTAAACCAATTCCTCTACTAGCCCCTGACACGAATAGAGTTTTATTATTTAAATCTGACATTTTTTCTCCTTTTCTTTTAACTACCTATGCCTAATTTCTTTTCACAAAAAGAAATAATTTCTCCAGCTATATCTAATTCTAAGGTCTTTTCAATTCCTTGTATTCCTGGAGAGCTGTTAACTTCCAGTACTAAGGGGCCTCTTTTACTTCTAAGTATATCAACACCCGCCACAGATAAACCAATTGCTTTAGATGCGCGTATTGCGATACCTCTCTCCTTGGCTGTGATGGTTGTGCTTTCTGCTATTCCGCCTTGATGTAAATTAGATCTAAAATCATCTTCTTTATTCGAACGTAGAAACGAACCAACAACCTTACCGTCTATCACCATACACCTTAAATCTTCACCTTTTGATTCTTCTATAAATTCTTGAACTAAAAAATTTGCATTGAGACCTCTGAAAGCATTAATAACAGTTTCAGCTGCCTTTTTAGTTTCAGCTAAGATGACCCCTTTTCCTTGAGATGACTCTAACAATTTAATTACTAGAGGGACTGTACCCACGGTGTTAATTACTCCCTTTGTATCTTTAGGTGAAGATGCGAAGCCTGTAACTGGCATGTTTATACCTGCTGAAGCGAGTAATTGATGTGCCAATAACTTATCTCTAGAGTTAGCAATAGCTTGAGGGCTATTTAATGACAAAGCACCGGTTAATTCAAATTGTCTTGTAACGGCCAGCCCATAAGCTGTTATTGAAGCACCTATCCTAGGTATGACAACATCATATTTAGGCAGTGGCTTGGAATCATAAAAAATTTCTGGATTACCTGTATCAACATCTAGATAACATCTTGTAGGGTTTACTGGCTCAACTTGATGACCTCTTTGCTGTCCCGCAATGACAATCCTTTTGGAAGTATAGTTATTTGGTTCTCTGGTCAATAAAGCGATTCTTAAAGCTCTTCTAGATTTATGTGTTCTTTTCTTTTTATCTGAATAAGGATTTTTCTTTATTGGCTGTCCGTTCAAAAAACTTTCAGAAGCATGCACAGTCATATCTGGGCCAATAGAACTTCTTCCAAGAAGCATCCTATATTGCATAGCTTTCCTATCGGTAAGAGAAACCTCAATCTCCCAAGTCTTACCTGATATCTCTACATCAGTCTTGATAAAATATCTCTTTTCAGATTCACCATTTGAACTTGTAACCTTTCTTCTGCCTGTTAAAGGTGCGGAACAAGACACCATAAAGTTAGGTTTTTCTGGTAATGGAGCTATTTCAAACCTTACGTATTTCTTACTCTTTACTTTAAAAACTTCAATATGCTTAGCATGAAGAACTGAGGTTTGGGCACCTGTATCTACTTTTGCTTTTATGAAAGGGAGGTTAATCAAAGGTAAGCTTAACCACTCTTCCCATCCTAAATCTAAATCTGAATTCATAATTTTAATTCTTTAATTTACTGGCGGAGAGAGAGGGATTCGAACCCTCGAAGGCTTTAACACCTTACACGCTTTCCAAGCGTGCGCATTCGACCACTCTGCCATCTCTCCTATTTTTTGGAGTTTGCATTATAAAGGATTAATAAAACTAATCTAAGGCAATCAATAATGAGGAGGTTTTTCACCTTCGATGCCTTCCTTAGATGGCAGTTCTGTTAAAGATTCTTTTAAAGATTTAATTTCATCTTTAAGTTTTAGAATTTCAACTTGTTGTGTTCTTAATTCTTGACTAAGTCTTTCAAGAGAGTCTTCTTGAAACAAGTATTTAGATTCAATCTTATTTAATCTATCTTCATTATTTTCTTTCATCTGCTTATTGCCTTTGCTCTCTTAAAATCTGCTCGTAATTCTCGTGAGTAGTTCTCACAGGGTTTATTTCGATTCCGCCACGTCTTAAATAATTTGCTCTAACCAATAAACTTTCCAATTCACATCTTTCAT